>NZ_LDPY01000002.1:0-300000 GCF_001038505.1 Puniceibacterium sp. IMCC21224
ATGGGTATCGCCAAGCCCTTGAAGCCAAGGGGATTAAGCCGTGCATCCCGTCGCAGAAAAGCCGTAAGGTCGCGACCCGTTACGATAGGTGTCCGAAGGTCCTCCTATCAGCCTGCGCCCCTTGGCTGCCGTGGATATGTTCTGGTTATGAATCCTGACCCAAATCAATAATTCCACGTCGCGAACGTAACCCCTGAGGCGCGCAGATTAATTGAAATTCGCATGAGGGGCCAAGGCTTGAACCGACCAGAGGGACAACTGCGCAGTCCCGGTTGCGCATCACCCGAACATCGCGGCGAGCATCGTGGCCGCGACTATGACCTCGACGCACGCGCCGCGCCGATTCTCCGGCACCATATCAACCCGTCCCTGTCCCTTAACAGGCAAGCGTAACGAGGTCCCGCACCTCTCGCACCTCTTCCAGGCGGCTCAGCATGTCCAGTATCCCGGTCTGGCGATCCGGCGCCAGGACAGGGTCGGCGCAATCGCGGAACTTGTCACAAAGCTCGTCCCATGTCAGCGGGTTACGGGGGCCGCCGCGATA
This sequence comes from Puniceibacterium sp. IMCC21224, assembly GCF_001038505.1. NCBI lineage: Bacteria > Pseudomonadati > Pseudomonadota > Alphaproteobacteria > Rhodobacterales > Paracoccaceae > Puniceibacterium > Puniceibacterium sp. IMCC21224. Next base: position 545 of record NZ_LDPY01000002.1, read on the forward strand.
GTGTTCTTCTGACTTGGCCGTCAGGGTCCGGCCATCGGTGGTCAAAACGTCAATCTCAAAGACGACGCGGTCCTTGCCAAGATCCGCGATATGCTGCGCAATCGACACCTCTACCCGACCCTGCATGTCCTGACAGACGGGAGAGGCCACAAATTCGTCCGAGAATTCAGCCAGACCCGCCTTGCGCCGCAATGCAATCGCCGCCATCTGAAACGCGACGCAGAACTTACCCTCAAGCGCGGTATGCGCATGGGCGATGCGCAGGGGGCCGGGTCTGATCACGCTGGGGCCGGTGCGCACCACGATGCGGGCGATCTCTTCGGGACGAACCTCGTGCTCTGACACCAGGGCTTTCATCGCATCCATGCCGGGATGCCCAACCACCCCCGACGGATAGGGTTTGACGGACGTACCGGGGCTGATGATCGCCCAGGGATCGCCCAAACGCCCGCGCATGCGTGACGGATCGTGGCCTCCGCCGAAGGTGGCGAAAAAACCTCTCTCGCCTTCCAGGGCAGTCGCCGGTCCGTCAAAGCCCATGGACGCGAGCCGTGCCGCCGACACACCGCTTTCCACCGCATGGCCCATGTTCAGCGGCTTGGCCATAGTGCCGTGGTTTTCGCCAAGGCCCGATGACATCGTCGCGGCGATGGCGATGGCGTGAACGGTCTGTTCCGTCGAAAGCCCCATCAGTCGGCTCGCGGTCACCGTTGCGCCGAAGACCCCGATGGTCCCCGTGGTGTGAAACCCCCTGCCATAGATGAAATGATCAGCACCCATGGTTTCGGCGATCTTGACCTGTGCCTCGAACCCCAGAACAAAGGCGGTGAGCATGTCCCGCCCGCTCACCCCCAGCAGATCGCCAACCGCAAGAGCCGCGCAAAGCGGCTGCATCGTCGGATGGATCAGCACCGTGCGGTCCGGTTCAAGCGACAGCGCGGTGTCGTCCCAGTCAAGCGCATGACCGGCAATGCCGTTGGCGAGCGCGGCAAGCGGCGCCGGCAGGCCAACGGACCCCGCCCCCAGCGTGCGCGCCTCGGCCTTGCCGCCAAAGCTTGCGGCATGGCGGCGGGCGATCAGCGCGCAGGGTTCGCGCGACCCGGCCAGCATCACGCCAAGGCCATCGACCATGCAGCGCTTGGCTATTTGCACCACGTCGTCCGGCAGGTCGGCATAGGTGGTTTCAGTGACGAACGCCGCGACCGTACGGGTCAACCCGGTCATGGTCCCCCCTGCCCCGGTCATCCTGTTTTCCTCACGCGGGTTTCGTCAATCCGGCAGGCCTCTGCCAGCGTGGCGGGTGTGAACGGCTCGTGCAGGCACAATGCGATCAGCCGCGTGCCGCCGTCTGGCAGGATAGGGCCAAGGATATCCGCCGCCTTGTCCGCGACATCGGTGATGGACATCGGATCATCCGGCGTACCGCGCACCGTCCTGGCGTGATGCGAACGGGTCTCTCCGCCCGCGAAACGCACGGTGACGATCGACTGCCGCTCGGGCCGCGCCGCGACCAGCGCATCGTCCGGCACAAGGCGGATCTTTTTGCGCAGCGCCAAAATCTCAGGATCGTGCATCAGGCCGACATCGTGTGATTGGGCAAAGCTGACCCCGCCTCGCAACGCGACCAGCGCGGCAAGATGCTGGGCGCAGATTGCCGGCATATGCCGGTCGTCGACGACATGGACACGGTTCGCGGGCAGCCGAAGCTCGATATCCTCGATCTCGTCCGGCAGGGTCGGTTGGCCGCCAAACACCTCAATCAAGGCGTCCAACATGGATTGCAGCGGGGACCCGACGGACCATTTCTTGATCGTCGCGAACAGGATGCCGTACCGCGTGCCCAATTCGTCGGTCAGCGCAGCAGGGCGCGCATCTTCTGCATACGCAGCAAGGTAGCTGTTCACCCCGGTCAGCGGGTGGTCGGGCGACGTCATTCCGGCTTCGGCAAGTTGGGCTGCGAAAACGCCGTTGCGCGCGGCCCTTGCGCCGAAATCAAAGGATTTTTCCACATGATCGGGGTCGCGATTCCAGTAGGATAGTCCCGATGCCTGCTGCACGGTAAACGACAGTAGGGCTTCCGCCTCCGGCGCAGACAGACCAGCCAGCGCCCCAGCCGCCGAAGAAGCCCCGAACAATGCGCCAAAGGCATGGGTGGAAAACGTCGTGGTACGCGGATTCGAGAACCCCAGCGACATCGTCGCCCGCGCGCCAATGTCATAGCCAAGCGCGATAGCGGCCAGCAGATCGGCGCCGGTACTTCCCTTGGCCTCGGCCATGGCCAACGCGGCGGGCACAACGCCGCAGCCGGGATGAAAACGGCCGGCGACATGGCTGTCGTCCGTCTCGTCAGCATGCGCAGCCATCGCATTGGCAAAGGCGGCCATTTCTGCGCCGACTCTTTGCCTGTCGCCCAAAAGGGTGGCCAGTCCGGGGCTGGCATGCAGACCGGCAAAACGGTAGCCGAATTCACCCGCAGGCAGGAACCGCCCGGACAGGATCGCCGCCAGCGTATCCAAAAGATGCTCACGGGCCTTGGCCTCGACCTCGGGTGGCAGCGGGACCGACAACGCTCCTGCGATATGTTCGGCAAGCACGGCGTCCGGGCTGTCTGGACTAGAAAGTATGCTACGGGACATGGTGTTCACCTCTTATTGTAGGGGCCAGGGCAGTTCGATGCCGGCCCGGGTCTGCAAGAGCCCCTCGGGATACCGCAACGTCAGCTGATCCGAGAGAAGGCCAAGAATGAGGACAAAGCCGGCAGCACCTGCCAGCGCCTGCCAGGGCTTGGCCCGTCCAAAGCCGATCAGAAATCCGGCGATGAAGAACGCGGTGCCAAGGACAAAACCAAGCAGCGCACAAAGCGCAAGATGTCCAAGGATAACGCCAAGCCAGAATTCCGCCGAGCGGGTTGGTTTGTCGGTTCCGTCCGGCACGCGTTCCTCGTCATAGAACATCGTGCCTGCCTGCCGGGCTGTCGCCATCGAGAACGCCAGCGGCGCGAGACACAGCAGGATCGTGGTTCCGGCAACAAGGGGATACAGCGCGGTCAACTGGTTATAGCCAATCACATCCCACATGACATAGAGAGCAAAGGCCGCCACAACCGCCAGCATCCCCCACTGTGGCAATGTCCGGCTTGAGGAATAGGGAGATTCCTCGCCAACCTCGCCAGACGGCGGTGCCTTTAGAAAGATCGCCGCCGTGACAGAGCCAACCGTCAGCGCCAGCAGGATCAGCACAATCGGCCGTTGCAAAAAGCTGGCGCCATACAGCGCGACCGTCTGATAGACCGAAGTCTCAACCCGGCTCGACAGGACAAACCCGATCAGTAGCGCAGGCCGGGACCAGCCAAACCGCTTCATGTAAACGCCCAGAACGCTGAGCACGAACAGCGCAATCAGGTCGCCCCAGTTCCGCGTCGCCTGAAATGCGGCAAAGGCGATGATCCCCAACATGAACGGCGCCAGCAACACATACCGGATCGTCGTCAACCGCGCGATTTGCGGTGCCAGACCAAAACAGATCAGCGCCCCGACGACATTGGCCAGCGCCAGCGACCAGATGATGACATAGACCTGATCCAGATGGCGCGTGACCATCGTCACTCCGGGGTCAATCCCGACTATGATCAGCCCGCCCAACAGGATTGCCATGGTTCCCGACCCCGGAATACCCAGCAAGAGCGTCGGTATCAGCGCGCCGCCCTCCTTGGCGTTGTTGGCCGACTCGGGTGCGATCACGCCGCGCACATCGCCGGTGCCATAGCTTTCGCGGTTCTTTGTGGTTTGAATGGCGTGACCATAGGCGATCCAGTCCACAACCGACCCGCCAAGGCCCGGCAGCGCCCCGACCAGGCAGCCGATGACGGCGCAGCGCAGCGACAGCCACCAATTCGCCATCCAGTCCTTGACGCCCGCCATCCACCCAGGCCCCAGCGTGGCCTTATCCGAAATTCGTTCGCTGCGCCGCAGCAGATCGACGATTTCAGGCGTCGCGAACATTGCCAGACCGATGATCGTCAGCGGCAGCGGGTCAAGAAGGTAGTCAGTGCCAAAACTGGCCCGCTCAACCCCCGACATCGGCGCAGCGCCAAGCGCCCCCAACGCGAGACCAAGAGCACACGACGCCAGCCCCCGCCAGACACTCAGCCCCGTCAGGATGCCGACCATCGACAGCGCCAGAACCACAAGCATGAACTGTTCGCCAAAGCCGATGGACAGGATGATCGGCCGCGCTGCGACAACCGCGAACGACAGCACCACCGCGCCGAACAACCCGCCGAACAGCGACGACACGAACGCCGCTGACAACGCCCGCGTCCCCTGCCCTGCCTTGGCCATGGGAAAGCCGTCCATCACCGTCGCCTGGGACCCGGAGGTGCCCGGAATGCCCATCAGGACCGCCGGGAATGTATCTGATGTTGTTGTTACAGCCGCCATGCCGATCATCATGGCAAGGGCCGAAGATGTCTCCATTCCGAAGACAAAGGGTAAAAGCAGCGCAAGCCCAGCGGTGCCGCCCAACCCGGGCAGGATACCGACGACTAGCCCGACAAGAACCCCGCTGACCAGCGAGATCAACAAGGAAACCTGACTCAATTGCGATAATGCACTCAGTGCAGCGTCCAGCATGGGACCTCGGATCGTTGGGCCGATCGGCAACGCAAAACGTCAGCCAGCCGGACGGTTGGAATGTTCGGAGCAAGTTCGTCGAAACGGGCAATACGCATCGGCGCACGACGCCCCGCAAAGGGCGCCGCGACCGTCGTCAACCGTCGAGAGACGTGTCGTAATTCTCCATCAGGAATTCGTTGGCCCAGTCCCGGACCTCTGGTTCCATCCGGGTGCCCGATGCGATGGCGCGGGCGGTTTCCACACCAAAGTTCACAGGCATTTGTCCCAGTTCCTTGTCCAGAACGGCACGCACGTCGGGGTCGGTCACAACCTGACGCATGGCATCGACATACATGTCGCGCACCTCGTCGGACGTTCCGGCCGGCAGCATCAGCGCCTTGGAAATCATGACCTTCGCGTTCATGAGATTACGCAGAAGCTCGTAGCCCTGCCCCTCTGGCTTTGATCCGGTTGCGGTTTCAAAGAATTCCTCAAAGGTCGGTAGACCCGGTAGATCGGGATCCTGCTGAAGCGCCCCGGCTTCGTCAACGAACCCATAGCTCCATAGCGCAACAACGTTGGCATCCTCCTGGAAGTTCGAGATGAAGGACAAGGTGTTGTCAGTGTTCATGTTCAATTCAGCCCGCAGGAACGCAGCCTCTGCATCCGCGGAATCCAGGCCAAAGATCACCCGCGGATCCAGACCCAACAGGTCGAGCGCAACAAGATCCAGCATCTCGGCCGCAATCGGCGTCGAAAGACCGAACCGGATGGGTGCATCCTTGAGCGCGGCATAGTCAGCCGCCGGATCGGCCCCGCCACCGTCAACGCCGAGCTGGTCCTTGATACCATATAGCAGCGCACCGCGCGGGAACCCGGCAACAGCGGTCCATTCTGTGGGATCGAACCGCGCAATATCGGCGCCCAGCATCTTGGGCAGGAATGTCGATGTCGACGCCATCAAAAGCTGGGTACCGTCGGTCGCGTCCACCGACTGAAACGCATTGGCAGCCGTGACACCACCGCCGCCCGGCTGGTTCAGAACGATGATGTTCGGGGTGCCGGGCAGGTTTTTCGACAGACTGGGCAACAGGATTCGGGACAGCCGGTCAGCCCCGCCCCCTTCGGCGAATGGCACAATGATCGTGACCGTCTTGCCTTCTAGCGACAGATCCTGAGCAAGGCCCAGACTTGGGATCGCGATGGCAGCAATTGCAGCGCCCGCCATCAGGGGCTTTCTGAAATAGGACATTGTTATCTCCTCCCTTTGGACCGGTCGACCCTCCAAAGTCGTTGCCGGTTGGCAATTAACAGCACAGGACAACTACTGAATCAAACGCAATTAACTGATTGATTAATGAATATAATGAAAGTATCTCCAGATCATGCGCGTCTCACTCGATGATCTTCAGGCCTTCACAACCGTCGCCCGGGTAAAGAGTTTTGCCCGCGCCGCGACCGAACTTGCCATTTCGCAATCCGCCATCTCACGCCGGATCAAAAAACTTGAGGAAGAGTTGGGCACGCGGCTGTTCGACCGCACCACACGGCAGGTGACCGTCTCGGCTGTCGGATTGCAGTTCCTCCCCGAGGCAGAGCGGATCCTGCATGATTATTCCCGTTCGCTGCGCGACATGCGCGATTTGGTCAACGTGCGGCGGGGCTTTGTGTCTTTCGCCAGCAACATGACCGTTTCCGAAACGCTGTTGCCCGAAATCGTTGCGGGCCTCCGCGCCACCAATCCCGGCGTCCGCGTGCGCATCTCCGAAGGATCAAGCCCGCAAGCCCGCGAAAGGGTGCTGCGCGGCGAGGCCGAACTCGCCATCAGCCAGTTTGGCAACGGGCACCCAGAGCTGGAATTCGAGCCACTGCTCGAAGATCGATTCGTGCTGATCAGTCACCGCGATCATGAATTGGCCAGCGCCCCGGACCTGGCCTGGTCCGATCTGGAGGGGCACGATTTCATTCGGATGCGCCCCGGAAGCGGCACGATATCGCTTCTGGAACGCTCGCTCGGGTCCGGTTGGGATCGTCTGTCCGGGACGTTGGAGGTTGGCCATTTCCACGCGCTGATGGCGATGGTTGGGAAAAACCTCGGGATCTCGGCGGTGCCGACGCTGATGCAGTTTCGCCGCCTGGACCTGAACCTCGTCGCGACGCCCATATCCAACCCGGTGGTCAGCCGAAGCCTTGGCCTCGTCACCTTAAAGGGGCGCACCTTGTCCCCCGCAGCAGAAGCTTTGCGCCAAAGTTGCCGCACCGTGCTTGACCAGTCGGTGTCGCTCAGATTGCGCAAGATTGCCCACGATCTGGAATCCCCGCCCAAACCAAAGGCCCCGCGCCCGTCGGGAAAGCCCCCCGCCAAAACCAAAAAACGCAAGAAGGAATAGACAATGGATACGACTGACAGGGAACTGACTGGCCAGGTGGCGTTGGTGACAGGCGCATCGCGACGCATCGGCCGCGCCGTCGCGCTCGGTCTGGCGAAAGAAGGGGCCGCCGTCGTCGTGCACGCCCAGTCGTCGCGCGAAGAGATCGAAGCCGTCGCCGCCGAGATCCGCGCCGCAGGTGGTACGGCCATGGCCGTTCTGGGGGATATCACCGACGAAGCTGATGTCGCGCGCGTCTTCGCACAGGCCCGCGACGCGCTTGGCGAGATCACCATTCTGGTCAACAATGCCGCAATCAGGGGCGAGGCCGATTTTCTCGAAATGACGCTGAAACAGTGGCGACAGATCCAGTCCGTGATCCTGGACGGCGCCTTCCTGTGCAGCCGCGAGGCCTTGCGAGGCATGGTGGCTGCGGGCGGTGGAACAATCGTCAACCTTGGCGGGGTCAGCGCCCATGTCGGCGCAAAATCCCGGGCCCACGTCTCGGCGGCCAAGGCGGGGATTGTCGGACTGACCAAGGCACTGGCGCGTGAATTTGCAGACCGGGGCGTGACGGTGAATTGTGTCGCACCGGGCAAGATCGGCGGCGCCCGCTCCGCCAGCGCCGGCGCCGCGCCCGAAATGGGCGCAGGCCCGATCCTGGGCCGCCCGGGCAACGTCGACGAAGCCGCCTACATGATTGTATCGCTCTGCCGCCCCGGCGCACGATTCACCACCGGGCAAACCATCCACGTCAGCGGCGGAATGTATATGCCCTGAGCAACCATCGACTACGGCGATCCGGGGTCAGAGACCCCTGACAGAAACGACGCTCACGGTGGGATATCTCAGGGCGTTCTTTTGCCCGCCCACTGCTGATCATGTGCGTCGATGTCATCTCGACAACTTCCCGCGGTATGACCAAATTGTTTGCCGCGGGTCGTAGAGCTGCATCTTGGTCGTCTGTCAGGCTGCCAGTTCTGCGGTGTCGTCATCCCAATTGCACAGGCATTCCGCCCGACATAGCCCCGAGGTGCTTTCTTCACCGCTCAGGCCAGCCGGGACGACGCGGATTACACCTGTAAAAGTCTGTCGAAATCAGAAAAGCTTCGGTCACAAGAGGCAAGAAATTCGTTTACGTCTTTATCTTGTTCGATGATGGCGATTTCATCCGCATCTAACTCGGATGACCAGCGTTGATCATGAAAGACCTTCTTCAGACGATCAAAATAATATTCGTCATCTCCGGTTTTGACAGTGTATTGTTCCGCCCGAACGAGGTTGTTGAGCGCTGCGCCATTGCCCCCAAGGCCATGATGTTCAACCTCCCAATAGCGGAAAGCGTTTGGGTCAAAAGCAATGCCCAGAAAATCGCACACATGCGTCATATGCTGTTCGGGATCCAGTATGATCTCATCATAAAATGTCGTGAATCGTGGCACCCCAAGCTGAACCAAGCGATTCTGAATTTCCCTGTTTCTTTTGACCCATGCCGCGCATCCATGCTTTGCAGTCATCCGTGATCGACGTTTTTGAGAGGCAAACCATCCCCGGGGATCTTTGATAAGGTGCAAAGCAATCGATTCAAATTTAGATGATGCAGCAGCCAACTCAAGCCAGTCCAGCCGCTTGCTGCAATCAACCAGTATCCGCGCGCCTGTTCTTTGGAACGCAAAGGCATGGGCGTCTTCCTTTGGGATATTTTCGATTCCCGCCAGATATTCGCACTGGGGTTTTCCTTTGGCCTCACAGAGACGGCAGGCTGTGTGGCCGGGGCGCAGAAATGGGCGAAAATACTCTCCCAAGTGCGCGCAGTCGACATAGCTGCCCAACACGTATGACAACCAGGTCGAGCCGCTCTGTTCTGCGCTCATAATAAAGGCAGCTTTTTGGGTTCGGTTGGTATCCGGCATTTGTACCTCAAATTTTCTTAAAATCTTTTCACTGTTCGTGCCCCGGGACGCCACGTACCCGACAGCTATCATAGCTGTTTCCTATAGCGCTATGGTTTAGGTTTCTGCCAATCTACCGTAGCTTGGAAAGATCGGGCCATCCTCCCCAAGTACCGGGGGGCGGTCACCTCATCAATGCCAAACGGATGCCAAGTTAGATGATCAGCCCCGACGCCTCGTGCATCGGATCTTGGATGAATCAGTTTAGCTCTGAAACCCGGATGGGGTGCCCCTAGGTTTTTAGACGCTTTGCCCCATTACTTTGAACCGAGAGGGCGACATAGGGACAAGAAATTCCAGCGACGAGTTCAAACGGGATGCGGTGCATCAGATCACGGTGCGCGGGTATCCGGTGTGGGAAGTGTGCCGAGATTGCAGTTGGCCGTTTTCGCTACTGCAGGTCTGCACACCAGTTCGGCAGTAGCCGTTTCTACACTGGGAATCATGGGCTGTTATGTCTCTGATGTCGCTACGTTGAAACCAAGAATGAGAAGAGCAGCCATAGCTGCGGTGGTTGTTGACTGCACAAGTTCGGTGCCTCAAACGGCACTGAATGTCGAATATGTTTCGATGGGTAACGTGGCAGACCCGCCCACCGTGTCAGGGCGCGACGAATTTTGGTATTAGAGTGTCGACGCACCCGGTGTTGAGCTCTGCTTCGGGGGTCTCGATAAAGCCAACCGCGCTGTCGAGCGCACATTGTGAAAAGAGGATCGTCCCATGGCCTGTTTCGGCAAACGTGGCCGCGCGGGCGTTCGACAGCATCGGTGCTATATGCTCGGCTGCGTCTGGGTTGGTCTGCGTATCGTTCAAACCGGAAAGGGCGAGGACTGGAATATCGCTGTCGAACGGCTCGTGAAATCCGGTATGATCAATGGGTGTGAATGCGTCGCACAGGTCGCAGAATAGGGACGTATACTGACGCAACCAAGGGAACCGCAGCGGGTCGAGAGCGGCGTTAAATCCTGCCCGTGAGTTAAACGGTATCGATTCCTGACAGGCATAGATCGCAGTCTCAAACATCTGTCCCGCCCACGGAGTCTGTGTGGCGGTGTCGCGCACCGCGCGATCGTAAAAGGCGGCCAGATCGGCGTCGGACATGACGTTCAGCAGGTTGATCATCCGGGACAGGTGTGGCTCGGACACATGCGTCGTCGCCCACGCACTCACGGCATCTCGCGAACGCGGCTCGGCCAACAGGGCCGCGTAGTCGCGCCCCATTGTTATCGCATCACTCGGGCTCAGCCCGCGCACAGCCGCCGACAATTCTGAGTCGAGCAACAATTCGAAATCAGAAAAGCCAGGGCCGACAGACATATCTGACCCGGCCTGTCGCAACATGGTCTCGATTGCCAGCATCTGTTTATCAATCCCGGTCGCGGACCGCGCGGCGGCATAAGCGAAAGCAAGAATATCGCGGTCAACCACGCCGATATGAGGTGCAGGTGCAATCAGCGCTTCGGGTGCCACCGCCATGATCGGCACGCCGTTTCCGACCTGATCGAACGCGATTGGATCGCCCTCGGCTATCGCCAGTAGATGAAGGTTGCGACGAGAGTGATCTCACACAGGAAGACCTGTGGACTTTCTGCGCAATAAGATCGGTGCCGTCTGGATACGGCGTTTCAGGCCGGCGCTTACCTCGTTATGGCCAGTGTCGGAAAAGCCCAAGCGCGAGCGCCTCGTCGCTCGGCCCGAAATTCACTTCGTCGATTCCGGGCGTCAGAGGCATTCACCCCCGTCGATGACCAGCGCCAGCCCGGTAACAAAGGCCGAACGGTCCGACGCGAGGTAGAGGATACCCTCGGCAATCTCTTCGGCGCTGGCCCAGCGACCCATGGGGATGGTGTCGGCAACATAGCTCTCTAACCCGGCGCGTCCGCCCATCTGCGTCTCGAACCCGGCGTTAAAGGGTGTGTCGACGAACCCCGGACACAGCGCGTTGAATCGGATCTTTTCGCGCGCGTAATCCGCCGCCATCTGTTTGACCATCGCCACGGCGGCGTGTTTGGTGGTGGCATAGGACACCATGCCCCGGTCGAACTGGCAGCCGGAATTGGACGCTGTGATGATCACAGATCCCCCCCCCTGCGCACGCATATGCGGGATGACCGCCCGGGAGGCGACAAAATGCGCCCGCACGTTCAGCGCCCAGGCTGCATCCATCTGCGCAGGGGTCACGTCCTCGGCCCGGCCCGCGATCTGGATGCCCGCATGGCTGTGCAGCACGTCGATCCGCCCGTAGGTGGCTCCGACACGTGCAATCTCGTCCTCAACCGCCGCGTCGTCGCGCATGTCCAACGCACGGGCCTCACCACGCCCGCCTGCGTCCCTGATCAGCGCCAGTGTCTCGTCCGCCAAATCCTGTTGCAGATCGCTCACCACGACGAATGCACCCTCGCGGGCCATGGCAACGGCCCCGGCCCGGCCGATCCCCGAACCGCCTGCGGTCACCAGTGTGACTCGATCTTGCAACATTGCTGTCTCCTGCATCTGAATTAACGGCGCGCCTGCGCCTGTGACCGTCGCAACAGCAACTGCGCGACAATCAGAAGGGTGAGTGAGGCGATCATGACCATGGTGCCGATCGCGTTGATTTCGGGCGTCACACCGCGACGGATCGACGAAAAGACGTAGATCGGCAGGGTTGTCTCGGCCCCGGCGACAAAAAAGGCGATGACAAAATCGTCAAAGCTAAAGGTGAAGGCCAGCAGAAATCCCGCAAGGATCGCAGGCATGATCTGCGGCAACGTCACCTGCCAGAACGTGCCAAGTGGCGTCGCGCCCAGATCGTTCGATGCTTCGATCAGGGCACCGTCCAGCGTTTCCATCCGGCCGCGCACCAGCAGCACAACCAGTGACATGGTGAACAACCCGTGCGCACCGATCAGGGACCCAGCGCCCAGTGACAGGGACCAGCCGGTCATCGGTTCAAGCCAGGGATTGACCAGATCAAAGACGCTTACCAACGCGATCAGCGTCGCAATACCGATGACGATGCCGGGGATCATCACTGCGATCTGCACCAGCAGGTCAAAGGTGGCGCGCAACCGCCCGCGCATGCCGGTCAACGCCAGCGCCGCGGCCGTGCCCACCAACGTGGCCAATATCGCCGACAGAAACGCCACCCTCACGGATGTCCAAAGCGCCTCCATCACAAACGGATTATTCAGCGCCCGGCCGTACCATTGCAGGGAAAACCCCTGCATCGACGAAGCAGACCGTCCCGCCGAAAACGAAAAGAGGGCGATGATGCCGATGGGAAGATAAAGAAAGGCGTAGACCGCCATTGCGTAAAATTTCATGGCACCCTCACATCAGGCCAACATCGTCGCGGCTGGCGCTAAAACGCTTAACCACGCGGGAATAGATCGCGACCGTGATCAGCATGATCACAACCAGCGCCACGGCGACCGCCGATCCAAAGGCCCAGTTGCGTGATTGCAGGAACAGATCCACCAGCGCGTTGCCGACAAAGAACACTTTGCCACCGCCAAGGATCGCGGGGATCAGAAATTCCCCCATCAGCAGGATAAAGACCAGCATCGAACCCGTCAGAACCCCCGGCATCGACAGCGGCAGGGTAATTTGCAGGAAACTACGCCACGGCGGCGTGCCCAGATCAGCGGCGGCTTCAAGCAGGCGCAGGTCCAACTTTTCCAAGGCGACGTAGATCGGAAAAACCATCAGCGGCAGGTAGCCATAGACGATACCGACCAGTACGGCAAAGGGCGTGTTGAGCAGGCGAATTTCTTCGAACCCGATGGCGGCGAGTAGCGCTGGCACACCTTTGCCACCCAGCAGAAAGATCCATGCGTACGACCGGATAAGGATGGATGTCCAGAACGGTACAATGACCAGCACCAGCAACATGGTCTTCCACTTGGGCGTGACCTTGACCGCCAGAAAATAGGCCAGCGGATAAGCAATGAAGAGCGCCGCCAATGTCCCCACCGGCGCAAGCGTCAGGGTGTTGCGAAAGGCCGCGAACCGCGCCGGAAGGTTGGCATATTGCTCAAGCGTGAAACCGGGGGCATAGCCGCCGATTGCACTTCGCTCTCCAAAGGAAAAGATCAGGACGACGGCCAACGGCAACAGCAAAAGCGCCGCATACCACAGCGCTGCCGGCGTCAGCAGCAACGCCCGGGCCCGTGTTTGGGTCATGGCCATCGTCCGTCTCCCTTTTCTTTACCTCAAGCGGATTTGAAACGCGCCATCAGCTCGGCGCGGTTCGGGTCGGTCAGAGTGACCGCCGCACCGAACTCCAGCGCATCCAGCGCCTCGGCTGCGGGATAAAGGATCGGATCGTTCAGCAGCGCCTCGGGTAGCAGTTCGTTGGTGCGGCTGTCAGCCACCGGATATCCATGGGCCAGCGCCTCGCGGGCGTTCACCTCGGGGTCCAGCAGATAGTTGATCAGCGCATAAGCCGCGTCCATATGCGGTGCGCCCTTGGGGATCGCGTAGTAATCCGACCAGATTTCACCGCCTTCCTTGCCAAGGGCAAAACCGATTTCGGGCATGTCGACGTTCATCTGTTTGCCGTCGCCGGTCCAGCACATGGTCAGCCAGGCATCGCCATTGCGCATCGACGGCTGATAGTCCGACGAGATCGCATAAAGGTGCGGCTTAACGTCAATCAGCAGCTTTTCGGCCATCGCCAACTCTGCCGGATCGACCGAGTTAAAGCTGAACCCGTGATAGACCAGCGCGTTGCCGATTGTGGTCAATTGATAGTCATGCACCATCACGCGGCCATCGAACTGATCACGCGCGCCGTCAAAGAATGTCTTCCAGCTGTCGACCACACCGCCGGTCTTGTCGCTGTTAAAGGCGATGCCGGTGGTGCCCCAGTTCTTGGGCACGGCATAGACGGTGCCGTCGATCGTCCCCGCATCGGCAAAGCGCGGATCAAATGCCGCTGCATCAAAGTTCGGAATTTTTGAAAGGTCGAGCGGTTCGATCAGATCGGCCTTAACATAGGTCGGGATCGCATAGTTGGTGGGCACAAACACATCCCAGCCCGAACCACCGGCCTGAATCTTGGCCAGCATTTCTTCGTTCGAACCAAAAACGTTAACCTGCGTGTGGGCACCGGTCGCGTCCGTGAACATGTCGAAATTTGCCGTGTCGTGGTAGTTTGGCCAGGTCGCCAGAACCACGCGGTCGCCGATATCCTGCGCCCGCGCACGGGTAGGCAGCAGCCCCGGCAGCGTCCCGCCCATCACAGCCATTGCGGTACCCAGACCGGTGACACCCAGAAAGTGCCGACGCGTGACGGATCCTTTCTGGTAGCGGCGCAGCTCTTGCATGAAGGCTTTGCGCGAAATCGGTGTGTTGTCGTTTTTCATCTCATTTTTCCCTATTTGGACGAACTCAGGCTCAGTCAGGTGTCGGCGGCAAGAACGAGCCCCGTTCCCACCGGCCAGAGGATGTGAACTTGTGCGCCCACATCATGCTCGCCCAGGGCTCTTGCGGCCTGTCGCGGAGCGTTGACCTGCAGTGGGCCGATGCCGTCGGCCACCAGCAGGTATTCGGTACGGTCCCCCAAAAAGGTGCGATGCGTGACCCGCGAAGCAAGGGCGACTGTCCCCTCGGGCAACGGCGCCTCTTGCGGCGCGATGCTCAGCGCCTCGGGACGGATGGCAATCTCGGCATGTTGACGGTTGTCTGCGGGCAGGTCATGCACGATGACCTTTGTCCCATTGCCCAGAACAACCTGCGCCATGCCGCCTTGGCGTCCGGCGATCTGACCCGCGACGATATTCGCCTTGCCGACGAAATCCGCGACATACCGGTTGCTTGGTCGATCATACAACTCCTGCGGGCTGCCCACCTGCGCGATGCGGCCCTTGCCCATAATGCAGATGCGGTCAGACATCGACAGCGCCTCTTCCTGATCATGGGTGACCAGCACAAAGGTGATGTTCAGGCTGCGCTGAAGCTCGAGCAACTCGCGCTGCATTTCGCCGCGCAGCTTGGCATCGAGCGCCGCCATCGGTTCGTCGAGCAACAGAATTTGCGGCTCGTTGATGATGGCGCGTGCCAGTGCAACCCGCTGCTGCTGACCCCCTGAAAGTTCCCAGATGCGCCGCTCGCCAAAGGCCTCAAGTCGCACCGTGGCAAGCGCCTTGTCGACCTTTTGCGCGATGTCGCTCCTCGACAGACGCGGGCGGC
Source organism: Puniceibacterium sp. IMCC21224 (assembly GCF_001038505.1). Classification (NCBI taxonomy): domain Bacteria; kingdom Pseudomonadati; phylum Pseudomonadota; class Alphaproteobacteria; order Rhodobacterales; family Paracoccaceae; genus Puniceibacterium; species Puniceibacterium sp. IMCC21224. The sequence continues at coordinate 15,653 of NZ_LDPY01000002.1, forward strand.
GTTGACGCAGCCCGTAGCCGACATTCTGCGCCACCGTCATATGTGGGAACAGGGCGTAATGCTGAAACACCATGTTCACAGGACGCTTGTGGGCGGGCACCGCGCTGACATCGTGGCCGTCGATCAGCACCGACCCCTCTGTCGGGGTCTCAAAACCGGCAAGCATCCGCAGCGCCGTGGTTTTGCCGCATCCCGAAGGCCCAAGAAAAGACAGGAATTCGCCGCGACGAATGCGCAGGTTGATACGGTCGGCAGCAAGCACCTCGCCAAATCGTTTGGTGGCACCGGAAAATTCCGCCACCGCGTCCTGTGCCGCGACATGCGCGGATGTGGTTTCGGCCATCGTTGCGTCCTGGATCATCGTATTCCTCGTTCGGCTTACTCGCCCTGCATGGTGCATCTGAATTGACTTGCGCAACGCGGTATATGCCGTCATTTTTCAAAATCGTACGGAAATGGCCATCGGCTGTATATATCACAAAGGGCATAGATGGGCGTGAAAATGCAAATTTCAGACTGGGTGACGGCAAGCGCAGAGGTTGTGTCAGCGCTGGGGTCCCCGCGGTTCGCCGAGGCACTGACAGATGCTATGCGCGTCGTGGTGCCGTTCGAATTCACCGTCATTTTTGCCTATTACCGCGACAGTCGACCTCTTGATATCTATGATAATTTTCCCACTGAAAAGCGGCAGGTCATGGTTGATGATTATCAGGAGGGCCCCTACCTTCTGGACCCGTTTTACCTGCATTCCGCCGCCCCCACGACAACGCGCCTCGTGCGGCTGCGTGACCTCGCTCCGGACCGGTTTTATCAGGCGGAATATTTCCGCAACTACTACGTTCAGACCGGACTTGCTGAAGAAATAGGCTTTATCATCGACGTTGGTGACAACGTAAGCGTGGTGATATCGGCGATGCGTGAACACAAGGCCTTTTCCGCGCGCGAGTTTCGCGACCTGCAGGCCATCGTTCCTTTTGTCGCGGTCTGCGCGCAGCGGCACTGGGACGGGCTGCTCTCAAAATTCTCGGACCGCCCGCAGTCAGAAGGGCCGCGCCTGTCAAAACTGATCGACGAGTCGTTTCAGCGTTTCGGGCGCAACCTGCTGACCCCGCGCGAGGCAGAGATCGTGGAATACACGCTCAAAGGCTATTCTGCTGAATCCACGGGCAACGCCCTTGGCATCGCAACGGGTACGGTGCGGATTCACCGGCGCAACATCTATGGCAAGCTCGGGGTCAGCTCGCAGGGTGAACTGTTCTCGAACTTCATCGCCTCACTTGATGAGATCTGAGCCCCCTGCCCCTTGGGTGCCAGCACGCGCCACGGCGGCGCAACACGCCTGGTGGCCCGACATCACCAGCAAGTACTACATTCTTGTGCGATTCTGGACTTCCCGCCATCCGATTCTTCTGATCGAATGATACAATCAGGAAAACGCCCGGTCATGGCGCCCTGTGTATATGTCGTGTATAACTTATGCCGCTTGCCAAAGACAGCGCAAACTCAAGCCTAAACATCTGTGATTAAAGTATTATTTTCAGGCTGTCCAATCCATCAACTCACTGGGGGCACACGCTGAATGGCCAACCCCATCAGCTTTCTGTAGACTTACACACCTTTACTGATGTAAGCCTCTGTAAAGAATAAGACCGAAGAGGCAGAGCAGCATGAGAAACCTTCTGGGCTCCGAAACACTGGGGGCTTTCAGCGAAGCGCTGGATGTGGCCCTGCGCCAGCAATCCAGCCGCCTTCTTGCGCCGGATACGCGTAAATCCGACAAGGGTCTGCGCCGGTTCACCATCCGCGAGATGGCCGACATTTGCTTTCGGATGAACTACAACACCCTCCGGCATCATCTCAAGAACATCCCAGACCTGCCCCAAGGCATCATGGAGCCCGGCAACCGCCGGACATTCTCGCTCGATGAGATCCTCGAAATTCAGCAAAAGCTCTTTGATGCAGGCAAGATCCCGGTCGACATGTACCCCAGCAAGCTGGACGGAGAAGACACCGCCAAGCTGTTGATTTACAACCTGAAAGGTGGGGTCAGCAAGACCTCGACCGCGGTCAATCTGGCGCAGTTTCTGGCGATCCGCGGTTTCAAGGTCCTTCTGGTCGATCTTGACCCGCAGGCCAGCTGTTCGGACCTGTTCGACATTCAGGCTGACCTCGACGGAACCCCGTCGATCTACGATGTCCTGCGCTACGAAGAAGAAGGCGATGGCGAGCCGCGCGTCGCAATTGCCGATGCCATTCAGGCGACATATTTCCCCAATATCGACATCATCCCCGGCTCGATCTCGCTGACCGAATTCGAATACGAAACGGCAAGCGCCGCCGCCAAGGGTATCCCGTTTTACTCGCGGATCTCTGACGCGCTCAGCCTGGTCGAAGACGCCTACGATGTTGTGCTGTTTGACACGCCGCCACACATGTCGTTCTGCGTGATCGCGGCGCTCTACGCCTCAAACTCGATGCTGATCCCGCTTTCGGCGGGGATGCTCGACGTGGTCAGCCTCGTCAAGTTCCTCGATCTTGCTTCAAGCACGCTGGACAGCATCGAAGGTGTCGATCCAAACAAGCGGTTCGACTTTATCCGAATTCTGCTGACGCGGTATTCGCCCAATGATCCGGCCCAGCTCCAGCTCAGCTCCTTTCTGCGCAACACGCTGGGCAGCGCGATGCTGAACACCGATTTTCTGGCCTCGACCGCAATCGCCGATGCCGGCAACACGATGAACCCCCTTCTCGAGGTCGACCCGTCGAGCTTTACACGCAAGACCTATGATCGCATCCTCGAAAGCCTGCATGGAATCGCGTTGGAGATAGAAGCCGAAATCATGGCCGGCCGCGGTCGGCCATCCGAGAATGAGGAGGTGGCCTGATGGCGCGATCCGTCTTTGGTAATCCGACCGAACCGGGAAATGAGGGGACACAGGACCAGCCCGCCCAGAAACCGGCGCTGGTCCGACGCAAGCCGATCATCAAGGGCGGCGCGGCCAGTTCCAAATACATCAACGCCGCGACCCAGGGCGGCGCCGACCGGACCTATCAGGAAATCTCGATCGACCAGATCCGGGAAAGCCCGATCCGGGATCGCATCAATGTCGAGGAAGACCTCGACAGTCTGGTCGAAAGCATCCGCGCCAACGGCCAGCAGATCCCGATCCTTGTCCGCGTGGTGCAGGGCGACAAGCCCTACGAGATCGTGGTCGGGCGCAGACGCCTTGCCGCCCACCGCCGCCTGGGTCAGCCCAGGATCAAAGCCTTTGTCGCCAAACTGGATGACCGCGAGGCGTTCATTGCGCAGGGGATCGAAAATTCGGCCCGGCTGGAAACCAGCTATATCGAACGCGCCCGCGCCGCCGCGCAGGGGGTGGATGCGGGCTATGATCAGAAAGACATCGCCGAGTTTCTGAACATCTCGCGCACGCTGATCAGCTTCATGATCAAAAGCTATCAGGCCGTGGGCGAGGACCTTGTTCTGGCCATCGGTCCTGCCCGGGGTGTCGGGCGTCGAAAGTGGGATGCGCTTATCACCACAATGGCGCGCCACGGGATTTTGCCCGCGGCAGCGAAGGCGCTGGTCAACCAAGAGATCGAGGACAGCGTTGAACGGTTCGAGGCTTTGCTATTCGCCCTTCAGCCCGGAGTCGCAAAGACCAAGGTCCATGCCACCAAGCCAAACCACCGTAGTTTCCTTGGTGGCGGTGTCTCGACGGTTCGCAAGCCGCAGCAGCTGGTCGTAAACACCCGCAAGAACATGCCGCCCGAGATCCTCGATAAGATTGACGCAAAAATTGTCGAGTTCTTGGCAGAATTTGAAGCTGAGCAGGAGAAATGAAATGTAACCAACTGAAATAAAACAAAAAAATGATTTACCGCGGTAAATCCAAAAGGCGGGCCAATGAGCCCATTTACAGGCAACCCCAAAAAGGAGCAGACCCCGGTACAAAAAAGCCCTCCCGAAACCGAAGTTCCGAAGAGGGCTGGATAGATCTTGTAGCAAAGTCTTTCTAGCCGCTTTCCGAATCGTTTTCAACACCGGTTTTCGGTGAACGGTCGAATTTTGCCGTCTGATAACTGAATGAACACATTGATGTCCGCGGCTCAGCCGCGTGGGCAGGCGGAAGACGCTTGTCCGAAGCTTGGTACAAGGCTCCGCCTTCTGGACCGGTGGGAGCTGTTGTCCTTAATCACCGATCTGCGCCAAGAGCTCGGCCTCACAGACCGGGACGTAATGGTGCTCCGGGCGCACCTGAGCGTCCTGCCCCATGGCCCGCTCGATCCCGAAAAACTGAACGTGTCTTTCATGCGGGTGGCCGAAATCCTCGGCCGGGCCTGCGGTATGGATGAACGCCGCTTCCGCCGCGGCGAGACTCGCCTTGAACAGGCCGGCCTAATCCGGCGGCGCCTGAGCGGCAATGGCCGACGCTTTCCAGAGCGCGATCGCCAGGGCCACATCATCAATGCCTACGGCATCGACCTTGCACCACTGTTTGAAAGACACGCCGAACTACAGGAATTACGAGAACGTCTTGAGGAAAGGCACCTGTTGCTGCGCAGTCGCAAAAATAGCATCAGCGCGCGTCTGCAGGCTGCCCTCAAAGCGTTCCTCGCATCAGACACCAATCTGCCTGACTGGATCGAAGCACTGCGCACACAGCTGCGTCGCGCGGTACGTCGTAAGACGACTGCGCATGAGGAACTTGATGACATCGAGACCCGCATTCTTTCCTTAGAACACGCCGTCTGCGCCTTGCCCCCTGCCCCGCCCCAACCTGAAACAGTGACATCAACCCCGGTTTCACCAGTCAAAAAAGCCGCAGATGGCGGTCAAACTGTCCGGCACATAGAGTCAAAACTAAAAAAAATAAATAAAAGAAAGCCGACTCCATTTAGCCAATGCACCATTTCAGAGAGTTGGGCAAAGACCCTAACCCTCAAAGATCTATACCCACTAGCCCCCAAAACGGAACGCGAAGCAGCAGAGATACTTTTTAATTTCGCATCGTTTATTAGAATCGCTCAACCGCAGGTACTCCGCGGTCTCGCTCTGGTCGGCTGGGAAGGAATCATCCAACTCTTGGACTACATGGCATCAAAAATGGACACGATCGCCCAACCTGAAGTCTATCTAAGGTCGATGATAAAAGCCTGTGAACAAGGTGACTCCATCACCCGTCAGCGTGTGGTCCCATGTTATTCCTCCCGGCATCAACGAATGACGCCAGCTTGAGCCATGCGAAGAGCCACATCCCTGCCACACCATGCGCACTTGCTAGGTCATCGCCCACGACTAATCGCATTCGATTGCGAAACAGAAAACCGTAACCCAAATGTCAGCCATGAAAGCATGAACGGCGACGAAAACCATACACAGCTCTGACACTTTGCGCCGCCGCGCATTCCTTTGAGCAATCTCGATGAGGTTGTGATGAAGCCTTGGTTTCGAATCCGGTTTACCGCGGTAAATCCATTTTGGCGAATGCGCTCGAACCGTGAACTATTTCTGCCGAAGAGACGCAAGATTCTGTGGCGTTCGATCTCGGTGCACGCAAATTAGCAAAGGACTAGGCGCATTTTTCTGATCACTCGGATTGGTAGCGCGCAAGGGCTGTTAATTCTACTCTCCGCCAACACCGAACACCAGGCAAGTGGCGGCACCTGACTTACCGAGGTGGCATTGACTGCTTATCTTACATTACCAATCTTGAGCGCGTTCAAGATTGGCAGGTCTACGCACGATGGCCCTGAATGAACGCCTGAAGGACATAGGTGTATGAAATCTTTACCGTTCGCTTCAGATCATGCTACCACTTATGTTGAATCGCGCCGAGCGCGGAGCCAACCGATGTCAGGACCGTATTTTGAGCGGTAATTTAGAACAATTTCTGACCAATCTGTCGCGTGGGCTTGAGCGCACGATGGTGGCGGTTAACAGGGAATTGCCGCATCGCCAACGCATTAAGCGTGCGTGGTCGATGCGGCAATGTGCGCGCCTTTTGAATGTGAGCATTCAGTATCTGACCAAGTTCGCCAATTCGAGCCATGACTTTCCCGCAGGCGAATATGTTGGACGGGAACGCGTCTTCACGCTTGCTGAGTTGATGCACATGCGCGCGCTGTTGGCGGAATCTGCAAAGCGGCCGTATGATTACCTCGCCTGGCGCCAACCCGATGCGCCACTGCCGGTCATCTCCTTCGCGAGTCAGAAGGGCGGAACAGCCAAAAGCCTGAGCGCCGCACATTTTGCCCAGTATCTGAGCTTGCACTACGGTATGCGCGTTGGCGTGATGGATGCGGATCCGCAAAGCACAATCACTCTTTATTTTGTCGGCGGTGAAGGGCTGCCTAGGATGCCCGACGAGAATACTGCGTCGATGGTGGATTTTGCGGGGCTGTTTCCATCGGACAGTGCGCCCTACACCGATCATGACGCCGCCAGCCTGGACAGTTTCTTTCTAAAAACCTCGTGGCCGGGGTTACGTTTGCTGCCCGCCCATGGCGAAACATCCGAGGGTGAGATTCAGATTGCCCGGCTGGTGCGCGACGCCCCGGCGGGTAAGAGTTTCTATCGTTACCTGCGCGATGCCATCAACCGCTGGAAAGAAGGGTTCCCACCAAAAACCGCGCCCAGTGAATTGGTTGTCGACGGCAAGGTCGATCAGGCGCGGCTGAATGCTGCGTTGACCGAGACTTTGGATTGCATCATCATTGACTACCAGCCGGCGCTTACACTGTTTCAGCTGAACAATGTGATCGCGTCATCGTCGCTTGTGATTCCACAAACCATGAAGGGGTTCGACATCGCGACCTTGTCAACCTTTGTCACCGGGCTGCGGGGTATGCTGCAGCACATCCTGGCGCATGAACGGATCGACATCGGAACAGGTGCCAACATGCTGCTGCCGACGATTGTTCAACGCTCGAATGCGCAGGATCTGAATCATATCGGCAATCTGCTAGAACATTGTCCGACAGAAATTCTGCCGGTATTTTATATGCGGTCAGATGCGATAGCAAATGCGTCGGACGTGTATCAGTCTGTCTACGAATACGAGCCTGATACACCCGGAAAGCGCAAAGGTATCAACCGATTCATCGTAAATGCGGACGCGGTGAACGATGCAATCGTGGCACGGCTCTGGCCAGGGCTTGAGCGTGGCTATGCCGCGGCATGGATCGACGCATTTTATGAGGATGATGAGGAGGGCGGGACGTGAAACGCAGTATTCCAAGATCGCTGATCAGTCGGGCTATGAAGTCAGAGTTGGCCAAAGGGCAGGGATCCGGCAGGGCCAACAGCGCAGAACCAGATGCCGCAGTTTCTATGCCTTTCAAAGGCGCAGGCAGCGCCTGGAAATCGGGTGCGCTGGCGCAGTCGCAAGCCGCAATCCTACGCGCCAGAGAATTGCTGTGCGCCGATATTCTCAATGGTCGGCACGAGCTTAATCTGTCGCCGGGTCAGATATCTGACCCCGTGGGGACGGACCGCCGAAAAGACTGGAAATCTCAAGAGGCGTTCAAATCGTTGCGAAGCAGTATCGCGACAAACGGGCAGGATACGCCCATTTTGGTCTGGCCCGAAGATCCCCATTGGCGACCCGATCCCTTGGATCCGGCAAACATTGCCGGCGTTCCGTTCGTGATGCTGACGGGCCGTCGGCGTCTTGCTGCGGCGGCTGAACTCGGTCTGCCTGTACGTGCCATTTTGGCGTCACCCGAGGCGCGCAATGTTGAGAACAGCAAATTTGAGATGCTGTTCCTTCGGTTCAGAGAGAACGAAGAGCGCGAAAACCTTAGCCCGTTTGAGCGGCTCGTATCCATCGGTGAGATGTACGTATCGTTGGCGTCCGAGAACCAAAAGCTGACGGCGGTCGCATTTGCCAATAGGATCGGCGTACATGAGAGTCTGGTTTCGCGCGCCCGATCTGTTTTTGCGGCGCAAGATCAAATCTTGAACGCGTTCAAGAATGTCTATGACATGAGCTTTCGGGATTTACAGACCGTCATGGCGGGGCTGGACACAAGGCCCACACCCAAGCCCAAGAGCAAACACCAAAAGCTCAGCGTGACACGCAAGGTTGGCAACCGCAATCTGTCGGTGACATCCATCGATGGCAACCTTTCGATCAATGTTGCGGGTGTGCCGATGGATCAGGACGCTCTCGAAAAGCTTGGTGATTTGATCGCGGGCTATCTAAACGGCGACGACATAATACCGGGCGCAAACTGACACCGGATCTTGGGGCTGGGGTGGAGCATGACCCCGGAGCAGGCGCATCGGAAAGAGTAGAGCTATAAGTTTATCAAATCCTCGGTGGCCGTATTAGCATAGATCCCTATATTCCAAGCTGACCGCGCCGGGTCTACTCTTGCTGCAACACAGCATGGAGATGATCATGGGCGCACTCGACGGCATCAGGGTTCTGAGCTTCAATCACTTCCTGTCCGGGCCTGCGGCCGCGCAGCATCTTGGCGACCTTGGGGCGGATGTGATCGCGGTGGAGCCACTGAACGGCGCCTTTCAGCGCAACTGGGCGGTGGGCAACCGGTTTGTCGACGACACCTCGGTCAACCATATGACGACCGGACGGAACAAACGTTCCATCGCCATAGACCTGAAGGCGCCTGAAGGCATCGCAGCCGTCAAGCGGCTGATCGCCACCGCCGATGTGGTGATGGAGAACTTTCGCCCCGGCACGCTGGACAAGCTTGGTCTGTCCGAGGCCGAAATGCGTGCGGTAAACCCGAAAATCATCTATGCCGCCACGACGGGGTTCGGCGCGGATGGACCCTATGCCAAACGCCCCGGACAGGACGTGCTGCTGCAGGCGATGTCGGGCCTTGCGGCTCATACTGGCAGCATGGAGCAGGGTCCGGTTGCGGTCGGTTCGGTCCCCATCGACCACCACGCCGCGGCGCTGACAGTGACGGGCATCATCGCCGCTCTGTTCGAGCGCGAGCGCACTGGCACTGCCCGCCGTGTCGAGGTCAACATGCTACAGGCTGCGATGGATCTGCAGGGCGAGTCGATCACCGCCTGGATGAACGGTGCCGACCGTGCAGGCCCGCGCGGCAGTGACGGCATGGCCAACTGGTTCAGCCCGGCCCCCTATGGCATCTACGCCACGACCGACGGGCATGTGATGATCTCGATGTCCACGCCCGCCGATCTGGCACGTGCGCTGGACCTGCCCGAGGTTGCGGAATTCACTGAAACCGACGGGTTCGAGCGGCGCGGCGAGGTGTCGCGCACCGTGGCCTTGGGCATGGCGCGGCTCTGCACACAGGAGGCGACCGGCAAACTAGAGGCAGCGGGGGTCTGGCACGAGGTCGTGCAGGATTACGACGCCCTGCGCCGGAATCCGCAGGCGTTGCACCTTGATGCCTTTACCGAGGCGCGCACGCAGGGTGGATCGCCGATGGTCCTGCTGTCGCACCCGGTCCGCTATGACGGCGAGACACCGCCGCTGCGCCTGACGCCGCAGCCACTGGGCGGTCAGACCGGCGAAGTGCTGGCAGAAGCCGGGTTCAGTGGTGCCGAAATCGACGCGCTGCTGGCGGCGGGCACCATTGCCCAGACCGACAAGATGCGCGGTTGAGCCACTGAAAGGACCGGGAAGATGGATTTTACGATCTCCGACGAGATGAAGATGGTGACCGAGGCTGTGGGCCGTTTTGTGCGCGAAAAGGTACAGCCGCTGGAGGCAGAAACCGAAGAGGCGGCGGCCATCCCCGCAGACAGACTCGCCCGGGTCAGGGCAGAGGCACAGGCCCTTGGCTTTTACGCGCTGAACATGAGCGAGGACGTCGGGGGCGGGGGCCTTGGCGTGCTGGACATGTGCCTTGTCGAGGAACAGCTTGGCCAGACCTCGGACGCGCTGATCCGGCGCATCTTTGGGCAGGTCTATCCGATGCTCGAAGAGTTCAAGGGACCGCTGCGCGACAGGTACCTGTATCCCACCGTCAAGGGCGACAAAATCTGCGCTATGGCGATCACCGAGCCGGGCGCGGGATCGGACGCTGCCGCGATCCGGACCCACGCCCATCTGGACGGGGATGAGTGGGTGCTGAACGGAACCAAGCATTTCATCTCGGACGGGGATATCGCCGACTACATCATCGTCATGGCCGTGACCGATGCCGAAAAGCGCGCCCGTGGCGGTATCACACTGTTGATCGTCGACAAAGGCACGCCGGGTTTTAACGTGGTGCGCAATCAGAAGATGATGGGCCATCGCGGCTATGGCCATGCCGAGCTGACCTTTGATGATGTGCGCATCCCCAGGGACAACGTCCTGGGCGAAGTGGGGCAGGGGTTCCGCGTCATGATGGCCAATGTCGGCGGCATTCGTCTGGGCCACATTGGTGCGCGCGCTGTGGGCATGGCGTCGCGGGTGCTTGAGATGATGCGCGACCACGCCGCCAGTCGGCAGCAGTTCGGCCAGCCCATCGGCGACTTTCAGATGGTGCAGCAGATGATTGCCGACAGCGCGATTGAAATCTTTGCCACCCGCATGATGGTGCTCAACACCGCGTGGGAGGTCGATCACGGCATGGACCCGCGCGACAAGGTGTCGATGGTCAAGGTGCAGGCCTCGGAAATGCTGGGCCGGGTTGCAGACCGCGGGATACAGGTCTTTGGCGGTTACGGCTTTACCAAGGAACTGCCGCTTGAACGCATCTACCGCGACGCCCGCGTCACCCGCATCTATGACGGCACTTCTGAGGTGCACCGCATGCTGATCGCCCGCTCGGTGATCAAACGCGGCCTGACACTGTGAAAGGATCCCACATGACCGACGGACCGCAGCCCGGCCAATCCATCACCTTTCGCAAGACCATGACGGTGGCCGAGCAGGGGTTCTTTACCGGGATCTCGGGCAACCTCGGATCGCTCTATGTCGATCGGCGCGCCGCGCAGGCACAGGGCCTGCCCGACATGGCAGTGTTCGAGCTTGCGGCCGGCGCGCTGTTTTCTACGGCACTTGCCCGCCTCGCGGGGCCGGGCTGGCGGATCGAGTCGATTTCTTTCCGCTTCGCCCGCGCCCTGACATTGGGAGAGACACTTGCCGCCACTGCGACCATTGCCGCCAGCAGCAGCACGCTCGGCTTTTCGCTGTCGGGCGAGGTAAACGGCGAGCAGGTGATTGAGGGCGAGGCGCGCATGGCGCCCGTGACTGCCGATGTATGACATCCGTCAGATTGACGAACTGAACGTCGGCGACCGTGTGTCAGTCTCCAAGACCATTACCGAGGCGGACGGCGCCATGTACATTGCCGCCACTGGCGATTTCGGTCCGGTCCATGTGGATGGGGACTATGCTGCCGCCACACGGTTTGGCGAACGGCTCGCGCCCGGCATCCTTGTCGCGGGGATCTGTACCTCGGTTCTGACGGCCGAGCTGGTGGGAACATTGGGCGTGTCGATCCGCGACAGTTTCTGGTTCACTGGGGCGGTGCGCTACGGCGATACCATCACGTTTGAGATCTGGATCTCGGCCCGGGACGAGGACAACCGCACCGTCGACTGGCAGGCATCGGCCCGCAACGAAGTGGGCATTGAGGTTCTCAAGGCCGATGCCACCCTGAAATTCCCCAGAAAGAAGGTTATCACATGAGCCTCACCGGCAAGGATCTGCGCGGCATCACGGTCGCCACTGTGCTTCCCTTTGACGCCGAGGGCGGTATCGACTGGGACGGCTATGCCGCCGTGCTGGACCACTGCGCGCGCCCCGAGACGACAGACTGCGTTTTTGTCAACGGTCATGCGGGCGAAGCCACGGCGCTGACTCCTGCGGAGCGCGCCGAAGTCATCCGGTTCACCCGTGATCATATCGGCGCGGGTCAGCCGCTGCTTGCGGGGGTCGTGCCTACCGGTCTGCCGGACGCAATAACTCAGGCCGAAACCGCGCGAGAGGCGGGGGCCGACGTCGCGGTGATCTTTCCGGCCGAGGCACTTGCAGGCGGCAATGCGGCGACCGGGGCGCCGGTCGCGATGATGGAAAAGCTGGCCAGCACGCTGCAAATGCCGCTTTCGGTCTTCCAGTTTCCCATCGCCTCTGGCTTTGGTTTTTCCACGCCGGTTCTGGCCAAGATCGCGCAGATCCCCGAAGTTATCGCCGTCAAGGAGGGCAGCGCCACGCTGCTGGCCTATGATGAAAATCGCCGCGCGATCAAGGCGGCCGCACCCGATGTTGCGGTCCTGCCGTCGAATTTCCACTGGTTTTTCGCCCAGCTTGCTCTGGGAGGTGACGGCATCCTGTCGGGCCTTGCCTCGCTTGTGCCCGGGCTGCTTGCGGATCTGTGGACGGCTTCGGAGGCCATGGACCTTGCCGCGATGCGCGTCGCCAACGACCGGCTGTATCCGGTTGTGCGGGCAATCTATGGCCCCGCGCCGGTAATCGACATGCACACCCGGATGAAAGACGGCCTCAAGATGCTGGGAGTCATCGAGAACGCCGATCCGCGGCTTCCGCTGCTGCCGCAATCGGCAGAAATAGTCGAGGATATTCGTGCGGCGCTGATCACTGCAAAGGTGCTGCGATGACCCCGCGCGAGATCCATGGCGGTCTCTACGCCGCCACCATCTGCCCGATGCGCAGTGATGGGTCTTTGGACTGTGCAAGCCTTGAACGCCATTTTGCGTCGGTGTTGGCGGATCCTGGCCAGCGTGGCCTGCTGCTGAACGGTCATGCGGGCGAGGGAATCTTTCTGTCCCGCGCCGAACAGGCCGAGGTCGTGAGCATTGCCCGGCAGGCAGCGGGCACGAAACGTATCCTCGCCGCCGTCAGCGCCGAGGCCACCGCCATCGCTGCCACCGACGCGCAGGCGGCTCTGCGTGCCGGGGCGGATGGGGTCATGGTCTTTGCTCCCTTCTCCTGGGTGCTCGGAGCGGACGCCCGGTCGATCGTCGCCCATCACCGCGGCATTGCAGAGGCCACCGGAGGTGCGCCGGTCTATCTGTTCCAGGGCTCGGTCGGATCTGGCATCGCCTACAAGCCGGACGTCCTGAAAGCGTTGCTTGAAATCGACGCAGTTGTAGGCGTCAAGGAGGGATCGTGGGAAGTGAAATCCTATGAGATCACCCGCAGAATTGCCCGCGCGGCGCGACCCGATGTGGCGGTCATGGCCTCGGGCGACGAGCATCTTTACACATGCTTCGTGCTGGGCAGCGACGGCAGCGCCGTAAGCCTGTCGGCGCTGGTGCCCGAAATGATCTCGGCGCTGGATGCCCATGTTATCAAAGGCGACCACGCTGCTGCGCAGGCCATTCACACAAAGATCTTTGATCTGGCAAAGCTGGTCTATGCGGCGCCCGGTCATCTGGCCGCTGCGCGAGTCAAGGCCTGCCTTGCCGCACTGGGACGTATCGCCAGCCCGGCCTGCCGGGCCCCCACACCCGGCATCGACGACGCGGAAATCGAACGCCTTCTTGCCGCGCTGCGCCCCTGTCTGGAGGGGGCGTGATGGCGCAGACCCATATCGTCTTTGTCGACATAGACCCAGAGTACGAGACCGACTTTGATGCGTGGTACGATACCCGGCACCTGCCCGACATTCTGGCCTGCCCCGGCTGGCTCGAAGCGCGGCGCGAGAAGTGCCTTGAAGGCGGGCCGCGTCATGTTGCGATTTACACGATCAGCGGACCTGAAGCCTATGAAACGCCGGAGTTCAATGCTATCAAGGGCTTCGGGCCGTTCACGGACAAGATCCGCAACTTCCGCCGCATCAGGCTGACGCGGAGTTGACCGCAGGGGCCAGGATGGATCGGGGCCGCGACATGCTCAACCTCAGGCAGCTCGAAATTCTCCGCGCCGTGGTGCAATACCGCACGACCGTTGGCGCGGCGGAGCGTCTGGGCATGTCCCAGCCCTCAATCTCGAACACCATCCGACACATCGAAAGCGTGCTGGGCTTTCCGTTGTTCGAACGGGTCAGCAACCGTCTGACGCCAACCGAAGAGGCGCTGATCCTGCTAGAGGAATCCGAGCCTCTATTCCTGCTGCGCGACGCCGTGAACCAGCGCGCGACGGATCTGCGCATGGGCCGCATTGGGCGCATTCGCGTCGCCTCGACCGCAGAACTGTCCGAGGCTGTGCTGCCGCGCGTGATTGCGGATTATGCCAACGAGTACCCGCAGATCCAGATCTCACTTGAGACGCGGCCGCTCGACAGTGTGTTGCAGGTCGTGGAAAACGGTTTGGCTGATGTGGCTTTTATCATCGCGGGATACGAACGGCAGGCGTTGGAATACGTGCTGGTGGACGAATTGCGTGCGGTCTGCCTGTGTTCCGAGAGCGATCCGCTGGCCAAACTTGACCAGATCACGCCAAAGGACCTGACAGCCCGACCCATGGTCGGCCCGCAGGTCGCCAACCGTATTGGACTGATGATCGCCGACAGCTTTCGCGCCGCCGGCTACGATTACCGGCCCACCATCGAGACCCGTTTTATGAATGCCGCCGCGCGGATTGTGCGCGACGGGTGGGGTGTCACGCTGGTTGACGAGCTTTCTGCCTTTGCTGCGCTGAAACCCGGCCTTGTCGTGCGCCCGTATGTGCCGGAACTGCGGTTTCCTCTTTCGGCAGCCGTGCCGAAAGCCAAGACCGCCTCGCGGCAGACCCGGCGCTTTATCGCGGCCTTTTCCGAACGCGCCGCGCTGCGCATCGCGGAAGTCAGGGCGGCGACGCACCGGCCCGGGTTTCCGGACTGACCTCTGATTCACGCAGTCGGGCCAAGAGCGCCACGCCGCCCTCGATGATGAGGTTCGTCTCATTCGTCGCAACGACGGCGGTCGCGCCGAGGGACAGTGCGTGGCTTTGCACCAGATGCGGTGGCAGCCCCATGACCCCAAAGCCGCAGCCGTTGCGCAAGGCGGCCTCGGCAATCGTCGCAAAGGCTGTCAGAACGCGGGGATGATCCAACTGGCCGCGCAGGCCCAGCCCGTCTGCCAGATCGTTGGTGCCGATCATCAGCATGTCGATGCCGTCGGTCGCGGCGATCCCCTCGACTGCTTTCAGCGCTTCGGCGCTTTCGATCATGGCGATCACCTGCGTGCCAGCCTCGGCGCGGGTGCAGAGTTCGGCAGACGGGATCAACGCGTAGTCCAATCCGGGCAAGGGGCCGGGCAGGGCGCGCGCGCCGCGCGGGGCAAAGCGGCAGGCGCGGGCGATGCGGGCCGCATCCCCGGTACTATCCACATGCGGCACCACGACGGCGGTGGCGCCGCAGTCCAGCACCCGCGCGACGTCGCCCGAGCGGGGCCCCGTGACCCGGCCCCAGACCGGCAGACCCGCCGCAATCCCGGCCGCGGCCGCCTGACCCAGCTCTGCCATGCCCAGCGGGCCATGCTCCATATCAATCACGACGAAATCGAATCCCGCTCCGCGCGCCAGCAGAACAGCCTCTGCGCGGCCTAAAAGACAGAAGGCGAGGCCGCACATATGCGGGGCCGGATTTGTCGCGTGCTTAAGAATTGGTCGGTTCACCGGAGAATGCTCACTTTGTGGTCAGTGCCCTTGGGCGTGTGTTTTGAAGATAATGCAGAATCCCCGGAAACATTCAGGAAAAGCGCGGGATAAATAGTTGGTATCGGTCTTCTTATAGTCGCGGTTCTTCATCCACCCGCCATTGCCGGTAACCTGACCGCAACATGGCCGGGGATGGACAGTTGCAAGGCTCCACCATACCCCGCGCCGCACAACAGGAAGGTGTGTCGATGGAAGATCCCACGACCCGTTTCGCAGGCCCGACGTCGGCGCCGCGCACGTGGAGAGACAACAAGGTGATCAGGACGCTAACCTTTGGTCTGTGGGGTCTGCGGCGGCTGGTGGACGGAGCGGCATTGCTGCTGCTCGGTTACATGGCGCTGGCGATTCTGGTGCAGATCACCGGGCGCTACGTGTTCAACTATTCCATCGCCTGGAGCGAGGAGACCGCGACCTTTGCGCAGGTCTGGCTGACGCTGCTGGGGGCGGGCATCGCCATGCGCTACAACCAGCATGTCGGTGTCGATTTTCTGATCCGCAAGGCGCCGCTGCCGGTGCAGCAGCTGTGCTCGGCGGCGAGCTTTGCCTTGGGGGCCTGGTTCCTGAGCGTGGTGGTGATCGGGTCGCTGTCGCTGGTGGCGATCGGGTTCATGGTGAAATCCCCGGCGCTGCGGATCCCGATGGCAGTGCCCTATATGGCGCTGCCGGTTGGGTTTTCCTATTTCCTGTTGGAATTTGCGCTATCGGGCCTGCCGCGCATCCTGCGCCCCGGCGGTCCCGATGATGCGACCGGAGCTGCGGCATGATCTGGGCAGCGGGCGGTTTCCTTCTTCTGCTGGTCTCGGGCATTCCAATTGTTCTGGCGCTTGGCATTGCCGCGCTGGTGGCAATCGAGATGACCACGACGGCGCCGATCTCGATCGTGGCGCAACGGGTCTATGGCGGCATCAACTCCTTCACACTCATGGCGATACCGTTCTTCGTGGCCTCCGGCCTGCTGATGGAGGCAGGAGGTATCGCGCGCCGTTTCGTCAATCTGGCCACGGCGCTGGTGGGCTGGATCACGGGGAGCCTTTATCTGGTCGCCATCGTCACCGGCACGGGATTGGCCGCGATTTCAGGGTCGGGATCTGCCGACACAGCCGCCATCAGCGCCGTAATGACGCCCGAGATGAAACGCCGGAACTACAACATCGACCTTGCCGCGGCTGTCATCGCAGCATCCGGCTCGCTGGCCTCGATCATACCGCCGTCTATTGTGATGATCGTCATCGCCATCACGGCGAACCAGTCCATCGGTGCGATGTTCCTGGGTGGCGTGGTGCCCGGTCTGCTGGTCATGACGGGGTTGATGCTGGGATGCTGGATCTATGCCCGGCGGGGAGGCGAGGCCTATCGCGACCGGGAGGCCTTTACCCTTGCGCGACTGCGCACCGGTTTTTTGGATGCGGCGCCCGGCCTTCTGGTGCCGGTGGTCATCATCGGGGGCATCACGGGCGGCATCTTTACCGCGACCGAGGCCGCCTGCGTCGCCCTGTTCACCACTCTGATCGTCACGCTTTTCATCTATCGCGAGCTGAAGTTGCGCGACCTTCCGGCGATCCTGCTGCGGTCCATCAGTCTGTCAGCCACGGTGCTAATCATCATCGCGACCGCTTCGGTGTTCACCTGGATCATTGCAACACAGGGTTTTCCCGCGATGCTGCGCGGATGGCTGACCGGACTCACCGACAATCCGGTGGTGTTCCTGCTGATCGTCAACCTGCTGCTGCTGGTGGTGGGGATGTTCATGGAAAGCATCTCGGCCATCCTGATCCTGCTGCCGATCCTGCTGCCACTGTCGCAGAGCTATGACATCGACCCGGTGCAGTTCGGCGTAATCACCGCGCTGAACCTGTCCATCGGGCTGATCACGCCGCCCTATGGCATCTGCCTGTATGTCGCCGCGTCCGTGGCGGGGCGGCGGATCGAACAGGTCTCGCGCAAGGTCTGGCTGCCGTTCGGATGCATGTTCGCCGCGCTGATGCTCGTGACCTTTGTTCCCGCCATTTCCCTCTGGCTGCCTTCGGTTCTGATGAACTGAAACAGCCGTTTCGCCCACCCCCCCTCAACAGCAAGAAGAAAGTAGAAAAAAAGATGTCCAACAGAACGCTCACCTCCCTTGTCGTCGCCTGCGCCCTTGTCGCGGCCCCGGCATTTGCCGCCGACTACACCTTCAAGATCGCCCATACCAATGCCGCCGACGAGGTGCAGGATATGGGCCTTCAGAAGATGAAGGAACTGCTTGAGGCCAAGACCGACGGTGCCGCGACGCTGGAAATCTACCCCGGTGGTCAGCTGGGCGACGAGGCGCAGATCATCGAAGGCGTGATGCTTGGCTCGCTCGACATGGCGATGACCTCAAATTCGATGCTGTCGAACTATGTCGAGGATTTTCAGGTCTTCGACATGCCCTTTCTGTTCCCGTCGATCCCTGCGCTTGGCGAAAAGGTCGATGCCAATTCTGACATGATGGAAGCGTCGGCCAATGGTGCGGGCTTTGAACTTCTGGGTGTGTTTTCGTCGGGCATCCGGCATCTGATCACCTCTAAGCCGATCAACAGCATCGACGATCTGGCTGGCATGAAGATCCGCACCATGCAGAACCCCGTGCATGTCGAGGCGTTCCGCGCCTACGGCGCCAATCCCACGCCGATGTCCTATTCCGAACTGTATGGCGCGTTGCAGTCGGGCGTTGTGGACGGGGCCGAAGGTGCATCGACCGGGTATGACGGCATGAAGTTCTACGAGGTCGCGCCATCCTTTGCGCTGGTGGGCTGGCTCAACATGACCGCGCCCGTGACCATGCAGAAGGCCGCCTATGACGCGCTACCCGCCGAGATCCAGACCGCGCTTCTGGAATCCGGCGAAGAGGCCGCAACCTGGCAGCGCCAGTATGTTGTGGATCAAGAGCAGCCGCTGCTTGATAGCTTTGCCGCACAGGGGGTCAACATTACGCACCCCGATACCGCGCCGTTCATCGAAGCCTCCAAGCCGCTTTACGAAAGCCAGCTTACCACCGATGGTCAGAAAGCCCTTTATCAGGCCCTGACGAAGTGAGCGACCGGCCCGCGGCGCGCCTCGCTTCGCGCCGCGGGCCTTTTTGACCGACGGATAGAAAGACCACACATGCTAGATACCGCCATCCGCAATGCCGAAATCGTCACCGCCGCCGACCGCTACCGCGCCGAAATCGGCATTCGTGACGGACGTATCGTGATCATCGCCGAAGACGTCGGCCCGGCCCACGAAGAGATCGACGCCACCGGCCTGCTGGTGCTGCCGGGCGGGATCGACGCGCATGTGCATCTGGAACAGCCGCAGGGCGGTGGTGTGGTCATGGCCGACGGATTCGAAAGCGGCACACGTTCGGCCGCAGCCGGAGGCACCACCACGGTCATGCCCTTTGCGCTGCAACAGCGCGGCCAGTCCCTGCGCGAGGCCGTGACAGCCTATCACAAGGCTGCCGAGGGCAAGTGCCATACCGACATCTCGTTTCATCTGATCATCACCGACCCGACGCCGCAGGTTCTGGGGCAGGAACTGCCCGCGCTGGTCAAAGATGGCTATACCTCGTTCAAGGTCTTCATGACCTATGACGACATGGTGTTGAACGACGCGCAGCTGCTGGATGTCTTTGACGTGGCGCGGCGGGAAAAGGCCATGGTCATGGTCCATGCCGAGGGTTACGATGCCATTAAATACATGGCAAAACGGCTGGAAGAGGCAGGTAAAACCGCGCCCTACTACCACGCCGAAAGCCGCCCCCAGAGCGTTGAGCGCGAGGCAACACACCGCGCCATTTCCCATGCCGAACTGAGCGATGTACCGATCACCATCGTGCATGTGTCGGGGCGCGATCCGATGGAGCAGATCCAATGGGCGAAAAAGCGCGGCATGAATGTCTGGGCCGAGACCTGCCCGCAATACATCGCGCTGGTGGCCGACGACCTCAAGGGGTTGAACATGGATTTCGAGGGGGCGAAATACGTCTGCTCGCCGCCGCCGCGCGATCTCGATTCCCAAAAGGCGATCTGGGAGGGGTTGCGCGACGGTACCTTCGACCTGTTTTCGTCCGACCATTGTCCGTTCCGGTTCGAGGATGCCAAGGGCAAGGATGTCGCGGGTGCGCGCACATCGTTCCGCTGGGTGCCGAACGGCATTCCGGGGATCGAGGCGCGCCTGCCCATCCTGTTTTCGGAAGGCGTGTCCAAGGGGCGTATCCCGATCGAACGCTTTGTGGCGCTGACCTCGACCAATCCGGCGAAACTGTTCGGGATGTATCCCCGCAAGGGCACAATCGCCGTGGGCAGCGATGCCGACCTGACGTTCTGGGATCCAGAGCGCGAGGTGACCATGTCGCAAAGCCTGCATCACCACGATTGCGATTATACCCCCTACGAAGGCATGGCGATCAAGGGCTGGCCGGTGCGCACCATCCTGCGCGGCAGCACAATCTTTCTAGACGGCGAGATCACCGGCACACCGGGGCAGGGGGCTTACCTTGAACGTGGTACCAGTCAGGCCTTTGGCGTCTGAGCCGCGACGGGTGCTGGCAGAGGTTTGATCCGTCGGGTGGGTGTGCGCGGGCTCAGTCTTCTGGCGCGATGCGGGATACGAGGTCTTCCATCATCGCGGCGTTCTGCATCCGCAGGATGGCCTCGGCAGCGGGGGCGTCCTGTCGCTTTAGCGCGTCAATGAGCAGGGTCATCTCTTCTGCCATGACCTGCCGACGCCCGGTGCCGTAGCCATAGCCGCGCCGGAAGGCCAGGATCGTGTCCCAGCCGCGTTGGAATACCCGCAGCGCCTCGCGGTTGCCACCGAAGGTCACAAGCCGCACGTTAAAGCTCCGGTTGGTTTCGATGGCCGCCAGATCCTCGCCCGCTCCGATCTGCGCGCGGTAGCTCGCGGCCAGCGCCTCAAGCTCGCGGATTCGTTCCAGCGTCAATGCGGCCATGCCGCGCCGGATGGCAAAGATGCGCAGTTCGGTGTTCAGCTCGAACAGGTCGGTGATATAGGCGCGGTCGAGCTGGCGCACCGTCGCGCCCCGGTTGGGCTCGATCTCGACCAGGCCTTCGCCTTCGAGTTTTCGCAATGCTTCGCGCAGCGGCATGGTCGAAAAGCCCAGCCGTTTGGCCAGTTCCGCCGTCTTCAGCCGCGCGCCCGGCGCGATGCGCCCAGCGAGGATATCTTCGCGGATCTGGCGCGTGGCCTGATCGACTGAGTTCTGCGTGGCGTCCGGATCTTCGGTCATGCGTCGCACCATCCTTCAGGGGGCCTTTTGGATCAAGGAGATATGTTCGGCATCGATGAGCAGGGTCCCGTCGGCGCGGTGCAGGCGCACGGATTCGGTGATGATCCCGGCAGGGCGTGAGGCGGATTCGCGCTTGGCGGAAAAGGCCATTTCGACATGCACTACGTCGCCCGCGACGATGGGGGCGACAAAGCGTACAGCATTCCAGCCAAGCGATGCGATTGAGGTTTCCTCGTACAGCCGCAGTTCGGTTTTCAACCCCTCCATCAGCGACAGCCCGTAAAGGCCATGCGCGATGATCCCGGGAAACCCCTGCGCCTTTGCATAGGTTTCATCGGTGTGCAGCGGATGGAAATCCCGGGTGAGACGGCAGAAGTCCGCGATGTCCTGCGCGCTGATCCGGTGGCTTGGGGTAGTGAAGGATGCGCCCACCTCCACCTCTTGGAAATACAGGTTCATGTGTACAGCTTCTCTACCTGGCGCGCGATGATCATGCGCTGGATCTGGTTGGTGCCCTCGTAAATCTGGCTCAGGCGCACGTCGCGGAACAGCCGTTCGATGCGGAATTCGCGGGAATAGCCGTTGCCGCCGTGGATCTGCAAGGCGTTGGAAATGTGCACCTGCGCCATGTCGGTGGTGAAAAGCTTGGCCTGCGCTGCCTCAAGTGCGATTGCATGGCCCGCATCATAGAGCCGCGCCGCGTGGTGGATCAGCAGGCGGGCGGCGGCGATGTCCTTTGCCATGTCGGCAACCATGAACTGGATCGCCTGGAAATCGTAAAGCGGCTTACCGAACTGGCGACGGTCATGGGCGTAAGCGATGGCATCCTCCATCGCGGCCTGCGCCATGCCAAGCGCCATTGCGGACATCATCAAGCGCGAGAAGTTGAAATTCTCCATCGCCATGCGGAAGGCGCCATTCTCGGGCCCGATCAGATTTGCGGTGGGGACGCGCACATTGTCAAAGCTGACCATGCATTCGGCGAGGCCGTGCATCCCGAGCAGTTCTTCGGACTTGCCCTTGATCACGCCGGGGCGATCGGTTTCGACCAGAATGCACGAAATGCCCCTGTGCCCGGCCTTGGCATCGGTCTTGGCAAAGACCATGATCACATCCGCGACCTGACCGAAAGTGACCCAGGCTTTGGTTCCGTTGATGATAAATTCATCACCCTCACGACGGGCCGTGGTCTTTATCGCCGCGACGTCTGATCCGCAGTCCGGTTCGGTGACCGCAGTGGCCGGGATCACGCTGCCGTCGAGCACTCCGGGAATCAGTTTGTGATGCTCTGCGGTACCGTGATGGTGCAGGAACAACGCCGCCTCGACCGGAATGGCGAAGGCGTTTCCGACCGCGCCAGAGCCGCGCGCGAGTTCTTCCATGACGATGCAGGCTGTCATTGCATCCATCCCCACGCCGCCCGCGTCCTCGGGGAGGGCGATGCCGAACAGCCCTTGTTCGGCAAGGCTCAGGTAGATTTCGCGCGGGAAAGTATTGTCGCGGTCGATGGCGGCTGCTGCGGGGGCAACAACCTCATCTGAAAGACGGCGGGCCGTGGCGCGCACCATGTTTTGCTCTTCGGTGTAGAACTGGTTCAATGTGATCTCCTATTGCGGATATAAGATAATATCTGATCACAGATTTACGCCCGCCTGAACCGCCGCGTCAACCCGAGGCTGTCCCGCCGTGAAAGGCGTCGGCCGGGGCCGTGTCGAAAAAGTAGACGATGACATCCTTTGGCGATGCGCCATAGGCCGCGACCACCGCGTCGGTGATGCGCTGAGCTGCGTCTGCCTTTAGCTCAGCGCCGCGCGGAAAGGCATGAACCTTTATAAAGATGCGTATATTTTCAGCGTATTTGCCGTATTTTCCGGCATGTGCGTAGGAATAGTGACCCATGGAATTATAATAGACAGTGACGATTTCGGGCTTGATCGCGAAGGCCTGACAGAGACCATCAGTCATGTGGCGGCTCGCAACCTCCCGTATTTGTTCGCTGGGTCCGTGGTCGGTGACCTCAATGAAGGGCATGGGGGTGTCTCCTTTTTTGGCGGTGAAACGGGGCATCCAGACGGGAGCCCGAGTTGACTCAGTATCTGATCATATAAATGGTGTATGCAAGAAATTTGGATCGGGAATACCCCGATGCGGTCGGAAAGGAAAACCATGACCTTTAGAGGGAGCTACACCGTCTGCGTGACCCCGTTCGACGCCGAAGGACGCGTCGATCTTGCGACGTTGCGGTCCTATGTGGACTGGCAGATTGCCGAGGGCGTGCACGGGCTGATCCCCTTGGGCTCGACCGGTGAATTCCTGTCGCTGACCCGCGAAGAGCGTAGTGCCGTGGCCGAAGCCGTCATCAGCCAGGCTGCGGGCCGGGTGCCCGTTCTGATCGGCACCGCCGCCGAATGGACCGACGAGGCCGTGTCGCTCAGCCGCGAGGCAGAGGGGCTGGGCGCCGATGGCGTGATGTTGGTGCCTCCCTATTATTCCTCGCCGACCGACGCGGAACTGATCGTGCATTTCACACGCGTAGCCGAGGCGCTGAGCATCCCGGTGATGCTGTACAACAACCCGTTCACTGCGAACGTGGACCTCTCCGCCGCTTTGGTCGGGCGGTTGTCCGAGGTCGACAACATTTCCTACATCAAGGACACATCGAAGAATGTGCACCGGGTCACCGAACTGCTCGAGGCGTGCAAGGGGCGGATGACGGTCTTTGCCGGCTATTACCCCTGGGAAAGCTACCTTGCGGGGGCCGAGGGCTATTCCTCGGTCATGTCGAACATCGCGCCAAAGCTATCCGCCGAGACCTTTGAGCGGACGGTCGACGGCTCTGGAGAGGGCCGCGACCTTTACCTCAGAAGCCTGCCGTTGATCAACGCCCTCGCGGGCGACCTCTACGTGTCCGCGACCAAGGCCGCGATGGCGATGGTGGGGCATTCGGCGGGCCAGCCCCGTCCGCCGCGCCTGCCGCTGCCTGCGGACAGGCAGGCGGACCTGCGGACCGTTTTGGGCACTCTCGGGCTAATCGCTGAGGCCTGAACCCCGGCCCCGCACGGGGCCGCAATATCCGACCCAACAGAGAGACAAGGATACAACAAATGAAACTTACCAATCTGACCCTTTGCTTTGCGCTGGGTGCGGCTGCACTGGCAGCCCCGGCCCACGCGCAGGACATCACGCTCAAGGCGAGCCACAATGCCAATGCGGACGAACCTTATGGTGTCGGCATGCGCAAGATGGCGGAAATCCTCGGAGAGAAATCCGGCGGCGTCGCCACCATCGAAGTTTATGACAATGCCACGCTGGGCGACGAGATGGAGAGCATCCAGGGCACGCAGATCGGCACCGTGGATATCGCGGTGACGGCAAATTCGACCCTGTCGAACTTTGTACCGGATCTGTCGGTGTTTTCGCTGCCGTTCCTGTTCACCGATGCCGCGCAAATGGACCGCGCGCTAAGCGACCCGGCGGTGATCAAAGAAATCCAGACCGCGCTGGACGGGCAAGGCTTTCATCTGCTGGCGATCTTTTCGGCGGGCACCCGCCACATCATGACTAAGAAGCCGATCGAGACGATGGAGGACATGGCCGGCCTCAAGATCCGCACCATGCAGAACCCGGCGCATGTGGACGCCTTTACCGCCTTTGGCGCGAACCCGACCCCGCTGGCCTATACCGAGCTTTACGGCGCGCTGGAGACTGGCGTTGTGGACGGCGCGGAAGCGGCCAACACCAACTTTTATTCGCAGAAGTTTTACGAGGTCGCGCCCGACTGGGCGGTGATCGGCTGGCTGGAACTGGTCGCCCCGGTGATCATGGGCAAGGCAGCCTTTGACGCCCTGCCGGAAGACGTGCAGACCGCACTTGACGCAGCCGGGATGGAAGCGGGCAAGATCCAGCGCAAGGCTTACCTCGATAGCGACAATGCGCGCTTTGCCGATCTGGAAAAGGTCGGGGTCACAATCACGCGTCCCGACGACACGCCGTTCCGCGAAGCCGCAGCTGCCGTCCAGCAGAAGTATCTGGAAACCGACGCGCAGAAGACGATCTTTGAGCTTTTGAAATCCGTCGAGTGATCGCCCTTTTGGCATGACAGGCCCGGCCGCGCCCACCGCGGCCGGGCAAACTTTCCGCAAAGGAATGCGTTTATGGTCCGTCTTCTGGAACGTCTCTGCCTCGTGCTGCGCCGCGTCGTGTCGGGTGCGGTGATCCTGCTGTTTTCGGTGATGATGACGGCGGTTCTGATGCAGGTCGGCGGGCGATATGTGTTCAATTACTCCATCGCCCAGGCGGCCGAGATCGCCACTTTCTGCCAGATCTGGCTGGTGCTTTTGGGCGGCGGCGTGGCCGTGGCGAGGGGGCAGCACGTCGCCATCGATATGGTGCCCGCGGCCCTACCGTTGCCCGCAGCGCGGGTGGCACTGGTTGCCATCGCGGCGGTCGGCATGGCCTTTCTGGCGACGCTGGCCTGGGGCAGTCTCCCGCTGATCCGAATGGGGGAATTCCAGACATCTCCGTCGCTGCGGATGCCGATGAAATATATGTACTTCTGCCTGCCTGCGGGTGCTGCCTACATGGGGCTTGAATTGCTGTTGTCTGTGCTGCAGCGCTGGGACGATCCGTTTCCACCGCCCGTCCCCGAAGACGCCGAGGAGGCACTCTGACATGCTGGTTATCGCTCTCTCCTTTGTCTTCCTGCTTGTCCTGGGTGTGCCCGTGGTGTTTGTTCTGGGCGCCTCGGCGGTCATTGCGCTGGTGACGACGACCGACGTGCCCGTGGCCATCGTCAGTCAGCGGGTCTTTGCGGGGCTGAATTCTTTCACGCTGATGGCGATTCCGTTCTTTGTCTTTGCGGGCGTGATCATGGATGCGGGCGGGATATCGCGCCGGATCGTCGATTTCGCATCGGCGTTGATCGGCTGGATGGTGGGGAGCCTCTATCAGGTGTCCTGTGTGGCCGCTGCCGGTCTTGCCGCGATTTCCGGGTCGGGATCGGCGGACACCGCAGCAATCTCGGCCATCATGCAGCCGCAGCTGCGCCGCCGGGGGTATGACGTGGATTTTGGGGCGGCGCTGATCGCCTGCGCCGGGTCCATCGCACAGGTGATCCCGCCAAGCCTGACCATGGTCATCCTTGCCGTGGTATCCAACGTGTCGATCGGCGCGCTGTTCATCGCCGGAGTGCTGCCGGGGCTGCTGTGCATCGTCATGCTGATGATCGTAGCCTACCTTCAGGCCCGCAAGGGCGGCGAGGTTTACCGCGAAACCGAGCCGTTCACCATTGCACGCCTGCGCCGCACCGGCTGGGCGGCCCTGCCTGCCGCCGGAATGCCGGTGCTGATTCTCGGCGGCATCCTCGGCGGGGTGTTCACACCGACCGAGGCCGCCGCCGTCTCGGGTTTTTACGGGCTGCTCGTCGGGCTGTTCGTCTATGGCGATCTCAAGGTGCGCCAACTGCCCAATCTGATCCTGCGCACCGCGTCACTGTCGGCGGCCGTCATGCTGATCATCGGCACAGCCGCGGTGTTTTCCTGGCTCATCGCCAATGCCAATGTGCCCAAGATGCTGGGCGAATGGATCACCAGTGTGTCCACCTCGCAGCTTGTGTTCCTGATCATCGCCAACCTGCTGTTCCTGTTCGTCGGCATGTTTCTGGAAACCATCGCAGCGATCCTGATCATCGTGCCGGTGCTTGCGCCCATCGCCGCGCAGATGGGGGTGGACCCGATCCACTTTTCGCTGCTTGTGATCCTGAACTGCGCCATCGGCACGGTCACACCGCCCTATGGTGTGTCGCTATTCGTCGCCTCCAGCGTGGCCGGGCGACCAGTGCTGGCTGTCTCGCGGCGATTGGTCTGGCCGCTTGCCGGACTGTTCACGATCCTCATCGCCGTTACCTTCATCCCTGACCTGTCGCTGTTCCTGCCGCGTCTTGTCGGGCTTATCGACTGACCACAATGACCAAAGGAAAGACCACAATGCTCAAGATCACCATCGCCGGAATCGTGTTCGACGCGCAGTTCGAAGAAGACAAGGCGCCCAAAACTGTCGCTGCCTTCCGCGCGCAGTTGCCCTACACCAGCAAGGTCGTTCACGTCCGCTGGAGCGGCGAAGGCGTCTGGATCCCGCTGGGCGAAACGGATTTCGGCGTTGACTACGAGAACCACACTAGCTTTCCCGCGCCGGGGCAGTTCATCCTCTATCCCGGCGGCATTTCCGAAACCGAGATCCTGCTGGCCTATGGCGGGGTTCATTTTGCCTCCAAGATGGGGCAGCTTGCGGGCAATCATTTCATTACGCTGACCTCGAATCTGGACGCTCTGGCCGAGATCGGGCCGAAGGTGCTCTGGGAGGGTGCGCAGGAAATCCACTTCGAAGAGGTCTGAGGACGGGCTATGTCGGATGCGTTGCCCGACAACCGGATCAGTTACGGCGCCCGGCTGCGCCAGCTTGCCGCCATGCGGGGCGGGGCAGAGGCCGTGCGCTTTCTGCCCGCCGGGGGCGATGCCGTCTCTCTGAGTTGGGCGGCGCTGGATTTGTTGGTGGACCGCTACGCACGCGGCCTCATGGCGCGCGGGGTGGGGCAGGGCGATGTGGTCGCCTTTGCGCTTGGCAACGTGCCGGCGCATCTGGCGCTGGCGCTTGCGGTCTGGCGGGTGGGGGCAACGACGATGGTTCTGGATTCGGGAATGAACCCGGCCACCGTTGCGGCGATGAAGGCGCGCAGCGGCGCGCGGCTGGTGATTGGCGCAACGCCGGGGGCAGGGGATCTGGACATTGAGGCCTTTGAGGCCGAATCCGCTGCGCTGCCCGAAACGCCCGTCCCTGATCGCACAGCTTGCCCCGGCAAGATCGTGTTGTCAGGCGGCTCGACTGGCCTACCCAAGATGATGGCGGACGATCTGCCCTTTGTCCGGACGCCCGGTGCAAGCTGGGGACGTATCGCGCCCAGACTTGGCTTTCGCTGTGATCAGACACAGCTGGTCTGTGGAGCGATGTCGCACAATGCGCCCTTCACCTGGGCGCAGAATGGGTTGTTTGAGGGCAACCGGCTTGTTCTCATGGAGCGGTTCGACGCGGCCCGTGCACTGCGGGCGATCGACACGCACCGCGTTGGTTTTGCCATGCTGGTGCCGACGATGATGGTGCGGATGCTGGATGCGCTTCCCGGCAGCGGCGCGACCCTGAACAGTTTGCACGCGCTCTATCACACAGGCGCGCCCTGTGCGTCCTGGCTGAAACAGGCCTGGATCGACGTGCTAGGGCCGGACCGCGTGACCGAGATGTACGGTTCGGGCGAGAATACCGGACAGACCACGATCACCGGCGCGGAATGGCTGACGCATCGCGGCTCGGTCGGGCGTGGGTTCGAGACAGCAATCCGCATCTACGGCCCAGAGGGGGCGCCGCAACCTGCAGGGGCAGCGGGCGAAATCTTCATGCGGCCCGATGATCTGGGCGGGCGGGCGCGCTACCGTGGCCCCGATGCGCCGGAACCGCAGCGCGACGAGGAGGGATTTCAAAGCATCGGTGATCTTGGATGGTTGGACGACGATGGTTTTCTGTATCTAGGCGGACGGCGGGACGACGTTATCAACACCGGTGGGGTCAAGGTGCACCCCGAGACTGTCGAGGCGGCGCTGCTGCAGCATCCGGATGTCACCGATGCCGTGGTCTTTGGCATGCCGGACCGCGACTGGGGCGAAAGGGTCGTGGCCTGCGTGGTTCTGCACGCCGAGGTGACGTCAGAGGTGCTACAGGGCTTTTGCGCCGCGCGTCTGGCCCCGGCACAAGTGCCGAAAGTTGTGCGGATCTGTGACGCTCTGCCGCGGGATGGCTTTGGCAAGATCCGGCGCAAGGCGATGCAGGCGGCCTTTTCCTGACTGGAACCGACCACTGCGTGCCAATCGGCACGCAATCCTGCCCCCAGGCTGCGTGCCAAAATAACCCCCGATCGTGCGCACGGGTCGCTGACCCATGTCGAGATCCTATCCAGACCTCACCACAATGACGCGTTCGGCCAACGGACCCTCAATATCACGCAGGCTGAGCGCAAAACGATGATACGCCCAGACTGTGGTGGTAGTTGAGACAACACGTTGACGACGCGGCTATTCCATCTCCTGCACGACCCGGTCCAGCCAGGCAGGAGGGGCGCCGTGAAAACCGCCGTCAAGCGCGCTGTGACAGCGGCAGCTGCGGACCGGCGACAGGGTGGCGCAGGTCTAGCATCACAAGGTCAGCCTGAAATCCGGGGGCGAGGCGGCCAATTTCATCGTCCCAGCCCAGCACCTTGGCGCCCTCGTGGGCGGTCATGGAAAAGGCATCTCTGGCCAACAGGGCGTGACTGTCCAGCGTGTGCAGCCGTTGCGCAACATTTCCAGCACGGCCAGCGTGCAACCCCGGCGGTTGCCCGACGAGCGATATCACAAGGCTGATGCTATCCAGCACCGTACCGCGAAACGCCGCAGCAAGGATGCCAAGGGGCACCGCGATAATGATCGACAAAGCCAACGCGCTGCCGCTGAGGGCAAGCGTCGCCGAAGCCCGGTCAAGCACCAGACCCATGGCCGGTTCACCATAGCGCAGGGACATGCCGAAATCGCCCTGCAGCGCCTTACCCCGAAAACCGATGTATTGCTCAGGCAACCCGCCTTAAGGTGACGCCAAGCTGTGAACTCGGTACCGCGATCAAATGTGATCGAGCTACGTGCATTTTCGGGCAGGACTTACAGGCTTTCGATCAGACGTTCCATCACTGGCTTTGACTGTCGATCCGGGTTCTTCGGCACAACCGCAAACCGATTGACGCGTTCAATCAGTGTCGCGACATTGGCGTTGCTCTGCGCCCGCTCAAAGATCATCAAATCTCCCTCCCAATTGCCGAACTGGCTGCGATCGTTGATCTCTTCGGGTCGGGTGTGGATGCTTGTTTCCAAGGGGAACACACGGTCACGCGCCCTGGACTTGTCGCGATTTAGTTCCGGTCTCTTTCGAGCGATATTCGCAATGAAGGAGACACAAATTGGCACCAAGATACAGCGACGAGTTCAGACGTGATGCGGTTCGCATTGCAACAAGCAGTGGACTGACGCGACCTCAGATTGCGTCTGATTTAGGGGTTGGTGTTTCGACACTGAACAAGTGGGTTCAACACCATCAGAATGATGACCTGATGTCCGGCCCGCATGAGGATGTGGAGAAGGAGAACGCCCGCCTTCGCAAAGAGAACCGGCTACTCCGCGAGGAGAGGGAAGTGTTAAAGAAGGCGACGATCTTCTTCGCAGGCCAAAAGGCGTGAGGTTTGCCTTTATCGACACCTGGAAGAAGATCTGGCCCATTGAGTTTCTATGCCGCGTTTTGCGGGTAACTTCCCGTGGGTTTCGCGCCTGGAAGATCCGCCCTATCAGCCGAAGCCAGCGAGATGACATGGTGCTGTTGGCCCATATCAGAGAACAACACCGCCTTAGCCTGCAAAGCTACGGCCGACCTCGCATGACGGAGGAACTGCGCGATCTCGGTCTTGTTGTCGGGCACCGCCGGGTAGGCCGGTTGATGCGTGAGAACGCGATCAAGGTTATTCGAACCCGTAAACATAAAGTCACGACTAACAGCAATCACGCCTTCAATGTCGCCCCCAACTTTCTTGATCAGGACTTCTCTGCTGATGGCCCAAACCAAAAATGGGCAGGGGACATTTCCTACATCTGGACGAGCGAGGGATGGCTGTATTTGGCCGTGATCATCGATCTTTACTCCCGCCGGGTCATTGGCTGGGCGGTCAGTAACCGGATGAAGCGGGACCTGGCCATCAAGGCATTAGACATGGCAGTAGGGCTGCGAAAGCCACCCAAAGGCTGTATCCATCATACGGATCGTGGCTCTCAATACTGTTCAGGTGACTATCAGAAAAGTCTGAAGCAGCATGGATTTCTGGTCTCAATGAGCGGCAAGGGAAATTGTTATGACAATTCCATGGTCGAGACCTTCTTCAAATCTCTGAAAGCCGAACTGATCTGGCGTCAGAAATGGGCGACCCGCAGACAAGCAGAAGGAGCAATATTCCAATACATCAATGGGTTCTACAACCCGCGAAGACGGCATTCATCCCTTGGCGGGAAAAGTCCCTTGGCTTTCGAGAGACGGCCTCCTAACATGAGCTGAGAGACCGGAACTTTTGCGTGGCAAGTCCATCCCGCCAGTCGAGTGCAGGATGCCTCACGTTCTTTCGGTTGATCCGAGGGAGCTGCGCCTTGACCAGATTTTTCACGTCGCTCAGGTGCGTCTGCTCCCGCCCCTTGGCGTGAACCATGACAAGGTTCAGCCGGTCCAAGGCCTTGCGGCCAACGTCTTGATGGTAGATCGGGCGGATTACCTCGACAAGATCATCGAGGGACAGTTCCGCAATCGGACGCCCCCCAATCTTCGGAAAAACGTGCGTCTGGAGTGGGCTGAGCCATCGCCCTGCTTCGCCGTCACCTTTCAGCCCCACCTTGTTAAGCTCGAAGAACTCGAAGGTCATTTCTTTGAAAGTCTTCGACCGGATCGGCTTGGCCCAGAGCGAGCGGGGATCACCACCATCAGCTACCAGCCTCCGGCATTCAACGGCCTTCTCTCTTGCCCGTTTCAAGCCGACGGCACCTGCAGCTTCTCCGCGCGATAGATGCGCCTGACCTTCTTGTGGTTCACCTCAAAGCCCTCCCGCGCAATCATCACATGGATACGGCGGCAACCAAACCGACGCCGTTCACGAGACACGCGCTTGATTGCATCTCGCAGTTCGGCATCATCACAACGACGCGACAGATACCGCACCGATGACCGATCAATCTGCAGCACATCACACGCCCGTCGCTGGCTCACACCGTGCGCTTCGCACGGGTGAACCACCGCATTCCGCTTTGCCACGGGCGTCACCTTTTTTTTGAATTGATGTCTCGCAGCATCGCGTTGTCCAACATCTGTTCTGCCAACAGCCTCTTCACCTTGCTGTTCTCGTCCTCTAAAGCCCGCAATCGCTTGGCGTCAGAAGGGTCTGCACTTGCCCCCAACCTTGGACCACCTGGGTCTAGAGATTTCCGGCTTTCGTCAGATCGGTGGGCTGGTTTCACCTTCTGATTTTACGAGCATGATCGGTGACTTGTTTCCGATCGCGCTGTGGGGCCGTTCTTCGTTGTAGTATCTACGCCAAGTCTCCACCTTTTCTGCCGCATCCGCAAGGCTCAAGAACCAATGCGCGTTCAAACATTCCTGGCGAAACTTACCGTTGAAGGCCTCGATGAAGGCGTTGTCTGTCGGTTTTCCTGGCCTGCTAAAATCCAAAACCACGCCCCGATGATAAGCCCACAGATCCAGATCCCGAGAGATAAATTCCGGCCCATTATCGACTCGAATGGTCTTAGGATACCCAATCTTGGCACAAGCCAGATCAAGAGATTTAACCACATCCTCACCGCGATAATTGAACCTTACGTCTAGAATTGGCACATAGCGCGAGAACGTATCGACGACGGTCAAAACGCGCAATTTGCGGCCTGTGGCGAGTTGATCATGCACAAAATCCATTGCCCAGACGTCGTTATTCTTCACAGCTTCTGTGCGAGCATCCCGCAGCTTCGCTTTCACGCGACGTTTCGGTGTCTTGTTGCGCAGTTGAAGACCCATCTCCTTGTAAATACGATATGTTTTTTTAGCGTTCACTGGCCAACCCTCACGCTGCAACACAAAATGGACGCGCCGATATCCATATCGAACGCGTGTCTCACAAATCTCCTTAATGCGCTTTTTCAACGCGGCCGGATCGGTGCGGCGGGATTTGTAATGATAGGTCGAGCAATCAAACCGCAAAGCACCACATGCCTTTCGGATCGACACACGCCAATCAGACCGCATCCCATCGACAAGCTCACGCTTTCGATCCGGCCTTAGAGCTTTCGCTTGATAACGTCCTGCAACATCTCACGATCCAACGTCAGATCAGCGACAATCCGTTTCAAACGGTTGTTCTCGTCTTCCAGATCACGCAACCGGCGCATCTCTGACGGCATCAGCCCCTCATACTTTTTCTTCCAGTTGAAATACGTCGCCGGACTTATCCCGGACTTGCGGCAAATCTCCGCAACCGTCGTGCCCTCATTACCTTGCTTAACAATAAACGCCTTTTGGGCGTCCGTGAATTTGGATGCTTTCATCGCGTCCACTCCTTTTCCAGCCAGGAAAGTAGCAGTCGGAAACTCTAATTCAAAATGGTCCAGTTTTTAGGGGGCAGGTCATGAGTAAAGCTTGTTCATCGGCGATTCTCAATCGCTACGTATGTCACACGCGTCGAGGGAACACTGTGGGTTTCTCACATTCAGCCTTGCAACCCCTGCACCGTTCGCTGTAGAGCGGCTGTCGGAGAGGTGGCCGAGTGGTCGAAGGCGCACGCCTGGAAAGTGTGTAGGCGGGGAACCGTCTCGAGGGTTCGAATCCCTTCCTCTCCGCCACACCACAATATTGAACGGTTTTAATGGGTCGCCTTCGGTGGCCCTTTTCTTTTGTTTGCAGCGGTTTGTCGGGTTTCATCGTGATGCTGGATTTCTTTCGATTGCTCCTGTATCGTTTCCTTGAGTGGTATGGAACGTGGTATAGATCATGGCGGCGCTATCGGGAAAGCTGACACGGAAGCTGGTCGAGAATCTTGGGCCGGGGCGGCATGGCGACGGGAACGGGCTTTATCTCGTAGTCGATCCGTCAGGGGCGCGGCGCTGGATCGTACGGGTGGTGGTCAAAGGGCAGAAGAACAAGAAGGGTGCGCCGCTGCGGACGGACTTTGGTCTGGGCGGTGCGGATATCGTCACTTTGCATCAGGCGCGGGACCGGGCGCTGGAATATCGGCGCATGGCCAAGCAGGGGCTGAACCCGCGTTTCAACGCACGGCAGGACATCCCGACCTTGGAGGAAGTGGCGCAACAGGTCCATATCGACCGGATGCCCACGTGGAAGAACGCCAAGCATGGTCAGCAATGGATCAACACCCTGCGCGACTATGCTTTCCCCAAGATCGGGCGGATGCCGGTCGACAGTGTTGGCCAGCCGGAAGTCCTGATGTGCCTGTCCCCGATCTGGACGGACAAGCACGAAACTGCCAAGCGGTTGGCGCAACGGATCAAGACAGTGCTGGACGTGGCGCGATCCAAGGGACTTCGGTCTGGCGAAAACCCCGTGACGGCGATCAAGGAAGCGCGGGCGTTGCCCGTCGTCAAGGCAAAGCCAAAGCACCACGGCGCGATGCGTTGGCAAGACGTGCCTGTGCTTTATGCCGATCTGGCGACGCGGAAGGCGATGGCGGCAAAGGCGCTGATGTTCACCTGCCTGACCGGATCGCGCACGGGTGAGGTGCTGGGGATGCGCTGGTCAGAGGTCGACATTGACTCGCTCCTCTGGACCTGTCCGGCAGAGCGGATGAAGATGGGCGAAGATCACCGGATTCCGCTAACCGACGCAATGCTGGCAATCATCGAACCGCTGCGGGAGCTACAGTCGGAGTATGTCTTCGAGGGGCAGAAACGGCACAAACCTCTGTCCAATATGTCGATGCTGATGCTTTTGCGACGGATGGAGGTCGAGGGCGTCACAGTCCACGGCTTCCGCTCGACTTTCCGCGATTGGGCCTCTGAACAAGCCAATGTGCCGCGCGAAGTGGCGGAACTGAGTTTGGCGAACAAGGTCGGGTCGAACGTGGAACGGGCCTATGCGCGGTCTGATCTGCTTGAAAAGCGGCGCAGTTTGATGGAGCGGTGGTCACGATTCATAGCAGGATCGGACGGGATCGTTGTTCGGCTGCATCAGGTGGGCGATCCGCAGTAAAATGAAATGCCAAAAGGTCCGCCTTTCTGAGCCTTACGACAACATCCCAGCACCGAAAATAGTTGAGAGCAAACGATTGAAGGTTCAAAAGGTCACGACTATCGTACCTTATGGTTGATGCTCCGAGTACGTCAGAACAGATCGATGAGCTACTCCCCAATTGTTGGACAGGACTTGGCGTAAATTAAGCTACTCTTTGCTCCTGCTGATCGGGTTGGGTTGTTTCATTTCGCTGCCTATAGACCACGGCCGGTGGTTTGCCGCCAAGGGAAGAGTGTGGTCGCTTGTGGTTGTAAAACTCCATCCATTTCCCGATCCCGGCCCTGGCCTCTGATCCGGTCTCCCAAGCATGCAAATAGACGCACTCGTATTTCATCGACCGCCACAGCCGCTCCACGAAGATGTTGTCGAGGAACCGGCCTTTGCCGTCCATGGAGATGCGGATGGTTGATCTGCGCAGCCGGTCGGTCCAGGCAAAGGACGTGAACTGAGAGCCTTGGTCAGTGTTCATGATCTCAGGAGGCCCGAACTTGTGGATGGCCTCGTTCAGGGCTGCGACGCAGAAGTCTGCCTCCAGCGTGTTCGAGATGCGCCACGCCAGAACCTTGCGTGTGTGCCAATCCATGATGGCGACCAAATAGAGGAAGCCACGTCGCATCGACAGATATGTGATGTCGGCGCACCAAACCTGGTTGGGCCGATCCACGCGCAAGCCGCGCAATAGATAGGGGTAAATCTTGTGCCCCTTCGCCGCTTTGCTGGTGTTGGGTTTCTGGTAAATCGGCATGAGGCCCATCAGCCGCATCAAGCGCCGGATGCGTTTCTCGTTCACGAGGTGGTCTTCATTACGCAGATGCCACGGGTAATCCCCCCATTTTTAACGTGGTGCATTCGTAGAACTTACGCGGCCATTTTCAGTTTCTGGGCGGGTGTGATGCCGCCGATGGCCATGTTCGGGCGGTCGTTGTTGTAAGTCCAGAGCCATTGTGTGGCGTGATCTTGGGCCTCCTCGACAGTTTCGATGATGTATTGGTCCAGCCATTCATGTCGGACGGTGCGGTTGTAACGCTCGATGTAGGCGTTCTGCTGCGGCTGACCGGGTTGGACTTGTCGCGATTTAGTTCCGGTCTCTTTCGAGCGATATTCGCAATGAAGGAGACACAAATTGGCACCAAGATACAGCGACGAGTTCAGACGTGATGCGGTTCGCATTGCAACAAGCAGTGGACTGACGCGACCTCAGATTGCGTCTGATTTAGGGGTTGGTGTTTCGACACTGAACAAGTGGGTTCAACACCATCAGAATGATGACCTGATGTCCGGCCCGCATGAGGATGTGGAGAAGGAGAACGCCCGCCTTCGCAAAGAGAACCGGCTACTCCGCGAGGAGAGGGAAGTGTTAAAGAAGGCGACGATCTTCTTCGCAGGCCAAAAGGCGTGAGGTTTGCCTTTATCGACACCTGGAAGAAGATCTGGCCCATTGAGTTTCTATGCCGCGTTTTGCGGGTAACTTCCCGTGGGTTTCGCGCCTGGAAGATCCGCCCTATCAGCCGAAGCCAGCGAGATGACATGGTGCTGTTGGCCCATATCAGAGAACAACACCGCCTTAGCCTGCAAAGCTACGGCCGACCTCGCATGACGGAGGAACTGCGCGATCTCGGTCTTGTTGTCGGGCACCGCCGGGTAGGCCGGTTGATGCGTGAGAACGCGATCAAGGTTATTCGAACCCGTAAACATAAAGTCACGACTAACAGCAATCACGCCTTCAATGTCGCCCCCAACTTTCTTGATCAGGACTTCTCTGCTGATGGCCCAAACCAAAAATGGGCAGGGGACATTTCCTACATCTGGACGAGCGAGGGATGGCTGTATTTGGCAGTGATCATCGATCTTTACTCCCGCCGGGTCATTGGCTGGGCGGTCAGTAACCGGATGAAGCGGGACCTGGCCATCAAGGCATTAGACATGGCAGTAGGGCTGCGAAAGCCACCCAAAGGCTGTATCCATCATACGGATCGTGGCTCTCAATACTGTTCAGGTGACTATCAGAAAAGTCTGAAGCAGCATGGATTTCTGGTCTCAATGAGCGGCAAGGGAAATTGTTATGACAATTCCATGGTCGAGACCTTCTTCAAATCTCTGAAAGCCGAACTGATCTGGCGTCAGAAATGGGCGACCCGCAGACAAGCAGAAGGAGCAATATTCCAATACATCAATGGGTTCTACAACCCGCGAAGACGGCATTCATCCCTTGGCGGGAAAAGTCCCTTGGCTTTCGAGAGACGGGCTGCCTAACATGAGCTGAGAGACCGGAACTTTTGCGTGGCAAGTCCACCATCGACGGCGGCTTCGTCGTCGGCATGCGCGCCATGCCAGGTAACCCATACGACGGGCACACCCTGGCCGAGGCTCTTGAGCAGGTCGAGACGCTCACGGACCGCCGCCCGGACCTCGCCGTCGTGGACCGCGGCTACCGTGGACACGGTGTCGGAACAACCCATGTGTTGATCTCCGGAATGCGTCGCGGGCTGACGGATGGGCTGAAAGCGCAGCTCCGAAGGCGCAGTGCGATCGAGCCGGAGATCGGCCACATGAAGACCGATGGCCGCCTCGCGCGCTGCCCTCTCAAAGGGACCAAGGGCGATGCGCTCTTCGCTGTCCTGTGCGGCTGCGGGCACAACATCCGCAAGATCCTGGCCCGCCTGAGGGCCCGTTTGGTCCTGTTGTTCGAGGGCCTGTCACGGGCGCAGCGCGCGATCAACGCCTTCACCGTCCGATCAATAGCACTGCAAATCGCCGCGTAGGTGTTGTTCAACGTCGACTAAATTAGCGGACACAATGGGGAGCAGGTAAGCACCTGTTGCCTCATCTGCTCCAACAGCGTCCGCGCGATCAGTAGATTGGTAGCGCCACGGTATAGGCGGAGCATACGGCACGCGCGAATGCCGCGATGTGATGGCGGAGCGTCTACAGTCATCCCTCCGCGCAAGAATGCCTGACCTTAGAAGGCGACATGCTGTTGCCGTCGCCGGGAACGACGCGCTCCGCGCATCGTAATGCTGAGCCGATCAAGCGAAGGGCACACGCCTAAAATGTCCGTTGGCTGCAATCCATACGATAATCGACGCCGTTGATTTTTCAACGGCGTCGATTGGGTTTTATAAATTTGGAGCGCATCAAGTTTTATTGGGGTGCAAGAAACTTCAGGTCGCGCCAATTCACTCACTACTTCACGAAAACACGGTTCACTCTTTACGTACACGCGACTTGTTTGCGTCTACATAGATACATTAGCATACCTAATTCAGCATTAGCAAGACAATTATTGCACGCTAAGCAAGAAATCTTGAAGCAGAAAATTTCCTATTTTTCTACGCAATTTCAATATTATACAAGATAATCCCTGCGATGGAGAGCCGACTGACAGGTCGCGTCAGGCGTGTAAATTGTGAATCAGTGGCTCCAGATGCCGCCGCCGGGCGAAGATGCGGCATTCCCACAAAACCCGTCTCTTGAGCCACTTTCAGATGACGTATCTGCCAATATTCGTTGCGCGATGCGCCCGCTGTTGCCATTGGCGCTGTAAACCCTTCAGCACTTGGGGACGGCATCACGGGTTGGCGCCCGTCATGATATTTTCCATGACGGGCGGTGCTGCAGAAGTCTGTTTGAATTCGCGAAAGCCCCTTGCCCGGATTCTTCATGCCGCGCGGACGACCTCAGCGGTGCCGATTGCATTGAAGCCGACCATGCGTGCGGCATGGGTTCTTGCGGTTTGGCGGTCGGAGTCTCGTGGCGCGATCCGTTCTCAGAACGCATTGAGACATCGCATCCTGACCTCTATCGGCCGTTTGACCTCAGAGGCCGACCAGTTGCAACCCAACCGTTGTGTCGCCCTGAGGATGTTGTTGCCGACTTAGGGGGTTAGGCCTGCTCATGCGGCAGGTCTAACGCCATGGTTTCGCGATCTGAGTCGTCGCGGGCAGAGTTCAGCAACCCTGCCCCATGACGGCCAGGCGGAGCCTATCCCACAATCCGACCAATCACTCGGCGGGGATCAGGGTGTCCGCTGGTAAACGTTCCGCCAGAGTCTTTCGCGGAACCGCATTCGGGCGCGAATTGTAAACATCATCCAGTTCCAGCAACTTGTGCGACGCTTCGAGAAGACGGGCAGGAACATGTGGAAAAAGATGATGCACCAGATGGAAGCAGTCGTTGCGCGGAAAGAACAGGTACCGGATCAGATGCGGTGCCAGAATGTTGCGTGATGCGTCAAGATCGTCGCCCGACGCAACAATTCCACCGTGGTCCAAGCAATCTGTCCAATAATTCAAGGCCGAGTACAGCAACGTAAAGGGCAGGACGAGGAACAGGATGGTCGTTACGGGAAAAAGGACGAGGCAAAATGCCACGCTGGTCAGGACAAGCAGCTTAAGAAGCAGCGATACTTTGCCGTCACGTGCCGTCAGATCGAGGTGCAGATAGTAGGGAAGGTGGCGACCCAGGAACGGCGTCACCAGGTGGCGCAGAATCACCCGCGCGGACAGCGGTTCATGCAATTTGAGGTCCTTGATGCCCTGCAGATCATGATCATGATCATAGTCGCCAAGGTGGGCATGGTGCGTCAGATGCTCGTCCCTATAGTCCATGAACGAGCTAAACAGCAAGACTGCGCAGAACTTGCCGATCAGCGTGTTGTGCGACCGGACGCGAGTGAAAGTTGCGTGCGAACATTCGTGAATGATATTGTTGAGCCCGCGAAAGCGCGTTGCGACAAATATCATGAGTGCAAGAGCGGCGACCGGTGTCGCCCAGCCGAAAGTCAGAGAGAGCAGATACGCTCCGGCAGCGACCGCACCTAAGATCTGTGCGACATATCCGAACGTGATCAGGCCGGCGATACGCATGGGGTACTTGTCCATTCCAGCGAACCTACGCGTGTATTTTTGACGGAGCCATTTTGCAGACATCTTTCCACCTCATTTGAGTAAGTTTCATGCTATGATACTCAATTTATTGGAGTTTTTGCAACCAGCTCAGCCGGAACCCGCCTCATATTAGCCTTGCTAATGCCACAGAATAATATTCTTTATTAGTTCAGCCACGTGACACCACAGGAATTCTGATCTAACATTAGACGTGACTAATGCTCTAGGTGTGTGGCCATGGATTTCGACTATGATTCCCTTGCGGTTCTTTCTGCTGTTATCCGCACAGGAAGCTTTGAGACGGCGGCAAAATCGCTCAATGTCACCCAATCGGCCGTCAGTCAGCGGATCAAGCAGCTTGAGGAAAAGGTCGGTTCTATTCTGATCGTCCGCGGCAGACCATGCGTGCCGACAGAAGATGGGCTTTTGCTGTGTCAACATGTCGAGCAGGTCACACTACTCAGACATGAAGTGAGCGAGCAACTGTCCGGCCCAGTTGGAGTGTCCAGGGCAAACGTCAGGATCGCGGTCAATAGCGACAGCCTTGCCACTTGGTTTCCAAAAGTGGTCAAGCACGCCGCTGACGAGCTGAATCTGCGCCTGGACATTATCCCGGACGATCAGGAATTCACCGAGGATCGTCTCAGATCAGGGGATGCCACGGCGGTCATTACGTCATCCGTAACGCCCATCGCAGGATGCAAGAGCTATGCACTGGGGGAAATGGAATATTTGGCGGTCGCATCAAAGAGCTATGCAGAAAATCATCTCACTGCGGGCATCACACTTGCCAATGTTGCCTCTGGTCCGTCGATACGGTTCGATCGCAAAGACACACTTCCGCTTCAGTGGCTGCAGGTGGCCTTTGGCAATTCGGCCGTTCTGTCGTCGCATTACATTCCCTCATACGAGGGGCATATGCTTTGCTGTCGACTAGGGATCGGTTGGGCGATGATGCCGCATGTCGCCGTGGCAGCGCTCGTGGACAGCGGAGAACTGATAGATGTTGTTCCCGATGCCCGCGTCCGGGTTCCGCTGTTCTGGCACACCCGGTCACAGTCCAGCAGAATCATGCAGGGACTGTCCGAGATCGTCCTGCGGGTCGCAAAAACCGAGCTGGATGGAAACGGTCGCTGAACTGCACTGTTGAGGCAGTGAGGACGTCTGATGTCAGTTTTGGGCGTCCATCCGTTGATCGCCGCGGTCATCGCGCCCCGTGAGCACCCACGCGAGCGGTTCCTAAAAGCCCAAGATTAGCCCCACAAAGTGGCAACAACAGACGCAAGCCGTGAAGATAGCTTTTTAGAGCTATTTCATCAGTTCGGGCAGAAACAACGACAGCCCCGGCAATGCAGCAACGATCGCGAGACCAATCAGACTGACGACCAGAAACGGCAGGGCCGCCCGTGCAATCCGTTCTATTGGCAGGCGCGTGACGTTCGCCGCGACATAGAGGTTGATCCCGACCGGTGGCGTGATCAGCCCGATGGCAAGGTTAACCATCACCAGCACCCCGAACCAAACCGGATCCCAGCCCAGTTCGCGCACCACCGGCATAAAGATCGGCAGCGAGATGAACATGACCGTGACCGGGTCCATGAACATCCCGGCGATCAGAAGGATCACCATGATCACCAGCAGGATCACCGCGCCATTGTCGCTCAGGCCCAAAAGCTGCCCAGAGTATTGGCCGACCAGATCCTCGACCGTGACGACCCAGCCGAACAGGCTGGCATAGGCGACCACCAACATCACCACGGCCGAAGACGCCGCAGCATCGGTCAGCGCGTCATACAGCACGCGCCATGTGAGGGTGCGATAGGCAAAGGCCCCGACGGCAAGCGCATAGACAGTGGCGACCAACGCAGCCTCGGTCGGGGTGAAAACGCCGGAATAGATGCCGC
This sequence comes from Puniceibacterium sp. IMCC21224, assembly GCF_001038505.1. NCBI lineage: Bacteria > Pseudomonadati > Pseudomonadota > Alphaproteobacteria > Rhodobacterales > Paracoccaceae > Puniceibacterium > Puniceibacterium sp. IMCC21224. The sequence continues at coordinate 57,129 of NZ_LDPY01000002.1, forward strand.
CCAAGATTACCACCGGCGTCATCAGCCCCCAAAACGACTCGCGGAAGGTGCGGCCAAGATCGCGCCAGTACCCGGCAGTAACCGGCGCAGGAGCGAGCCGGTCGAGCGCGTCCCGCCCCCGTGCCTTGATGAAGGGCAGAACCAGCAGCATCAGCAGACCCATGAACAGGCCCGGAATGATTGCAGCAATGAACAGCGCGGAAATCGAAGTTTCAGCAATCACGCCGTAAATCACCAGCCCGATTGAGGGCGGGATGACGATGGACAGCGCCGCACCCGTGCAGACGAGCGCAGCAGCGGCGGCGCGAGGATAGCCGTCTTCCTCCATCCCGCGGATGATCATTGGGCCGATGGCCGCAACCGACGCTGGACCGGACCCGGACACCGCCCCCCAGAACAGACAAACCACGGTGCCGACCACACCCATACCTCCGGGCAGATCGCCGATCAGCACGCGAAAGAACCGGACCATACGTTCGGCAATGCCAAGCGATCCCATCAGCGTGCCGGCAAGGATAAAAAACGGGATCGCCAGCAGGGCGTATTTGCCAATGCCGGTGGCGATGAGATCTCCGGCAAGTTCAAAGCCAAAGCCGATTTTCCACATGGCGTACATCGCTGACAGCCCCAGCGCAAAAGCCACCGGAACCCGCAGGGCCATAAACACGAAAAACGCGACAATCATCTGGGTCCCGGCACCCATGCCAAACAGATCAGACACTGGGGGTTGCCGGCACTTCGGCGCGAGGCGCGTGCCATGTTTCGGCGGCGTGCTGCAGGTAGCGTATCAGCACCAGCGCAAAACCAAACGGCAGCGCCGCCTGATACCACCATGCGGGCACACCAAGCGCATAACTGCGCATGCCATTGCTCATCATGTTCATCAGCGACGCCCAGGAAAACCACGCCGAGGCCGCCAGCAGCGCAATGCTGAGCAGGGCGGATAGTGCCAACACCGCCTGCGCCAGTCGTCGGGGCAGCGCGTCCTGCACCAGCGTCACCGCCAGATGTTCGCCACGCCGCGCCGCAATCGCTGCGCCAAAAACGGTAAGCAAAAGGAAACCGTTGGTCAGAATCTCTTCGGAGGCCGCAAAGGAATAGTGGGTTCCATAGCGTACAACAACATTGGTGAACCCAAGCAGCGTCATGCCGAGAAACAGCACCGCGCAGACAATCTTTTCGAATTCCCGCAGAATGAACCGCAAGGCGTCCTCCTCCCGAATGGGCGCGGCCCGGTGTCCGGTGCCGCGCCGATCTGGTTTAGCTGCCTTGACCGGCCTCGTCGATGGCCTTGCGGAAGGCGCCGACGATTTCGTCGCCGACCTTGGCCGCCCACTCGTCAAACGCGGGTTGTGTCGCTTCGCGGAACGCGACCAGTTCGTCCTCGGACGGCTCGTAAACCTCCATGCCTTTGTCACGCAGGAAGGCAACACCGTCAGCGGTGCCCTTGCGAGTGATCTCGCGCTGATAGGTCATCGCCTCTTCTGCGGCTTCGCTCATTTGGCCCTGAGTTTCGGCATCGAGGCCGTCCCAGACCTTCTTCGACACGCCAAGGAAGATCGGGTCGTAGGAGTAATGCCATGTGGTCAGGTATTTCTGCACCTCATAGACCTGCTGCGGAATGATCACCGCGCCAATCGGGTTTTCCTGACCGTCAACCACACCTTGTTGCAGCGCGGTCATCGTCTCACCCCACTGCATCTGCTGCGGGTTGGCGCCAAGCGCGTTCATCACGTCGATATACATCGGCCCCGCGACGCGCATGTTCAGGCCCTGCATATCTGCGGGCGATTTGACCGGGCGGACGTTGTTGGTGACTTCACGAAAGCCGTTTTCGCCCCAGGCCAGAACTTCGATCCCCTTGTCACGCAGGATATCTTCGAGCAACTCGGCCGGTGCGCCCTGAGTGGTCGCGTCAACCTGATCGTATCCGGCATAGAGATAGGGCAGCGAAAATACTGCCATCTCGGGCACCAGCGGCGTCACGTTGATCGCCGAGGTCACAACCAGATCCAGCGCCCCACGGCCCACCATTTCGGCCTGACGCATCTGGTCGCCGCCCGATAGCTGCGCGTTCGGGAAGACACGCACATCCAGATCGCCGCCGGTTTTCTGCGCCAGAAGCTCGCCAAACCGCTCAGCGCCTTTTTGCCAGGTGGTGGTGTCACCAGTGTTATGCGACAGGCGCAGCGTTTCAGCCATTGCGGCACCGGACAGGATTGTCGACGCCAGCAGTGCGGCCAGCCCGGCCTTGAGTACGATATTCATAGATTTCCCTCCCTAGGATTGCACAATGTGGATCAGAAATAGAAAAGGAGGACAAGATAATTCTTGCAATCCCACTATAACTCCTCACCCTCTGAAGGATGATACCTCCCTTCGCCCTGAGAACTGGAACAGTGTGGTCCATATTATGAATACATCCGGAGAGGCGCGTACAGCCAGCGGCACGCAGGCGGTCGACCGTGCCCTGGCCCTGTTGGCGCTGGTCGGCAAGGGCAGTGGCGGCGGGGTGCCGTTAACCGCGCTGGTTGCAGAATCCGGGTTGGGCAAGCCAACTGTGCGGCGATTGATGCTGGCGCTGATCCGGGGTGGGCTGATCGAACAGGATACACAAAGCCGTCACTACCATCTGGGGGCGGAAAATTATGTACTAGGAACCCTGGCCACCCCGCGCCATGGGTTGCTGGAAATCGCGGCCGAATCCGTGGTCCGTCTGGCCCGCGACAGTGGCGACACCGCCTTTGTGACCATGCGGCGGGGTGCGACGGCGGTCTGCCTGCACCGTCAAGAGGGATCGTTTCCGATCCGCACCCACGCCCTGACCATGGGCGCGCAACATCCGCTGGGGATCGGTGCGGGGTCGCTGGCCATGCTGGCGGCGCTGCCCGATGACGAGGTCGAGGCGGTTCTGCGCGACAATGCCACTCTGCTGGCGGCGGATTATCCTGACCTCGGCGCCGGGGCGCTGCGCCACGAGGTCGCCACGACGCGGACGCGCGGCTTTGCGCTAAATCCCGGACGGGTGGTGCCGGGCAGTTGGGGCGTAGGGGTGGCGCTGCGGCGCGCGGATGGTTCGGTTGCGGGCGCGCTGTCGCTGGCCGCGATCGAAAGCCGGATGCAACCGCCCCGCGACAGCGAATTGGCGACTATGCTGCAGCGCGAAGCACTGGACATCGAAACACGACTGGCGCGGCGTCCGATCCGCGCCCATTCCGAAAAGGAGCAACAACTATGACTGATCCGAATATCGTCGGCTGGGCACACAGCGCATTTGGCCGCAGCGATGCCCCGGACACCGAGGCGCTGATGGCCGAAGTCACTGCCCCCGCGCTGGAACACGCAGGCATCACGCCTGACGACGTCGACGGGATCTTTGTCGGGGTCTTCAACAACGGGTTCTCGGATCAGGATTTTCAGGGCGCTCTAGTCGGTATGGGCGACGAACGGTTGGCACGCGTCCCGGCCACCCGCTATGAAAACGCCTGTGCCACCGGGTCCGCTGCGTTGCACGGCGCGATGGATTTCATCGCCAGTGGCCGCGGCAAGATCGCGCTGGTCGTCGGCGCGGAAAAGATGACGGCGACCCCGGGTGCCGAGGTCGGCGAGATCCTGCTGGGCGCGTCCTACCGGCGCGAAGAGGCGGGCGTGGGGGGCGGCTTTGCCGGGCTGTTTGGCAACATCGCGGCAAGCTACTTTCAGAAATACGGCGATCGTTCAGAAGAGCTGGCGATGATCGCAGCCAAGAACCATGCCAATGGTATGGCCAACCCGTTTGCCCATATGCGCCGCGATTTCGGAGTCGCATTCTGCAACACGGTGTCGGACAAAAACCCCTATGTTGCCGGGCCGTTGCGCAGGACTGACTGTTCGCTGGTGTCCGATGGTGCCGCGGCCGTGGTCCTCGCCGCACCCGACGTGGCCGCAGAACTGAACCGCGCAATCGCCTTTCGTGCGCGCAGCCACGCCAACGAACCGCTGGCGCTGTCTCGTCGCGATGTGACCCGGTTTGACGGCGCACGTCGCGCCTGGGACGCCGCTTATGCCGCCGCCGGGATCACGGTGAATGACCTGAGTCTGGTTGAAACCCACGACTGCTTTACCGTCGCCGAGCTACTGGAATACGAGGCGATGGGCCTGACAGAGCCGGGGCAGGGCGGTCGCGCAATTCGCGAGGGCTGGACCGCCAAGGATGGCCGCCTGCCGGTGAACGCCTCTGGCGGTTTGAAATCCAAGGGACATCCAATCGGAGCAACGGGTGTGTCGATGCACATCATGGCCGCGATGCAGTTGATGGGAGAAGCCGGGGATATGCAGATCCCCGATGCTACACTGGCCGGCGTGTTCAACATGGGCGGCGCTGCGGTTGTCAACTATGCTTCGATCCTTGAGCGGGTGTCATGATGACACCTGTTTCGACCCGGGTGATGAACCTGTCGCATTTCCTGACGGAAAGCGCGCGACGACACCCTGACGACATCGGCCTCGTCTGGGGCGAGGCGCAGTGGAGCTGGCGCCAGATCGAAGCGCGTGCAACCGCCTTTGCGGCCGCCCTGCGTGACCGCTACGGCGCGACAAAGGGCGACCGCATCCTTGTCCAGTCGGCCAATTGCAACCAGATGTTCGAAGCGGCGTTTGCCTGTTGGAAATTGGGCTGCGTCTGGGTGCCTGCGAATTTCCGTCAGACACCGGAAGAGGTCGCCTGGCTTGCGCATTCATCCGGGGCCAAGGGCCTGATTGTCGGTGCCGAGTTTGGCGACCATATCGCCGCCTGCGCCGATACCGTTGGGTTTACCGTGACCATCGGCGGCGACGGGGCAGATGATTACGAGACGCTCGTCACTGTGCATGACGGGATCAAGGTCGCGCCGATCGCCGTGGATCGCGACGATCCTGCGTGGTTCTTTTTTACCTCTGGCACGACGGGCAAGCCCAAGGCAGCGGTACTGACCCACGGGCAGATGGCCTTTGTCGTGACGAACCATCTATGTGATCTGATGCCCGGCACCGGGCCAGACGATGCGTCGATCGTGGTGGCGCCGTTGTCGCATGGCGCGGGCATTCACCAGCTGGCGCAGGTGGCGCACGGGGTCAAGACAATCCTGCCGGGCGGAGCGCGCTTTGACCCCGACGACATCTGGCGGCTGGTCGCAAAATGGCAGGTCAGCAACATCTTTACCGTGCCCACAATCGTAAAAATGCTGGTCGAACACGAGTCGGTCCACGCCCACGACCACTCCAGCCTGCGCTATATGATCTACGCCGGCGCACCGATGTACCGTGCCGATCAGGTGCGCGCACTCAACGTGCTGGGGCCGGTGTTGGTGCAGTATTTCGGGCTGGGTGAGGTGACGGGCAACATCACCGTGCTGCCTCCCGCACATCACTCTGCCGACGATGACGTCATGCGCATCGGCACCTGTGGCTTTGCCCGAACGGGGATGCAGGTCCAGGTTCAGGACCCTGAGGGGCAGGAATGCGCGCCGGGTGTGACCGGCGAAGTCGCCGTCATCGGCCCCGCCGTCTTTGCCGGTTACCACGACAACCCAAAGGCCAACGCCAGCAGCTTTCGTGACGGCTGGTTCCTGACTGGCGATCTGGGCCATCTCGACGATCAGGGTTTTTTGTATCTGACTGGACGCGCGTCTGACATGTACATCTCGGGCGGGTCAAACATCTACCCGCGCGAGATCGAGGAAAAGATCCTGCTGCATCCCGACATTTCCGAAACAGCCGTTCTGGGCATGCCAGACCCGACATGGGGCGAAGTCGGAATCGCGGTCTGTGTGGCCCGCGGGTCGGCCCCAGATACCGCGGCGCTGCTTGACTGGCTGGGTACGCGCCTGCCGCGCTACAAGATGCCTAAACAAATCGTCTTCTGGGACGAGATGCCGAAATCGGCCTATGGCAAAATCACCAAAAAACTGATCCGCGCCGAATTGGTCGCCCGAGGTGAGATTGTCGATGCCTGAGGCGCGGCGGATCAATCACCCCGGTCCCCCCGCTGTGCAGCGCTGCGACGCCATACCCTGCCACGCAACCCAGAAAACGGTGATGCTGCGCGCCGGACTGCCGTTGCTGGATGCCATGGTCGAGGCCGTGGACGGTGCTGCGGCATGGTTCGATTTGTCGGGCGTCGACGCTGACACATTGTCGTTTGTCCGTCCGGCTCCGGCGCCCGGTGATGGTCATGTGGCGTGGTACAGCGCGACCGTGACGTTGGAACATGCCCGGATCGTCCAGGCCGGCGCGCATCTTGGGCGCCGCGACAGAGCACCCTTTGCACATATCCACGGGGTCTGGTCCGATCAGGCCGGAAACCTTTGCGCCGGGCACCTTTTGAGCGAAGTTACAGTGCTTGGCCGGGATGTTCAGGTTGATGTTCTCGTGCTGGATGGCGCGCGGATGGAAAGCGTTGAGGATCCTGAAACCCGCTTTACCCTCTTTCGCCCGATCAGTACCGCAGATATCACGCATCCCAATGCCGTCCTCGCGACCGCGCGACCACATGAGCATATCCAAGAGATCATCGCCACAATTGCCCAAGAGTGCGGATTGGATCGCGCCACGGTCAAGGGGATCGGTAGTCTGGTCGGGACTCAATTCGCTGACGGCACCGGTATTGAAAGCTATGCGACCGAAGTGCTTTTGACCCAAGGAAGCGTGTCAGATGCTGGTGTCGATCTCAACGCGGTATCGGTTGGGTTTGACGGCCCGCAGGCTCAAGGTCGCCTCGCGCGGTCAAAAAACACCGTCTGCGTCACGTTCGAGCTTGTGCTGGTTCGTGAGTGAGCTTTTGAATTGGAGCGTTTCAGCGCAGCGCGACACAAGAAAATCCATGAGACAACTGACCTTTAGCGTCAGTACGTTGGATCATGGATAGATAAGCCAAAGCACCGAACTGTCGTTCAATTGCCAGCCGTGCATGAGGTACACCAATCGTCCGGCGACGATCTCATTTGCAACGCGCCAAATGGAGTTGATCGACAGCCCAGCCCCTGCCTGTGTCGCGATGTGTTGATCCATGACAGTCGAACTCTCACTCAGGCTCACCTGCGGCAGGAAAGTGGGCCCGTCATCGGCAAGCAGGTTTTGCCTGGCTTTGATCTTTCATTCCGCCAAAAAAAGGTGCGGCGAAACGGCTTGAGAGTTTCCTCTCTCTATCGCGTAGCACAATCGGATTGTTCGCCAGAGATCTTTGTCATGTGCAGGATGCACCTGCCTTTCATGCCGCCTGTCTGTCGCGGATGAGGAATTCGATCACCATGGCTGCGGTCCAGGTAAAGCTGCTGCCGCCACAAGGTTCGCCGGTGATCGGGTCGTAGTATTCGGCAAATCCGCTTTGCTCAATCAGTCGCAGGCTGGTTGCTATGATGCGTTCAACAACGGCCGTTTCGCCAGCCACAGCAAGACCGTCGGCAATCAAGTAGTTAACGATCAGCCAGACCGGACCACGCCAGTATCGCTTGCCGTCGTAGTCGGGCGCCGACGGATCGTGGCTCGGCACAAGGAAGGGCGCCTGTTCGCCGAGGCTGGCGATGCGCTGCGCAATGGCCCTGGCGCGGGGCTGCGGGATGGGGGCAAAGGTCGCCAGAAGACCGCCGATCGACCGGCTTTGGATCGACGCGCCGCTGGCGCGATCAAAGCACAGATACTGGCCATGCTCTGCACTCCAGAGCGTTTCCATCGCGGCGATGCCCTTGTCTGCCTGGGCGCGGGCGGCGCGGGCGATGGTCTCTTCGCCCAGAACCTCGGCAAGCCATGCCAGATCAGCGCAGGCGCGGATCAGGATGGCGTTGAAACCAGGATCGACCACGCGGAAGGGCGAGGCGTCGTGCAATTGCGCATTATCCCAGCCAAGATCGCGGAAATGCTGAACCAGCCAAATGAAGCGCTGATACTGCGCGTCCGTAGGGCGGTGCGCAGGGTTGGCGTGTTGGGTGTCACGACGGACAAAAGGCATCACGCCTTCGGTCGGCACCCGGCCTAGCGCGGCGTCCCAGTCGACGGAATTGTCGCGGCCGGACTCCCACGGGTGGATGATCGCGACCAGCCCGGTGCCCTCGGGATCGCGGCACCGAAAGAACCAATCGTGCCACGCCGCGATCTTGGGCAGCAGCGCACGGGCGCGGGTCCGGGCCATGTCGCGGTCCTTGGCGCGTTCAAACAGACGGCGCACAGCAAAGCCGGCCACTGCGGGCTGGGTGATGCCGGTGGTGGGCACTGCGCGTCCGGTCTGCCAAACATCAGGACCGGGGAAATACCCGTCGTCATGCTTGTGAAAGATGATGTGCGGCACCATGCCGTCATCCCACTGATGGTCGAACAGCGTGTCGATTTCAGTCCAGGCGCGGGCTTCGTCGAAATGGCCAAAGCCAAGGGCGCTGAGGCAACTGTCCCAGTTCCACTGGAATGGATAGAGTCCCTTTGTCGGGACGGTGTAGGTGCCGCGATCATTCTGCGCGAGGATGGCGCGGGCGGCGGTGATCATCGTTTCTGACATGACAGACCTCAGGCAACAGCAAGGGTGGATTGGGGATCGAACCAGCGGACGCGGTCTGGCTGCGGCGCAAGGGTCAGGATTTCGCCGACATTGACCGTCAGGTCGCTGTCCAGCACGGCACGGATCATCGTGCCGCCGACGTCGCAAGTGACCAGCAGATGCGCGCCGAGCGGCTCGACCAGCTTTACCCGCGCCTTCAGCCCGTGATCGGCCAGGCGCATGTCCTCAGGGCGGATGGCGAATTGTAGCGGCGTGTTGATCGACATCGGCCCGTCAATGGTTTCACCCGCAACGCTCCATTTGCCGCTTCCGGCGGATTCGGCACGCAGGAAGTTCATCGGCGGGTTTCCGATAAAGGCCGCGACAAATTCGGCAGCCGGGTTCCGGTAAACTTCGATAGGTGATGCCGCCTGAACGATTTTGCCCTTGTGCATGACGCTGATCCGGTCAGCCAGGCTCATCGCCTCGACCTGATCGTGGGTGACGTAGATCGCGGTGGTTTTGCTGTCGGCCAGCACGCCCTTGAGTTCGGCGCGCATTTCCAGGCGCAGCAGCGCGTCGAGGTTGGACAACGGTTCGTCCATCAGGATCACATCGGGTTCCATCGCCAGCGCACGCGCCACGGCGACCCGCTGACGCTGACCGCCCGAAAGTTCGCCAGAGTAACGCTTGAGCAACTGCTCGATATGCATCAGTGTTGCAACCCGTTCGACCCGGCGCGTGACCTCGTCATTTGCAACCTTCGCCATCCGAAGGCCAAAGCCGATGTTTTCAAACACGGTCAGGTGGGGAAAGACCGCGTAGTTCTGGAACACCATCGCGATGCCGCGATCCTTGGGAGCGAGATGGTCCACCCGACGTCCGCCGATCCAGACTTCGCCCGTAGTGGCGGTTTCCAGCCCCGCGATGATGCGCAGCAGCGTGGTCTTTCCACAGCCCGAGGCACCAAGCAGAACCATGAATTCCTGGTCCGCAATCGTCAGGTTGATGTCTTGCAGGGCCTGGTATGCCCCAAAAGTCTTGGCGACGTTCTTGATCTGAATTTCGGCCATAGGTCTGGCTCCCTTTGAATACGCCCCGCTTCAGCGGTTGGCGATGCCCCACATTGCAAACAGGTACTTGCGGACGGCAAAGATGAAGATCAGCGCCGGCACGACCAGGATGAACCCGCCAGCGAATTTCAGATGCAGCGGGCTTTCCGCGAGGCTTTGCAGCAGAAAGGCCGGCAGGGTGCGGTTCTCGATGGTCAGGACCGCTGCGGCAAAGACTTCGTTCCACGAGATCACGAAGGCAAAGATCGCACTTGCCGTGATACCGGGCAGGATCAGCGGCAGCACAACCTTGGTAAAGGCGGTGAAGCGTGTGCACCCAAGGGTCCAGGCGGCCTCCTCTAATTCGATCGGGATGCCCGAAAAAAGCGAGAATGTGATCAGCACCGCAAAGGGGATGGCCAGTGTGGTATGGACCAAAGCCAGACCAAAGGCCGTGTCGTCAAGGCCAACCCGGATGAACAGCACGGCCAGCGGCAGCGCCAGAAGCGGCAGCGGAAAGGCACGGGTCAGCAGGATGAGCATGCGAAACAGCTCTTTGCCACGAAAGTCAAAGCGCGACAGGGCATAGCCGGCCGGGGCGCCAATCAGGATCGACATGATCATGGTCATCACCGCCACCAGAATCGAATTATAGAGCGCGTCAATCATCCCCTGGAAACCGGCAAAGAACTTCATACTGCCAAAGTCGAACTCCGGCACGAAAGGCTTGGGAAAGGCGTTCACCGTTTCGGGCGAGGATAGGGTATTGATGAACAGAAAGTAGAGCGGAACCAAGACCCAGGCGCAAAGCAGGATGACAGAGGCGATATAGAGCGTGCGACCGCTGCGTCGGGTGTTGATCAGGGGTACGTCAGTGGCGGCAGCGGTCATATCGTGGCTCCTTTCGGGACGCGCAGGGCGCGCAGGATAACGAGCGTGGCGCCAATCGAGATGACGAGGATGATCAACGCCAGCGCCGCAGCGGCCCCACTATTCGAAAGGTCGAACTGGTAGGCATAGGTTTCCCCCATCAGTACCGGAAAGAGCGTACCACCAAGGGCTGCCACAACGGCGAACACCTCGAAGGCCAGGATCACACGCAACACCAGCGCGGTTTGCAGCGACGGGCGCAACAAGGGCAGCGTGATCTTGAGGAACCGTTTCCAGGGCGATGCACCAAAGACTTCGGCGGCTTCATAATATTCCTTGGGGATCAGGCCGATCCCCGCGACAAGGATCACCAGCATGATCGCCGTGGCACGCCAGATTTCGGCCAGCGCAATGGCGATAAAGACCATCGTCATGTTCTGATACGAGATAAAGTTCATCGGCTCGTCGATAAAGCCCAACCCATGCATCATCGAATTGAGGAAGCCGGACTGTTCGAAAATCGCGAGCCAGATGATCCCGGCGGCCAGATCCGAAATCCCCAGCGGGATCGTCCAGACATACAGCACCAGATCGCGGCCCTTTTGCATCTTGCTGACCATGGTGGCCATCAGCAGTGACAGAGCGAGCTGGATCGGAACCACGACAGCGGCCAGCAACACCGTGTTCCACAGCGAGATCGAGAATTTCCAGTGGCCGACCACATCGCGGAAGTTGTCCAGCGACCACCCGGCGTCAGAACCAAACGCTTGCTGGGCGACGAGCACAAACGGGTAGAGAAAGAATATGCACAGGAACACTGTCACCGGAAGGATCAGGACATAGGGAAGCAGTCGCGCGTTCATCGCATCGCTCCGATATTATGGGGGTTTGGGGGTGCCCGGACCGCAAAGGGTCCGGGCGAATCCGCGTCAAGCGCGAGCCGGGAGAGTTACTCGACCGGGCACGGACCGTCAGAGGCGGCATCAGGTGCCCAGCACGGCGCGCCGGTTTCCTGCATGATGTCGTTCAGCCGCTTTTTCTGGTCGTCCAGCACGGCACGGATCGGCTGGCGGGCCAGAACGATACGCTCGAACGTGTCGACGAAAATGCGGTTGAACTCGCCTCCCTGATCGCCAAGACCGGCAGGCAGAAGCCCGGGGTTGGCATCGGCAGACGCGCTCATCTTGGCGATGGCGTCGCCTGCGGCCTTGACCGCGGGGGGCAGATCGTCGGGCAGATCCACATCAACCACCGGAAAGAAGTTGGTGGCGCGCAGCGTTGCGATCTGGGTTTCAGGCGTCATCATATAGGCGATGACGGCCTTGGACGCTTCCATGTCAGGCGCGGTCGACGGGATTGCCAGGCCGGCAAGCACTGGCATGAAACCACGCCCGGTGGGGCCTGCCGGGGCCGGGAACGCTACAAAATCATCCGGGCGGTCATTAAAGGCCTGCGCCAGACGCGACGTGTGGTCGAAGGCAACCCAGACATCGTCGGACAGAAGCTGTTCCTGCATGAACGAAAAGTTGGTCGAGGCCGGGTTGGTGTGTTCCCAAAGATCAAGGAACGCTTGCCACGCGGTCTCGGCTTCGGCCGAGGCAAAGGTACGCACGACGCCGTTGGTGTAAGAGGGGTAGAGGTAGCCTTGGAAAAAGCGGTGCTTCAGTCCCTTGGGGCCGGCGGGGAAACCGAACAGCGGACGACCTTCGCCCTCCTGCATGTTGGCGGACCATTCGATCAGTTGGTCATAGGTCAGCGCATCGATGTCTGCCCCTTCAGGCAGATAAGGCAGCGCCTTCTTGTTGGCAGCCATGACATAGCTTGCCTGCATCCAGGGGATGTACTTCATCTCGCCGGTGCCGAGTTTAGCCAGCTCGTTGAATGTCTCGCTGGTGGCGGACAGGCCAAGCTCGTCGAGCGGAGCAAGCGACGCCGGATCAAGTGCGGCAAAATCGCCGTGCAAAGAACCAAGCACGCCGATGGTGCCGGTGTTGGCCTGGATTTCCGCCTGCAGGCGGGTGAGCCAAGGGCCGGTCTCGTTCGGCTGGTAGTCGATCGCGGTGTCGGATCCCGACAGAACGGTCTCGCGCATGGCCTGCGCCTCTTCGGCGGGGCGGGCTTGGGTCGACCAGAAAAGGACATCTGCCTGCGCGGCAACGGCAGAGCAGAGAATGGCAATACCGGACACAGCGCCAACAAGTTCGATACGTAGAGACATGGTTTCCTCCCAGAATGGACAGTCGGGCCAGACCTCCTCGTCTGATCCCGTCGCAACGTTGCCGTGCCCTCGTTACGTCAGGGGCATAGACAATGGTGATCGAAGGGAGCGGCCTGGCAAATGGGGCGGCCGACTCGCTAGGAATGGCTCAAGTATGATATAACGATATATCAATCGTCAAGGAAAATTTAGGTAGTAAAATCTTGGTCTTCATTACTGAGATGGGATATATCTTGGCAATAACTGTGCATGCGAGCATAATCGTTTTATCCGCGGGGGAGTGCGATGGCCCGAAAACCGACACTTGCCAGCGTCGCAAAGGCAGCCGGGGTTTCGATCCCGACCGTCAGCCAGGTCATGCGCAGCACCGGACGGATTTCGGCTGAGACCCGCGAAAAGGTTCTGAACGCCGCAAATGCGTTGCACTACATCCCCGATTCACGTGCCGCGTCGATGCGATCTGGCGTGAACCGGGAAATCGGATTTGTGATCAACCAGCTTGCCAACCCCTTCAATGCTGAGGTGATCGGGGGCGTGGTCGATTTGCTCGAAGCCGAAGGCTACCTGGTCTCGATTCTGGATACTCGGGACGATGCCGTCCGCCAGGGCCGCCATCTAGAGGCGTTCATCCGACACGGCCGCGGCGGGTTGCTTTGGGTGCCCGCCACCGATACACCCGACGCTACCTTTGACATTCTGGCCAAACACGGCATCCCAACCGTAACCTTCCTGCGCCGCGTGAGCGACAAGATCGACCATGTCGGCATCCGCAACGCCGAGGCGATCGCCACAGCCACGACCTACCTCGCTGATATGGGCCACAAGTCTATTGCCTATCTCGGTGGGACGGACATGGCTGCGGTACGCAGAGAACGCATCGCCGGGTATTGCGCCACTCTGGCCGGTCGTGGTCTCGGCCCCGCCATCGTCTGGGAATCCGCCGACAACAAACCCGCCGCACTCGATGCGGTCATCAGGCTGCGCGCGGCGCATCCCAACGTCACCGCGATCGTGTGTAACGGTGACACGGTGGCGCTCGGGGCGTGCCTCGGCATTCTAAAAATGGGACTTCAGCCGGGCGTCGACATTTCGGTCATTGGATTTGACGACGTGCAGGAGGCGGCCGTGGCAACGCCACCGCTGACGACGATGGCGGTGTCGCCACACCGGCTGGGCCGCAAGTTGGCGCGGGTTCTGCTGGATCGGATTCAGGATCCGGCCATGCCTGTGAGCGTGTCCGAGATCACGGCCGAACTGATCATTCGCGACAGCACCGGCGTTCCGATGCCGGACCACCAACAGAGCGTCCTGTCCAGATGATTTGAACGCGCGGTCGGCGATCGAATGTGTGAAGTCACGCTGAAGCGCGATTTCTGTAGGTTCAGGTTATCTTGTTCTAGGCTTTCCTTCCAACAGTTTTGCGCGGAATACCTCGGCAGGGGTTTGATAGCCGGGGCACTTGGGCGGCGTCGCGTTGAGGCGGGCGCAAATCGACTTCAGATATCGATTTGTGAACGCAGTGGGATCGGCCTTGCGTGGCAGGTAGCGGCGCAGACGGTTGTTGGTGTTCTCGACCGTACCTTTCTGCCACGGTGACTGCGGATCACAGAACCACGGATCAACGCCCAAACGGCCGATCAAAGCCCATGAGGTGACGAAACCGTACGATTTCTTCTACCGGGGAATCTGGCGGCAGGAACAGCGACGTCGGATCGCCGCCCATCCGGATAAGAAAGAACACCGCAAGCGACACGCCAAAAACGACGACGATGGCGTAGAGAACGCGTGACAGGATAAAGGCGGCCATGGCGGATTAGATCCTTTCTGGTGACGGTGAAACCGATGCCGTCGAGGCTGTCAGCCGGTAGATCACCGGCTGACAGAGGGTCAGGTCATTCGAAATGCGCGCCGCGCAAATCGATGATACCGTCGCTGCGGGGCGTCCAGCCCAAAAATAAGCGGCGGCTGGATCATCGGCAGGTGCGGCGCCTCTTCCTTGGTAATGACTGCGGCCTTGGCATAGATCGCCTTGCGCTCGTCGGCATCAATGGTTGCCGACCCGGCATCCAGCAGTGTGTCAAGCTCGGCGTTGCTGAAATAGCCTTGGTAAAGGCCCGATTTCAGCAGCGGATACCAGACCAGGTTGGGGTCGCGCCCGCTCCAGCCCGGAAAGATGATGCCTTCGCGGCCCTTCTTTTCGGAAACCTGACCCCAGACACCGGGTTCAAGATCCTCGATCTCGGCCTTGATCCCGACCTGAGCAAGGAACCCGGCCGTGGCTTCGATGATTTCCGCATCCTTGAGGAAGCGGCCCTTGCGCGAAATCATCTTGACGGGAAATCCGTCGGGATAACCGGTCTCGGCCAACAGCGCCTTGGCCTTTTCGGGGGCGTATGCATAGGGTTCCCATGCCGTTCAGCAAAGCCGCCTGAATCGCGTCGACATTGATCGCCTGACGCACTTTCTTGTTGGTCAGTGGCGTGTCGCGGGTGGTGTCGAAGACAAAGAAATACAGGAAATCGCTGGGCACCACGGCCACTTTGGTTTCGTCGGTGTCCAGTCCGTCAACGTCCTCGGGCGGTATATCCGCCGCGATATCAACACCGCCGCTTCTAAGTTCGGCAACCCGATATTCACCGTCGGCGATCAGATCATGGAGGCGGCGCTTGCCCTGATGGAAAAGGTGTGCATCCCGTCAGCTGCCTCGCGTCTAGACGAGTTTCCCCACCAGTTTTCCGGTGGAATGCGACAGCGGATCTGCATCGCGCGCCTGCGCTTGATCCACAGCTGATTGTCGCGGATGAATCTGTGTCGGTCTTAGATGTTTCGGTCAAGGCGCAGGTGATCAACCTGTTGCTTGACCTGCAGGAACGGCTGGGGCTGGCTTATCTCTTTATCTCGCACGACATGTCGGTGGTTGAAAGGGTCAGCCACCGTGTGGCGGTGATGTGCCGTGGCGAGATCGTCGAGATTGGCCACCGTAACGATGTGTTCGAGAACCCCCAGCCGCCCTACACCCACCGCCTTTTGGATGGGGTGCCGGTCCCCGACCCTTCGCGCCGCCACGGGAAAAGAGAACTGGACAACAGCGAGATCCAGACGCCTATCAGGCGGCTGGATTACACCGTCCCTGAACGGATGTACCGCGAAGTTGCGGCAGGACACCACGTCATGATCAATGCGCAATGAACCTGCTGGACTCGGGTTGGGACTGTCCCGCTGGATATCGGTCGCTAGCATACAGTCGTGCTAAGCATGGTCAGGGAATTTTATTTACGCTCGTGGATCGAGGCGCCTACGTTTTCAGAAGAAGTCGTTTGAACATAATCTTCATTATCTGATTCATCCGGGCCTCTGGGGTGTCCGTCGTCATATAAAATGGGACATCAGAGCGGCTTGAGCATTGGAGGCTCTGGCTCGTTTGTGTGATTGATTATGCGGCTTGTTTTTGGTGTTGCAAGCGGCGTTCGCGGATTGTCAGTATCTTGATCTTCTTCCTTTCTCTGAGGATGGCTTTGTCGCGCCCAAAGTAGACGTCGGCGGGCGTGACGTTGTTGAGACTCTCGTGGTATCGCGCGTTGTTGTAATACTCTACGAAGGCCCCGATCTGGCGTTCGAGATCGCCGGGCAGGTAGTAGTTTTCCAGCAGAACCCGGTTCTTCATAGTTTGGTGCCAGCGCTCAATCTTGCCCTGGGTTTGCGGATGGAATGGTGCCCCGCGAACGTGGCCCATTTTTTGATTTCCCAACCACTTGGCGAGGTCGCCAGAGATGTAGCAGGCCCCGTTGTCACTCAGCAGGCGCGGCTTGTGCCGGACGACGGCTTGGTCACAGCCCGATGCGCTCAGAGCCAGTTCAATCGTGTCCGTCACGTCCTCGGCCCGCATGTTTGTGCAAAGCTTCCAGGCGATGATGTAGCGGCTGTAGTCGTCGAGGATGGTGGACAGGTAATACCAGCCCCAGCCGATGATCTTGAAGTAGGTGAAGTCGGTCTGCCAGAGCTGATGGATGGCCGTGGTCTTGTCCGTGAACTCGTCCGCGGCCTTGATCACCACATAGTCCGGCGCCGTGATCAGATCAGCTGCTTTAAGAATGCGGTAAGCCGATGATTCCGAGATAAAATACCGGTTCTCATCGGTGTATTTGACCGCCAGTTCACGTGTCGTCAGCGCCTCATGTTCTAACGCAAACTCGATCAGGTCATCGCGCCGGTCTTGGGGTATTCGATTCCAGACCGACCCTGGTCGAGGAGACCGATCGGCCAGCGCATCGAACCCGCCCTCGACGTAGCGATCATACCAGCGGTAGAAAGCCGTGCGCGGAATGCCCAGCATATCCAGCGTCATTTTGGTGGGCAGATGCGAACCTTCAACGGTGCGGATGATCTCAAGCTTCTCGGTTGCAGGGTATCTCATTCCTCCACCTCCCCAGCCCCTGTCATACTTTTTTTGAGCAGACGGTTTTCCAGGGTGAGATCGGCCACGCATTCCTTCAGGGCCAAAGACTCAGAGCGAAGCTCCTTCACCTCCGGCGACGTGGCTTGGCGCGCCGTATCGCCAGACAAGCGACGCTTGCCAGCCTCCAGGAACTCCTTCGACCAGCTGTAATACAGGCTCTCGGCGATACCCTCCCGCCGACATAGCACCGAAATGCTTTCCTCACCGCGCAGGCCAGCTAAGACGATGCGGATCTTCTCCTCTGCAGAATAGGTCTGCCGCGTCTTGCGGCGGATGTTCTTGACCAGCTTGTCAGCTGCGTCCTTCGACGTTCCGGATGTCTTGTTCATCTTCGCTCCTTGAAAGCTACGATGAACCAGAAATCCTCCGTTGTTCAAATCCTCAAATCTGTCCCAAAAGCGCTGACGTCAGACAGTTTACAGATGGCCGCCCGTCAGCCTCGGCTTCGAGAATTTCCAGTTCGGTAATGGACTGCTCAAAAATGCGTCCAAGCGTATAGAGGCCGATGCTCCGCTCTGGGTCGCGCTTCGCAGCGGGCGCATTTTCGTCATTGACCACACCCTCGCCCCAACTGGAGGCATAGTTGTAGTTGGCGGACAGGTAGAGCAGCGTCTGCTTGTTGACGGCAAGGCTCGCCTCGTTCTGGCCCTGCCCGCGTTCACAGAAGATGCTGTTGGGTATGTGCAGGTTTTCCAGCTCAGGGTCCGGTGCGATTAGACCACCGTTGAACTGGTTTATCTGGTGATCGCCAAAGGCTCGGCCATCGTTCATCGCAGTGAAAAGGCGGCGCAGCCATTGCCAAATTTCCCCGCCCTTCGGGTCGAAGAATTGATCGTCGGCTTGCCTGATCAGGTAGTCGCGCAGGAGTTGCGGTGGGAAGCCCAAGGCGCGGCCCATATCCTCGCAGAAAAACACGAAGATCGCCCGGTCGAGGACTTTCTGAGCCAGCCGCACCAACCGACCCTTGGTGCCGGGGAAACGGTCCGTGTCTGGGCCGTTGTGTTTCAATAGGTTTCGGTAAAGGTGTTCACGGAAACCGCGATACTCTGCGTAGAAGCGGTTCTCTAACTCGCTTTGCCGGAACCGCTGCTGCTGCAACAGTGACAGCAACTCGGCCCGCCCGCTAGTGCCTCGGACGATCAGCGTGTCACTGTGGAACAAGCGCGAAAACAGGAACCGGTCGAAACGACCTTCGTCTGTTTCGCCCAAAAGGGTGGCATGCTGAAGCAGGTCTTTCTTCTCTAACGTAAAGCTAATGAATTGCCGCTCGCCGCGATCAGCCCAATATAGGCGGAACTCATTCATATCGGTGACAATGGCCCAGGTCGGAATGATCGGCTCATACCCGAACATACCTTTACGGCTGGCATAGAGGTAATCGAGGCCTTGCTTCACGGGCGACCTGGAATTGCCCTTGCGTTTCTGGGGGGCGTCAAGGGCGCTCTTGATATCTTTGAATTCGACAAGCACCTGCGGGACCGGTGATGCTTCGTCATGGGTAAAGTAACCTAGAGCAGCATCGGCCTCCCCCATACCGCCCCGCTGTCCGGCACCTGACACCGGAAAAGCAGGATAAAGTGTGTAGTTCGCTTCTCCGCCCTCTTGTCCCGCCTGGACGTAACCCCAAGTGGCGTTAAAGAACTCAGCTAGTAGAGCAGACTGAGCCGTAGTTTCTTTCTGTGCACCTCGAGCGGCCCAACGCCGAAGCCGGTTAACAAGCTCTGCTTCCTCGGTGCTATCCTTGAATGTTTCGTATTCATGCGCCCACACGGAGCGCAGAAATGATTTCGATATAAAAGAATTTTGCATGTCGCTCATGAACGGCGGCCTCTAACCGCGCTGCACGAAAACACCTGCTGCAAACGGCACCTCTATGATCACTTTTGTTACTAGTTGTAGATGAATTTCCGGACGTAAAACAAACGGAAGTTGGGCGAAAAACTGCGACTTTTAAGATTTCGCTGTTTTGACCAGCTCGCGTCGCGCTCCGCGACCGATTGATCAAGGGTGGACGAAAAGGTGGGTGGGACACCGCATCTTTAGACTAAGTATCTAAGAATGTTATACTTAATGAAGAAAGATGGTGCCCCCACACGGACTCGAACCGCGGACCTACTGATTACAAATCAGTTGCTCTACCAGCTGAGCTATAGGGGCTAAGCGCCTTAGATGGCCCGAAGTTTCGAAAAAACACTCGCTTCCGGCGAGCGATTAACACAGACTAAATGGTACTTCAATAGCACTTTCCATGGAATACTGAAACGCGCCAGGTCTTATGGAGATCATCCGCTTGAGCGTTTGATCCCAGGGCTTGATGATGAGCTGTTTTCTCAGCATAGGACGGACCTGAACAGAGCCCGGTCACTCCCTTCCGCCAAATTTCGCGCGCCACTTGTAGAAGCTCGCGCTGCTCATCCCATGTTCCCGGCAAAGCTCGGAGATCGGCACGCCGCGCTCCGCTTGCTTTAAGATCCCCATGATCTATGTGTTGCTATATCGTGGTGTCTTCACTAGAAATCTCCTCAGATATCCTGCCGACTTGCCGAAAAAATTCGGCTATTGAACAGCACTAATTTTAGGGAGAATTTGGGTTGGTGACCAGCGCCTGAACCCTACAGGGCGAATATATAGGCAGATATCATCACGTCTTACCCTTCGAACATGGTACTTTAGACCGTTAATGTGACTCTTCCGCCGGATGGCAAACTCTAGCCCTCTGCCAGCTTGCCCCGGCGCACGGCAAGATGTTGTGCCCTCATGGCGAGGTCACAGACTTTGAACGTGCGCGCTTGCGGGCAGGTGGTTTCGGTGCGGTTGCAGATATCGGTGATCAGGTTGTTGAAATAGGGCAGCGGCGCGTCTGCGCAGTGGATATGTTCGCACGTCGTGCCGTTGACCAGAAACAGATGGTCCGTTCCCGGCCGCCCCGCCACATCGACATATTTGCGCAGCTCAATCGTGCCTTCTGTTCCGGTGATGAACAACCGCCCGTCGCCCCAATTTGGCAGCGCATCAGCGGTGTACCAGTCCACGCGGATATAGCCTTGCGCATGGGGGGACCGCAGAGATACCTCGCCGAAATCCTCAAACCTTGGGTGATCCGGATTGGCGAAATTTCCGACTGAGGCGAGAGAGATTTCGGCATCCTCACTGCCGGTGAAATGCAGAAACTGTTCGATCTGATGCGACGCGATATCGGTCAGGATGCCGCCATAGGTCGCCGCGTCAAAGAACCAGTCCGGCCGCGTCGGCGCGTTCAGACGGTGTGGCCCCAGACCCACGGTCTGCACCACATGCCCGATTGCGCCGTCGCGCACCAACCGGGTGGCTTCGCTGGTGGCGGGCACCTCGAAACGTTCTGAGAAATTGACTGACCAGATACGCCCCGTTTCGCGCACGGTTGTCTGCAAGCGGGTCAATTCGTCGGGCGTGATGCATCCGGGTTTGTCGACCATCACATCTTTGCCCCCCCGCATCGCGGCAATCGCCAGATCGGCCCGTCGATCCGGGCGGCAGGCGATCAGCACGAGTGCGATTTCAGGATCGTCCAGAATATCCTGAAGGTCGCGTTCCGGTGCCTTGGGGAACCGCTCGATGAACCCGGCACGGGGCTGCGGATTGCCTTCGGTCCACCATCCGGCCAGCTCGGCTCCGGCCTGCTGCATGCCCTGCGTCATGCCATAGATATGGCGGTGATCCATCCCCAAGGCGGCGAATTTCAATTGATCCATCAGACCACCTCTACGTCGGCCAGCTGCCCGTCTGCACCCGAGCGCACCATCGCGTCAATCAGCGCATGCACGCGCAGCGCCTCGCGCCCCGGAATGCGCGGCGAGGCGCCCGTAGTGATCGCACCAGCAAATTGTTCGATCAGGTCGCGGTGCCAGTCACAGGGGAAAGCCATCGGATCAGCGCCGCCGCCGGTTCCGGCGGTTTCACCCAGCTCCTCGGTGCGGCCGTCGCGCCATGTCACGCGCAGCTGACCACCGGTCAATACGGCAGTGGCTTTGGTGCCGTCCAGCACCAGCCGCTCGACCTCGCCGGGATAGGTCGCAGTTGTCGCCACCACCGACCCCAGCGCACCGCTGGCAAATTCGATCCCGGCAGTGGCGAAATCTTCGGCCTCCATCCGGTGTAGGGCAGTGGTGCCGGTCAAGGCCTGCACAGCGCGCGCAGGGCCGGTCAGGCTTAGCATCAGGTCCAGAACGTGGATCGCTTGCGAAATCAGCACTCCGCCGCCGTCGCGCGCATAGGTGCCGCGCCCCGGTATGTCATAGTAATCCTGGCCGCGCCACCACGGGATCTCGGCGCGAACCAGCGCCAGATCCCCCAACGCACCGTCATTGATCAGCGCCCGTAGCCGCCGCGCTCCGGCGCGAAACCGGTGCTGAAACACAATGCCAAGGGTGACGCCGGCAGCCTCGCAGACCCCAACGATGTCCTGCGCTGCTGCCAGACTGCGCTCGACCGGTTTTTCCATCAGGATATGTTTGCCCGCACCCGCCATCTGCGCCACGATATCCGCGCGCTGGTTCGGTGGTGTTGCGATGATCACGCCATCGGTGCCGGGATCAGCGGCAATCGCGTCCAGACTGTCGAACAGCGGGAAACCGTAAGTCTCCTGCACTGCCTCGGCCTTGGCCCGAGTGCGGTTGAACACGCCGGACACCGCGACGCGACCCCGCAATTCGGTCAGTGCCTCGAGATGCGGTTTTGTCGCCATGCCAAGGCCGATAACCGCCAGGCGGGCAATGGGTTTGTCTGTCATGTCATATCCTCAGGGTCCGAACCACCGGATCGGCAGCAATGTGATTTGCGGGATCATCGTCACAAGGACAAGGACCACCAGTTGCATCCCGATAAACGGTAAAATGGCCCGGAACACCGCCGTGGACGGCGCGCCGCCGACCCGGGCCGTGGTGAACACCAAGACACCCAGTGGCGGCGTCAACGCGCCAATCACCAGATTCATCACCATCACGATGCCGAATTGCAGCGGGTCGACCCCGGCGGCGACCACCACGGGCACAAGGATCGGCACAAGGATCACCAATGCGGCGATCATTTCGATGAATAATCCGACAAAGATCAGAAACAGGTTGATCAGCAGCAGCAGATAGAAGGCATTTCCAGTGAGGGCCCCGAGCCACGCAGCGATCTTTTGCGGGGCCTGTTCAAAGGTCAGGATCCAGGCAAACGGTGACGCCGCTGCGATGATCACGGCCACGGCCACGGTATCCTCAACCGCCTCGCGAAACGCCTCGGACAGGTTGTCGATGGTCAGGCCGCGATAGATCAACGCACCGCAAAACAACGCAAAGACAAAGGCAATGGCCCCCGCCTCGGTCGCCGTGAAGATACCGAAACGCACGCCGCCAACAATGATCACCGGCAGGCAAAGTGCCGGGGTCGCCAGCCAAAAGGCACGCCAGCGCACCGCCCCGGTTGACCGATCCGTATGCCCGCCATAGCCGCGCCGGACCGAAATTAGCCAAACCACCAGCGACAGCGCTAACGCCACCATCAGCCCCGGCACAATTGTGCCGACGAACAGCGCCCCCACCGACACCGACGCCAGCGCCGCATAGATGATCAGCCCCAGCCCGGGCGGGATCATGTTGGCCAGCGTCGACGCCGCGGCGGTCAGCGCGCAGCTAAAGGCGCGGTCATAGCCGTGCTTCTCCATCTGTGGGACCAGAAGTTTCGCCGTGGCCGATGCGTCGGCAGTCGACGATCCCGACACCCCTGCCAGCATCACGTTGGTGACAATGTTGGCCTGCCCTAGCCCGCCGCGGAAATGTCCGACCAAATGATAGGCCAGATCGACGATCCGCACCGTGATGCCGCCCGCGTTCATCACAGCGGCGGCAAGGATGAAGAATGGGATCGCCAACAGGGTGAACGAGTTCAGCGCCCCCGACATGTTCTGCGTGATCGTCACCAGCATCAGCGGCGGCAGCGGCGTCAGCCCCGCGAACGACCCCAGCACCAGCGCATAGACAATTGGCACCTCGGCAAAGATCAGGCCCAGCGTGACCACCATCAGGATCGTCGTGCTGCTCGCCTCGCCGAACAGGGCGCCGCCCCCGGCCTTGAGAATGAAATAACCGGCGATCCCGGCGGCTAGCGCGGCAAGCCCGCTCCACCAGGCCCGCCCCTTTAGCGGCGCGGTCATAAAGATCAGCGCCACTGCACCGCCGACCGGCACCGCCATGAAAAGATATTTCAGCGGAATGCGCAGCGCGGGCAGCACCTGCAGCGCCCGGTTCATGAAATCAATGCCGTGGATCACAAGGATCACACAGGCAATCACGTTCATAACCCGCAGAAACGCCGCATGATGATGTTGCCAGACCGCGCCCATTTTCGGCACAAACAGCGAAATCGCGATATGCCGGTCGCGAAATGTCAGCAATGCCATGCCAAGAAACACCGCCCAGACAAACAGGAACTGTGCCGCCTCTTCGGGCCAGGGCAGGGACGCGTTCAGCACGTAGCGGCAGAAAACCTGTAGCACGACAACGCTGGTCGCGCCCAGCATCAGGAGCACGCAGATCCAGTCCAGCGCCCTGTCGAGCCTGCGATAGCCCTGCGCGGGTGGGCGCGCCACGGCGCTGGTCGTCGGATCTGTCATCAAGGCTTCTTTCACCATATCCCCCAAGGGTTTTCCGGCTCTTGCAGAGCATGCCGCAAGGCCGGAAAGGTCGTTTAGGCCAGCGCCTGAATCTTGGCGATCATCGCGGCGGTTGCTGGGCTTGTCTCACCAAAGGTGTCATACAGGCTGGCGGACTTTTCCTCCCATTTGGCCTTTTCCTCGGCGGCAAAGGGATGGACGGTGCAGCCAACAGCCTTGAGATCCTCAAGCGCCTGATCCGCCCCGGCGCGATTGACGGTGCGCTGTTCGGCAAACACTTCTTTGGCGGAACTGCGGCACAGCTCTTGCAGGTCATCCGGCAGCGAATCGAGCCAGGCGGCGTTCATGCGGATCGCTTTGGGCAGGAACCAGTGATAGGTCGGCAGGATGTTGGTCGCCTGTTCGTGCCACTTGAACCCAAGGACCGAAAAATAGTCCGAATCCAGCCCGTCGATGACCCCGGTGGACAGCGCCGAATACTGTTCCGAATAGGGCAGCGGCGTCGGATTGGCGCCCAGAAGTTTCCAGAAATCGACCCAGATGCGCACCTCGGGCACCCGCAGCTTGACGCCTTGCAGGCTGGCCAGATCGGTCACCGGTTCTTTGGTCAGCAGGTGACGAAAGCCGACCTCGCCGTAGGCCACGAATTCGACGCCGGTCTTTTCGCGCGCGATGCGGCTGATTTCCTGCCCGATGTCGCCCTGCAGGACGGCGTCGACATGCGCCTCGTTTTTGTAGATGAATCCGGGGGCGCCGGCGGTGGCAGCAATCTCAGGGGCGATGGCCTCTTCGCTATCGGGGCCGGCGGCGGTGACCTGAATGGTGCCGATCCGGCTCATTTCGAGCAGTTGCGCCAAACCGCCGAGCTGGCTTGCCGGGAAATGCTGCGCGTCAATGCGCCCCTCGCTGCGCTCGTTCAGGATGGTGGTCCAGGCGTCAAAGGCGTTGGTGAACGGTGATCCGATCGCCTCGGAATGGGCAATCTTGCAGACAAATTTGTCTTGTGCCCAGGCGCTGCGCATCAGCATCGGCGTGGCCAGAGCCGCCCCGCCCAACTGCAACAACGTGCGGCGTGGCAGACTTTGGGTTAATTTGGTCATTTCTCTCTCCCCTTTGGTGTTGCCCGCACTGGCATCTGTTTGTCAGTGGGGCTCTTGATGATCCCGATTGCCGGGACGGTGGTTGCCAAAATTTGCGGGCCTCCCCTGCCCGCCTCGGTTGCTAAATAACTGTGGCCGGAGTCATATTCGTTCCGGTTCAAAAAATTCCGGGCGTGCGGCAGCGACAACCGGCACATCCTCGAGGATCTGGCGCAGGTGTCGGCGCATCGTCTGTTCCGCCATATCGGCGTCACCGGACCGGATGGCATCGACAATGTGGCGGTGCTGTTGCACCAACACCCGGCGCGGAAACTGTTGCGCGCTCAGATGGCGAACCCGGTCCATCTGCGATTTGATGGGCTGCAGAAAATCCCAACCAGCCCCCTGCCCGGCAAGATCGGCGAGTTTGCGGTGAAACGCCTCGTCCAGTGCCATGAAAGGTTGCGGATCGTCCTGGATGGCCGCATCGGTTTGCGCCGCCAGCATGTCATCCAGGTCACGCACAGCGTCCGGGGTCATCTGGTGCGCCACACGCCGCACAATGTCGGCCTCGACTGCCTCGCGGACAAACTGTGCGGCCAGAACGGCGGCGACGTTGATCCGGCTGACATAGCTGCCCCGCTGTGGGCGGACCTCAACCAACGAGACCTCCGCCAGCTTGATAAAGGCCTCTCGCACTGGCTGACGGCTGGTGCCGTAAGAGGCGGCCACTTCAACTTCGGACAAACGCATCCCGGGCGTCAAATCGCCCCGAACGATGCGCCCGCGCAACAGCCGGAACAACTGTGGACCCACCGGTGCTGTGGCGTCAAGCCGCTCAGGTTTAGATATGATTGCGCCTGACATGAATGACATTGCTCCCCCAGTCGCATCCTGCACAAATCGTGCCATACTAGTCAACAGGTTGTTTTTGATAAAAGTTCTGATAGCGCAAAACCGCACCGCGCCCTGTAGCTGTTACATGTGGCGATCGGGGGTGATCGGGATGTCAGGCGCCGCTTTCGGGGCCGACATCACCCCGTTGGTAGGCCGCCATGAACAAGGCAACAGCACTGGCAACGGCGACCTCAATCTCGGCAGGCAAGGGCGCGTCAGTCCTCTGGCCAAACAGCCGCGGTTTCCAGAGTGACGCGGTCGACAGCTCAAGGAACTGAACCGCCGCATGCGAAACGTCCGTAATAACGAGGCGTCCCGCCTTCACCTCGCGGTGCAAAAAGGCCGCAAGGTCGGTCTGAGAGCGCAGCGGCCCACCGGCAAAGAATCGTGCGCCCAGCGTCGGCATCCGTTCGGCAATCCCGATGATGATGCGCTGCGCCTGCACCACCTCGTCCGAGCAGACGATGGATGCGATGGCACAGCCATAGCGATGCAGCACCTCGGTCGGCGGCGCATCGCTGGTCAGGATCTCTGTCACCGTTTCAAACCGCCGGTCGCGTTCGAGCTCGACCATCGACTCGAACAGGTCTTCCTTGTTGTCAAAGTAGATATACAGCGTACTTTTCGAGACGCCCGCTGCGCGGCAGATGTCATTTACGCCCGCTGCGTCAAATCCACGCTCAAGAAATACCCGCTTGGCCCCGGCCAGGATCTGGCCGCGTTTCGCCGGATCGGCGCCGGCCGCATGACGTGCGTTGCACTTTTTTTCGTTTAATTCGCGGGCATTCTTGCTGGACATGACGACTCCTCTTGTGGATGTCATTTAATCGAACCGATCGGTTCGATAAAGCCTTGAACAGACCGAAAGGGTGACCTATGTGCCAATCGAACCGATCAGTTCGATTAACCGCAGGAGAGCGGGACCATGTCCAGACACGAACGACCTACCGCTGAACCTGCCGCCACTGACCTACCCGCGACAGCTATCGCCGCCCCCCGCAAGGGCAACCGCAAGAAGGTGATCCTTGGGTTGATTGCACTGGTCGTCCTTGGCATCGGCGGCTGGCAGGGTGAGCAATACTGGACCACCGGGCGGTTCATGGAAACCACCGATGATGCCTATGTCGCAGCAAATGTGACGCTGGTGAGCAGTCGTGTGCAAGGCTATGTCGCGGCGGTCGAGGTGGGGTCAAACGATCATGTTTCCGCCGGCGATGTTCTGGTCCGCTTGGATGACGGCGATTATCGCAACGCGTTGGCCACGTCCCAAAGCCGGTTTGACACCGCGGGCGAGACATTGGCGCGGATCGACGCCC
Source organism: Puniceibacterium sp. IMCC21224 (assembly GCF_001038505.1). NCBI lineage: Bacteria > Pseudomonadati > Pseudomonadota > Alphaproteobacteria > Rhodobacterales > Paracoccaceae > Puniceibacterium > Puniceibacterium sp. IMCC21224. The sequence goes on from NZ_LDPY01000002.1 coordinate 84,133, forward strand.
AGATTGCAGCCGCCCGCGCGGGCGTCACGCAGGCCGAGGCCGCGCGCGACACGGCAGCAGCGCAACTGCGCACCGCGAAAACCAATGCCGACCGCACCGAGCGCCTCGCCAAGGAAAAAGTAACCAGCCAGGCGGCACTCGACACCGCGACCGAAGATCTTGACGTGGCCCGTGCAGGCGTGGCCAGCGCCGAGGCCGCCATTTCAAGCGCCAAAGCGCAGGTTGCCGTGCTACAGGCGCAGCGGGCCGAGTCCGAAGGCCAGCGCCGCGAACTTGAGATCGCCGTCGACCAGGCGGGTCGCGATCTGGATCTGACGGTCTTGCGCGCGCCCGCTGATGGCATCGTGGCTAACATGACGCTTGAGGTTGGCGATATGGTTGCACCGGGCGCGCGGCTGGCGGCGCTGATCCCCGACGGCAGCCTGTATGTTGAGGCAAACCTGAAGGAAACGCAGATGGCGGGCGTCGGGCCGGGTGCATCGGTCGAAATGTCCTTTGACGCCCTGCCCGGACAGACGTTTGCAGGGCGCGTCGCATCGGTCGCGCCGGCGACGGGGGCGGTCTTTTCGCTGTTGCCAGCGGACAATGCGACCGGCAACTTTACCAAGATCGTGCAGCGCGTCCCGGTCCGAATTGCACTGTCCGAGGCCGCGTTGGCCACCGGCCAGCTGCGGGCTGGGTTGTCGACCGAGATTGCCATAGACATCCGCACGACGCCGACCCCCGGCACCGCGACGGTTGCCGCCGCGTCGGAGTAAGATCAGTGGCCGCAACAGCCCGCCCGACGCCGACGGCACCCCGTGTCACCGATGAGACAGAACTGACGCCGCGCCGCATCGCCGCCTTTATGGTGATGGTCGTGGGCATGTTCATGGCGATCCTCGATATTCAGATCGTCTCGGCCTCGCTGCCGGATATTCAGGCCGGGCTTGGTGCCTCACCCGACGAGATCAGCTGGGTTCAGACCTCATACCTGATCGCCGAAGTTATCATGATCCCCCTGTCCGGCTTTCTCGCGCGGATGATGTCGACGCGGCTGCTGTTCGCATTGTCCGCCGCCGGGTTCACAGCCGCGTCGTTCATGTGCGCCACCTCGGGGTCGATTTCCGAGATGATCCTGTGGCGTGCGCTACAGGGGTTCCTTGGCGGTGGGATGATCCCTGCGGTCTTTGCCGCAGCTTTCACCATCTTTCCGCCGTCCAAGCGTAACATCGTCTCACCGATTATCGGGTTGATCGCCACCCTAGCCCCCACCGTCGGGCCAACGGTTGGCGGCTATCTCAGTCACGCGATGTCGTGGCACTGGCTGTTCCTTGTCAACGTGATCCCTGGCATCCTCGTCGCCGTGGGGGCCTGGAACCTGATTGATTTCGACCGCCCGGACTGGAAGCTGTTCGACCGCTTCGATTGGTGGGGTCTGCTGGCGCTGGCTGCATTCCTCGGCGGGCTGGAATTTGTGCTTGAGGAAGGGCCGTCAAACGACTGGCTGTCAGATCATGCGGTTGCTGTGATGGCGGTGGTGATGATCGTTGGCTGCATCGTCACATTCTGGCGCGCGTTCACACGGGACGAGCCGATTGTCGATCTGTCGGCGTTTGGTGATGTCAATTTTGCCGTGGGATCGTTGTTTTCCTTTGTGATGGGCGTGGGCCTATATGGGCTGACCTATCTTTATCCGCTCTACCTTGGGTCGGTGCGCGGGTATGACAGCCTGATGATTGGCGAGACGGTCTTTGTCTCGGGCCTCGCCATGTTCTTTAGCGCGCCGCTTGCCGGTATCCTGTCGTCGAAAATCGACCTGCGGCTGATGCTGTTGATCGGTTTCATGGGGTTTGGCACGTCGACCTGGATGCTGACCGGCATGACCGCCGACTGGGATTTTTCCGAACTGCTGCTACCGCAGATCCTGCGTGGCATGTCGCTGATGCTGTGCATGGTGCCGATCAACAACCTCGCACTCGGAACGCTGCCGCGCGACAAGATGAAGGGCGCGTCGGGCCTGTATAATCTGACGCGCAACCTTGGTGGTGCCCTGGGCCTTGCGGTGATCAACACGTTGCTCACCGACCGTGGCGCGCTGCACTACGAACGTCTGTCCGAGTCCGTGTCTTGGACCAACCCCGAGGCGGTCAGCCAGTTGGCGGGCATGGCCAGCACCCTGACGGCGCGTGGGTTGGACGGTCAAACCGGCGCGCTGGCACAGATGGCGGCACGGGTCCACGGACAGGCAACGGTGATGTCTTTCATCGACATCTTCACGATCATCACCGTGATTTTCGCAAGCCTCGCGCTCGGGGCGCTGCTGATGCGTCCGGCAGCCAAGGCCCCGGCAGGGGCGGGACACTGATCCGGGCTGGCCGATGATACGTGGAAATCTAGTGCCTCTTCGCCGCGTTGACTATAGCTACGCGACCAGAGACCCCTCACCGGATGAGGCGCGTCACACCCTAACCCTGCGCAGGTATGCGCAATCTGCGAGCTATGGCTTGGCTGTTGGGTTACGACGTTGTCCTTTCCCCCGTCATACAGCCGGGATTCTCTGTTGTCAGACGAACAGGAAATCCGCGACGCTCAGGTCCGTCGCAGTGACGCCGAGCACCTGGATAACGTGGCCGTCGTAGGTCATTGTCACGCTTTGCTGTCCGTCGATGACAGCGTCGGTGATGTTCAGCGCGTCAACCCTGCCTTGCAGACCGGTGCCCGGCGCGTTGGCGATTCCTGTCATCCGGAACATATCGGCCCCGTCCTGAAAATCGGTGATCAGATCCAGTTCAGAGGCGTTAAAGCTGTTGAAAATAAACTGATCGGCACCTGCCCCTCCGGCCATCGTGTCATCGCCGGCACCGCCGTTGATCAGATCGTTCCCCTGCCCGCCAAAAATAAGGTCGTGACGTCCCCCCCCGGCAAGGAAATCGTCGCCGAGTCCGCCGCGGATAATGTCATCGCCTTCACCGCCGCCGATATCGTCGTTGCCGTCGCCGCCGATCAGGCTGTCACGGCCAGTGCCACCGCCCAGGCTGTCATCCCCCGCACCACCATTGACGGTATCATTGCCAAAGCTGGCACCCATCGTGTCGTTACCGTCGCCGCCAGCCGTGGAATCATCCCCCGGGCCACCGTTTACAATGTCATTGCCGGTGCCCCCATCCATGACATCGTCATCCTGACCGCCGCCCATGGTGTCATTGCCCGCGCCACCGTTCATGGTATCGTTGCCGGTGCCCCCGCCCATATTGTCATTGCCCCCGCCCCCCGTCACGACATCGTTGCCATCCGACCCGGACAGCCTGTCATCGCCCAGCCCGCCATCAAGAGTGTCGTCACCAACGCCGCCCGCCGCAATGTCATCACCCGCGCCAGCGTTGATGACATCAGCCCCCTCAAGGCCGTCAATCGTGTCCGCGCCGTCCGAGCCTGTGATTGTGTCCGCTGCCGTTGTGCCCGCAGTCGAAACTGCTGCGGCGATGATCCCCTCCAGGCCCCCTGCCGCTGGCGTTCCTGTGAACAGCTCCATGGCATAATCAGCGATGATCGCCTTTAAAACGGTGGCCTGCTGCGTGATCAGAGGCAGCGAACGGTTTTCCAGCCGCTGCTCGGCCTGGATCTGGATGTTCAGGGTGCCATCACCAGACAGTGTTTCAAGCACAAGATCAGGTTCATTCGCGCCAATCTGGGCCGCGTTGCCATTTTCGGCCACGGCATTGATGCGCTCAACATTCACACCCAGCGCTACCGCTACGCTGTCGGTGTCCGCGACGGCTGTCGCGTCGCTGCCGTTATCCGCAACAGAAACCGAGGTCGAGGTGGTCTCGGCCGTCGCTGTCGCTGATCCACTGTCGCTCGACGCGGCAGACGCCGAGGACAGAGACAGTGCCGTGGCCAGGGCACTCGCTCCGTTGCTGGCAATCGCCAGCGTGTCGGATGTGTCCACCGCAGTGGCCGCAGCGGCACTGCCATTTTCAGCCAGAGCGTTGGCGATGGAATTGTCCTGACTGCTCGCAGAGGCGTTGCCGCCCGCTCGGCCAAGACTGGTCGCGGAACTTGTATCCTCGGATGTACTGACGGAGGTCGCACCAGACTCGGCGCGGGCCGTCGCAACCGAAGCCGTCTGGGCCGACGCGGTTGCATTGCTGCCGGAAACGGCGTCAGCGTCCGCGGCGCTTTGCCCAAGTGCCGAGGCGACTGCGCCAGAACCGGTTGTCGAAGTTGCGGACGCGGCAGACCCATCAGCCGCAACCGCGTCCGACGTCGCGCCGGTTTCTGCGACGGCGTTTGCAACGGAATCTGTGGTCGCAGTCGCTGTCGCGGTGCCATCGAACGTCGCCACTGCCGCTGTTGTGGAATTGTCCGCCGCCGTCGACAGCGCGTATCCCAAAGTGGCGCGCGCCGTGGCCGTGCTGTTATCCACTGCTGTGGCCGAAACAAGGGTCGCCGCAGGACTGCTGCCATCATCAAAGAACGCCGTCAGTGCGACATACGTTGTGGTCGCGAAATTGAACCCCTCCAGAACTGTAGCAAGTCCGCCGTCGACGCTGATCCTGGTCAGGGACACTTCTGCTGCGTCTTCGCCCACCTCGACTTGGGCCGCCAGTTGATCCGGCGCGCCTGCTGTCGGCATCAACTCGATGGTGATGTCTCGTGGTGCTTCACCTGCATCTGCCGCCTCTACCTGATAGGTCAGCATACCCGTGCCGCCGCCGTCTCCGATGCTATAATCGATCTCGATGGTGACCGGGCTGTCACCGCTGCCTAGCCCGTCAAACGGTGCCGTGTCGATCTGGAATGTGCCCTGTGTGCCCGCGCCGCTGACATAGGAAAACCCGGCGGCGTCGGGCGTGACGACCGAGCCATTTACGCGTGCGCCGGTCAGCGTGAATTGGTCCGCGTTCTGCGTGGCCGCCGCCCCTTGAACACGCTCGACCACATCCGCAAATACAAAGGTGACATCGGTGCCGCGATACAGCGCGCCAAAATTCAGAATGGTGCCATCTACTAAAATCACAATCTTCTCCTAATATGAGATTGACGGAAAATCATCATGTAGAGCGGGCTGTATTTCATGCCCGGTGAACTCAATTTACGAATTTTTCGACACGAAACGCTTTTGACATCGGCACGGAAATTTTCGATGCGAAACTCCACTGTCAGCCTGCCAACTTCCGGCAGTCCGATCAAGGTTTTCTTCAAGGCGGTGTTGAGTTCGGACGACATCAGGATTGGCGATGGACGTTGGCAATTGGGCAGCCCGCACTGGATCTCTGATGTCTCGAGGGGATCCCATCGCCGGGTATCCTGTGCAGGCCGGTCGCCACATGTGTCATCCGCGCCTGCCAACGCCCGCTCGGCGCATTTCATCGGAAAACTGGTCCGATGTTACTGGTCCAAGTCGCCAAGCTCTTCTAAGCTGATCGCGCATACATCAGACAATCATACGGATTGACCAATATGAACACCACTCTGGCACCAGGCGCAATCGAACCCTTTGAGCTGTTTGCGATCAGCTATGCGCGTCATTCCCAGCGCACCAACAAGGATAATTTTATCGGCGGAGATTTCCACGAATCGTCAGACCTCGCTTATTATGTGTGGGTCGCGCGGCGCGGGGATCGCCTGTTCCTGATTGACACCGGCTTTGGCCCGGATGCGGCGGCAGCGCGTGGGCGTGAACTGTTTCAGACGCCAGCGCAACGCTTGCGCGGTTTCGGCATAGACCCGGCGCAGATCGACGATGTCATTCTCACCCACCTTCATTATGATCATGCCGGCACGCTTGCGGATTTTCCCAAGGCCACCTTTCATGTTCAGGATTCCGAGGCGGCCTATGCGACGGGACGCTGCATGTGCCACGGCTACCTGCGGCAGCCGTTTGATGTCGAGGATATCGTTTCTTACGTTCGCCACCTGTATGGCGGACGCGTCGCGTTTCACGACGGCATCAGCCAGTTGGCGGACGGTCTGTCGCTACACCGTATCGGTGGCCATTCCGCGGGGCTACAGGTGGTGCGGGTCTGGACCCGGCGTGGCTGGGTGGTCATCGCGTCGGACGCCTCGCACCTTTATGCCAATCTGAACGACGCAAACCCGTTTCCTGTTGTCTACGACGTTGCCTCAATGTTGGAGGGGTTCCGAACAGTGGTGCGCCTTGCCGATTCTGAGGATCACGTCATTCCCGGGCACGATCCAATGGTCATGACCCTTTACCCGCCGGTCGCTGCGGATCTGGAGGGACAGGTTTTTCGCCTGGATGTGCCGCCAAAAGTCTGAGACCTATTCGAGCTGATGCGGCAACCAAAGAACAATCTCGGGCACCGTATAGATCAGGGCCAGGAATGCTACGATCACAGCGACAAAGGGCATGACGCCATAGACGATTTCCCTCATCGGGGGGGAGTCGCTGGACACACCGCGCAGGATGAACAGGATGATCCCCACCGGTGGCGTCACCAGCCCGAGTTCGATCATGATGACCAGAAACACCCCGAACCAAAGGGGATCAACCCCGATCGACATCATCAAGGGAAAGGTCACCGGCAGGGTCATCAGCATCATCGAAATCGATTCGATGAACATGCCCAGCAGGACATAGATCGCGGCGATGATCGTCACCACCAGCCACGGCGAAAGCTCGGCCGCGGAAAAGACCGATACAAGCGTCTTGGGGATGCGCATGAAATCAAAGACCCAGCTCATGATCGCGGCCCCGACCACGATGAGCAGCAGAAACGACGTGATGCGCACAGTCTCAATCGCGGTGTCATAGAGCGCGCGCCATGTCAGCATCCCGCGCGCAAGGCAGATCACCAGTGACGCAGCTACGCCCACTCCGCCGGCTTCGCTGGGCGTGGCAACACCAGCATAGAGCGACCCCAGGACGGCCACGATCACCAGGATGAACGGCAGGACCGACAGTGAACCGCGAAGCTTTTCTTTCATCGAATAGGAATCGCCGCGCGGCGTGGCTGCAGGCTGAAAAAACGACCATGCGGTGACGCAGGCCATGAACCCCAGGCTCAGAAGAAGCCCCGGCACAACACCGGCCACAAAAAGCTGCGTGACCGGCACGCCCACGGTCGTCCCGTAGATGATCATCGCGATGCTGGGTGGGATCAGAATCCCGAGCGTCGCCCCCGCAGCAACAACGCCGTAGGTCAGACGCGTGCTGTACCCACGCGATATCATCTCGGGGCAGGCAACCTTGCCCATGGTTGCGGCAGTTGCAAGGCTCGACCCAGAAACGGCGGCAAAAACCGCCGAGGCACCGACCGTGGCGTGGGCGATACCGCCCGGTGTCCGCCCGAACCAGCGGGTCAGTGAATCAAACAGCTCTCGGGTCACGCCGCTGCGGATCAGCAACGCCCCCATCAGCACGAACATCGGCACAGCGGTCAGGGTGAAGGTGTTCACACTATTCCAGGACCGCTCAGCCAAAAGCGATAGCTGTGGACGAGGCATCAGAAATATCAGTCCAAGCAGACCCACAAGTCCCAGTGTCAGGGCCACCCGGACCCCGAGGATAAGCAGCGCAAAAAGACACCCGACAAGGAGCAGGCTTTGAACCAGCAACCCGGCACCGCTCGCCAGCCAGAAAACTGTACCCGAGCCTACGATGATCGCGGCAAGCACGCCACAAAGCCGGGGACCGTTTAGCAACAGACAGGCGCCAAGTACGGCGGTCACGATCGCGGCAGAGCCGAGGTCGACACGCAGCTTTGCGATTGCAACCGGGCGGTCCCCCAACGCCAGCAGCAGCAAGAACAGCGCCAGAAAGAGCAGCACGACACCGATTTCGCGGGCGCGGGATGCGATACTGTCACGGAAAATGTCGGCGAGGATGGACCAGAAGAACGCGATATAGCCCAAGGTCACGAACAGCTCGGGGATCCATTGCGGCGTGCCAAGCAGACCCCAATCCCGTGTTCCATTGACGTATTCGGACCAGTTGAACGCCGCCATCTGCCAGCCCGTGAACAGAACAAACGTCAGACCCAGCCAGTTTGTCAAATGTTCGAGGCCGCGACGCGACTCCCCGTTGATATTGGTGATGAGCAGCTCAACTTGTACATGATCGCCGCTGCGCTGTGCCTTGGCGAGACCCAGAAAGGTCATCCCGACAAGCAGATAGGTCGCAATGTCGCTGCCCCAGTAGGTGGGTTCGTTCAGCACGTATCTTGAGAAGATTTCGAAACAGACGATGCAGGTCATAACCAAAAGCGCCAGGGCGCTAAGTACGCCGGTGGCCTCGGTGATCCTGTCGATTGTGGTTACAATAGCCGATGGCTTTGGCTGACCTGTGTCGGCCACATCTTCAGTGAACACGCTTCTCTCCCCAGTCAATGGACCACGACCCCGGCACTGAGGGTCGGGATATCAAATGGGCTTGCCTATTGCAATGTTATGTATGATCGTAAGACAATGTTAGTCATACAATCACAAAAAATTTGAAACTAGCATCCTGCCCCCACTCACGACAGGGCTTAGCAGAATCTGAACCGAAAGAGGAGGAGAACCGAAATGCTTTCAAGACTCTCAAATAGGAATCGCCGACACAGGGCTTCGAACAGGCTAACAAGCGCCTGCGCATCCATACTTGTTGCTGCAGGCATGCAGTTGGGCGTGGTCGGCGCTGCCGCTGCGCAGGACATGGACCTGACCATGGGCATCCTGTCCACCCCGAATTCGCTTTACCTCAAGATGATGGAAGAGGTGCCCGGGCGGTTTGAGCGCGCCACTGGTGGTAAGGTCAAGGTGACGCTGAACGATTCGCTTGTCGGCGGAACGCAGATCACGGCCTCTGTGCGCGACGGGCGCGTGCCCATGTCCGGCGCGCTGCACACCTATCTCGCTGCCGAAGAGCCGCGTCTTGGTGTGTTCAACCTGCCCGGACTTATCAACAATATGGCCGAGTATGCCTATCTCTGTAACGCCTTCTGGTGTGGCGACGTTGAGAACCTCTGGGCCGAAAAGTGGAACTCGGTGGTGTTGGCAGAGGGGGCCTGGTGCAGCCAGGCGCTATTCTCGACCGAGCCGATTCGCACGCTCGAGGATTTCAAGGGCAAGAAACTGCGCGTTCACAATCCGCAGACCGCGTCACTGATGGAGGCGCTTGGCGCAAAGCCGTCGCCACTGCCCCTGTCCGAAGTTGCCCCGGCATTGCAACGTGGCGTGATCGACGGTGTATTCACGTCGACCTGCTATGGCAACGGGCAGGAATACTGGCGCGTCGCCCCCAACGTGCAGAACTGGAAAATCGGCCCGATCACCGGCTGGGTCGTCATTATGAACAAAGATATCTGGGACGAAATCCCCGAAGACCAGCAGACCGCGATCCGCGCCGAAATGAAGAGCCTTGAGAACGAAGCGCTCTATAATTTCTATAGCGTCGTGAATGCCGCTGTGGACGAGATGAAAGCCGAGGGCATCGAGCTGTGGACCGCACCGCAATCCGAGGTGGACCGCGTCACCGCACCGGAATACTCGGACGCGGCATATCAATCCTTTTATGATCGCGCCAAGGAAGTTGGATTTGACGGCGAAGCCTATGTCGAGAAAGCGCGTCGCGTCCTGGGCAAGTGAATAAAAATGGCCCGCCCTTTGCAAGGCGGGCCATTTTTCCATAGACATTCGTTGGGGTCAGATACCCTGAGTCGCGCCGCCATCCACGATAAACGTCGCACCGGTGATATACCCGGCCTCAGCCGAGCAGAGATATCGCACCATCGAGGCAATATCGCCGGGCGTGCCATAGGCTCCGATACCCAGATCGTCGCGCATCTGCTGCATTGCATCCTCACGCGTCAGTCCGGCCTGAGCGGCGAAAGTGTCAATGCGTCGCGCCAGACGGTCGGTTTCGATATGTCCGGGGCAGACCACGTTGACCCGTGGTGCCCTTGGCCGCTTGGACACTGCCTTGGAAAAGTTGATCAAAGCGGCATTCACGGGCCCGCCGATACTGAACTGCGGCTCTGGCGTCTGCGCACCAATGCCGGAAATGTTGACGACGCAGCCCCGGCTGTCCTCAAGGGATGTCCACGCCGCACGACAAAATCGCACCGTCGCATGATATTTCAGGGCAAAGCCTGACAGGTGCAAATCGTCCTCAAGGTCCAGAAAATCGCCACGCTGGGTGTCCCCGGCATTGTTGACCAGAATGTCGATACGCCCAAAGGCTTCGATCACCTGGGCGATGACGGCGCCCGGGGCCTCGGGCTGGCTCAGATCGGCAGGCAGCACGAGGCTGCCCCCGGCGCCACGCTCTTTCGCCTCGGTCGCAACCTCGGCCAGTGCTTTTGGGTCGCGTGCCGTGAGGGCAAGGATGCAACCCTCTTCGGCCAGGGCCAATGCGATGGCGCGGCCAAGGCCGCGACTGGCGCCTGTTACGACGGCGACGCGTGGACGTGTCTCAGTCATGGTCTATTCCCTTTCGAAAACATGTCCGGACCTCAGCTATTGGTCACTGCCGGTACTTCGTGCTTGGCCCATTCCTCGATCACACACATGATCCGCGTCATGTCGACGTCATAGCCCAGATGATCGCGCGTCAGGTTCAGCATCTGACGCACAGCGGTGCCGACGGGCATCGGCACACCCATCCTGTCAGCCTCTTCAAGGCATAGACGTGCGTCCTTGGCCGATAGGCCGATGGCCATGCCGAAATCGAACTTGCGCGACAGCATGTGCTTGGGAAACTTGTCTGTCGTCGTGGTGTTGCGGCCCGAGCCGGCGTTGAACACACTGAGCATTGCCTCCGGGTCAAGCCCGGACTTGGCGCCCAGCACCATCGCCTCGGAGGTGATTGCCAGTGCGGCTGTGGACATGAGGTTGTTGAGCACCTTCATGGTCTGGCCCTGCCCCGCGGCGGTTCCGACGGCGAAAACCTTGCCAAGGTTTTCAAGCGCCGGGACAAGTGGCTTTGTCACATCCTCGGGGCCCGCAAGCATCAGCGCCAGGGTGCCGGCCTGCGCCCCCTCGGCCCCGCCGCTGACCGGACAATCGACGAACGTACGCCCCGCCTGCATGACGTTGGCGGCGATATCCTTGGCAGCTTGGGGTCCGGTGGTCGAAAGATCGACGATCACCTTGGCGCCGTCCGCCGACAACAGGCCATTCGGCCCGCAAACCACAGCAGTCACCACATCCGGCGTCGGCAGTGACAACAGCACGACAGGCGCCTGTGCGGCCCCCTCGGGTCCCGATCCGGCCAGCGCCGCACCTGCTTTGCTGATCGCCTTGCAGGCGGCATCACTCGGGTCGAATGCAATGACGGAATATCCCGCCTGTATGAGACGGGCCGCCATTGGCCGCCCCATCGTTCCGAGTCCGATAAAGCAAAAGTCGTAGGTGTTCACGTCGATATCCCGTCATTGTGGTTTGGCCATGGAAGTAAAGTAATGCACGCGCCTGGCCAGTTGCATATGTTTGTATAATCATCATACAATTTTTTGAGTGTCAATGATTGACCTTCCCCTGAAACCCGGTATGAATCGGCTAGTGCTAGATTGTATGACTGGATGATTGACTTCTTCACAGCCGATGCGCGATCCGCACTTCGCCCGGCCAACAAAAGGCCCGTATTCTGGGAGGAATATCAGATGATTGATCAGACTAGGCGCAAACTTATTTTGCACAGCACGGCAACTGCACTTGTCGGTTTCACCGCATTTCCGGCGATCGCTCAGGATACGCTGGGCAGCCCTGACTGGAATTATGAGATCGTCCTTGGCGGCGGGTCAGCGACTGGGAATTCGCGTGTTCTGGCGGGCGCGCTTGGCAAAATCATCACCGAAAACGTACAGGGTGTCCGTGCCAGCGGCGCGGTATCGCCAGGGTTCGACGCCGAAAGCGCCATTCATACCCATGAGGGCGCCTGGCACGGTGGCGTGGGTACGCCGCTGACCATCCAGAACGCGGTCAAAGGTGTCGCCCCCTTCCCCAGCGAGGGCATCGGCCTGAACCTGTGGTTCTACCACAATGAAGTTCCCCTGAACGTCCTGGCGCGAACAGATACCGGCTTTACCAGCATTGCCGACCTGAAGGGGGCGACGGTTGCGTTGGCACCCAAGGGGACGTCAAACTATCAACTGAGCGAAATTGTGTTCGCCGACAATGGCGTATCGATTGATGACATCACCGTTCGGTATATGGATACGTCAGAGGCCATTTCGCAGCTTCAGAACGGCAATATCGACGCGATGTCCTATGTCCGCGACTTCTCTGGCGCGGTCCTCGAACTGACAACGTCGCGCGAGGTGACGCTGCTGCAACCAACCGAGGAAGCGTCGGCCAAGATCGCAGAGCAACTGCCGTGGTCCGGGCCGGTAGACTGGCCGTTTGTCAAGGAATATCCGGGCATGAACGTGCCGGCGCCGGGGCAGGTCTTTGTCTCGCCCGAGTTCATGTTCCTTGATTCTGATCTGCCCAACGATCTGGTCTACGCGATGACACGGGCGGTCTGGGAAAACATCGAAACGGTGAACCGCAGTTCGAAAGTATTCGAGAACGTCAACCTTCAGGAAGCCCTGAAACGTGTGCCGATCCCGCCGCATCCGGGTGCTCTGAAATACTACAAGGAAATGGATGTCCCCGGCTGGGAGGAATACCAGGATCTCTTGCCCAGCGAGTGATCCGTACCGGCACGGGGCATCGTTCCCGTGCCGCCCGACATCCCGGCCCTTCGCTCCAGTGGATACTTTCGAATGAACACCCAAGACACGAGCACTTCACAGGCATCTGACACCGCCGCGCCGTTGGTGGCAGATAGCCTTGACCTGACGCAAAAGCGCGGGCCACTCTGGAACTTTGCGACGGGCGCCATTTCGCTCGTGCTGTTCCTGTATCCGATGTACTGCGGCTTTTTCGGCGGACCTCCGTCGCTTGAATACCGGCCAACCTACCTGCTGCTGATCATGGTGCTTACGGTGGTGATCCTGCCGTCAAAGATCTTTCCGCGGCATTCCGTAGGTGAATGGGCGCTGAACGCGGTGATCCTTGCCGGTGCCGCTGCCTGCGTTTGGGTGGCGATGAGCTGGCTGGACTTCGCTCTCGTCTTTTCGTTGTCCCTGGCGGAAAAGCTGGGCTGCGCGCTGCTGATCCTTGGCGCGATGGAGATGACGCGGCGAACGGCAGTGAAGCCGATGAATTATGTGGCCGTCGTTGCCATTCTTTATGCTCTGTTCGGCTATATGCTGCCCAATCTGTTCGGGCACGCGGGGCTGAGCGTAGACCGCCTGCTCTGGAGCCAGATCTTTTCGACCGACGGACTCTTTGGCACGCCGCTGGCCATCGGTGCGAACTACATCGGCCTCTTTGTCTTTTTCGCGGCGCTGCTGGATTGCAGCGGTGGCGGGCAGAAGTTCATGAACTTCACCCTCGCCATCGCCGGGCGTTTCCAGGGGGGACCGGCAAAGGTCGCGATTCTTGCCAGTGCGCTCATGGGGATGATGTCAGGCAGTGCCGTAACCAACATCGTCACAACAGGTGTCATCACCATTCCGATGATGAAACGCGTGGGCTATCGGAAATCCTTTGCCGCTGCGGTCGAAGCGACGGCATCTCTCGGCAGTCAGATCACCCCGCCGATCCTGGGTGCGACGGCGTTTCTGATGAGCGAAATCACCGGTTATCCGCTGATCACCATCATGGGCCTGACGCTGGTGCCCTGCCTGCTGTTCTATTTCTGTATCTTCGCTCAGGTGCACCTCGCGTCGCTCAAGTATGATATTGAACGACTCGATCCGGTCGAACTGCCCAATCTGCGCCGGGCGAGCCTTGAGGTTATTCCGTTCTTTGTGCCGATCATCGTGCTGATCGTACTGCTGTGGAAGCGCTATTCAGCCGACTACGCGGTATCGTTGTCGATCATCGCATTCCTCGCTGTGTGCCTTTTGACCCGCGAGACGCGCAACAGCCTGATCGCCAACTTTATGAATGGTCTGCGGCAGGGCGCGGCCACCTGCATCCCGCTTGTCGGTTCGCTGGCGATTGCCGGTGTGATCATCGGTGTTCTGACCATGACCGGTCTTGGCGATCGGCTGTCCTACCTGATCGAGATCGTGTCGGGCGGCAACCTGCACATCATGATCGTGATGACAGCAATCACCTGCATGCTTCTTGGCATGGGTATGGTCACCGTCGGTGCCTATGTGCTGGTTGCCGTGACAGTGGCACCGCTGATGGTCGATCTGGGCGTTGAACTGATCGTGGCACACCTCTTTATCTTTTACTTCGCGGTGATGAGTGCGATCAGTCCACCCGTGATGGTCGGGGTCTTTGCCGCCGCATCCATCGCCGGTGCCGATCCGATCCGCACCGCAATCCATGCGCTGCGCCTGTCCATTGTCGGTTTCGTGGTGCCGTTCATCTTTATCTACGATCCGCAGATTCTGATGATCGGCGGCGTGACGCTGCATGGGCTTTATATGTTGGCATCGGTCTTTGTCGGGGTTCTGGCGCTGGCCATCGGGTTTGAGCGTTATACCTTCTACCGCCGAATCCCGGTGTGGCACGCCTGCCTTTTTATCGCGGCAGCAGTGATCACCATGATCCCGACCATCTTTCTAAGCACGATGGGCCTGCTCGCAATCGCCGCCATGCTCGGCTTTGAATACGCAATCCGGGGGCGCCAAACCACAGCACATGACGCAAGCGGAACACACAATTGAGACCTGGGAGTTATACGATATGAGCAAGAAAAGCGTCGGCCTGATCGGCATCGGTATGATGGGCGATCCGATGGCCCGAAACATGATCAACGCCGGATTTGACGTAGTGTTGTGCGATACAAACGCCGCCAAAGCCAAAGGGTTGGCCGATGAAATCGGGGCGCGGGTCAGTGCAACGCCTGCGGATCTGGCGAAAGAGGTTTCGACGATCATCACCATGCTGCCCAACAGCGCCATCGTGGGCGATGTGCTGTTTGGTCAGACCGGCTTTGCTGATGTGGCCAGCGCTGGCAGCCTTGTCATCGACATGAGCTCGGGCGACCCGCACGCCACCATAGGTTTCGGCGAACGCCTCGCGACTTTGGGCCTGCGGTTGATAGACGCGCCGGTCTCGGGTGGTGTCCCTCGCGCGAAATCCGGGTCCCTGACCATCATGGTCGGCGGCGACCTGGCCGCCTTCGGCGAAGTCGAGGAGCTGCTGAATTCAATGGGCACCCCGACCCATGTTGGGATCCTCGGTGCGGGTCAGGCGATGAAGGCGCTCAACAACCTCGTCTCGGCAGGTGGCTTCCTCATCGGGATCGAAGCCCTGCTGATCGGGCAAAAGTTTGGTCTGGCACCTGACCTGATGGTGGACATCATCAACAGCTCGTCCGGCATGAACAACTCGACCAAAAACAAGTTCAAGCAATATGTGCTGTCACGTGATTTCGATGCCGGCGGCTTTGCGTTGTCCCTGATGGCGAAGGACGTGGGTATCGCAATGAGCGTCGCCCACGCGACCAAGACCCCCGCCCCGTTTTCAGCCATGTGCGCCGAGGTTTGGGGCGCGGCGTCTAACATGCTGGGCTCAAAGGCGGACCATACCGCAATCACCCAGATGTGCGAGACATTCGCCGGGCTGGAGCTTGAGAAGACCGAGGGAGGCAAGGGATGACCAACCGTTCGGCCCAATTCCGGGCGCTCTTTCAGCAGGGTCCGTTTGTCTGCATGGGGGCGCATGACGCCCTGACCGCCAAATTGGCCGAAGAGGCCGGAGCCAAGGCGATCTATGTCAGCGGTTTTGCCGCCTCCGCCATTGTCGCGGCGGCGCCGGACACTGGTGTGTTGACGCGGGACGAGATGTTCGACCACATCCGCCGCGTCCACCGTGGCACTTCGCTGCCGATCTTTGCCGATGCGGACACGGGGTATGGCAGCATCGCGGACGCGGTGAAAACCATGCAAATGTGGGAGGATGCAGGCGCCTCGGTTCTTCACCTCGAAGATCAGCAGATGCCCAAGAAATGTGGGCATTTCCCAGGCAAAGAACTGATCCCCAAAGAGGAGATGGCCGAAAAGATTGCTGCCATGCTGGCCGTGCGGCAAGACCCGGATTTCTTTTTTGTCGCTCGCACCGACGCGATCGCCGTAACCGGACTCGAGGATGCCATCGCGCGGCTTAAAACCTATGCCGCCGCAGGGGCCGATGGGCTATACGCGGACGCCCCCGAAGATATTGGCCAGATGAAGGAGTTGGCGCAGGAAATCAGACCCCTGGGCAAACCCCTGCTGTTCAACATGGCCCGATCCGGTAAGAGCCCGGTCCTGACCATGGACGAAGCCTATGCGCTTGGGTTCGACTATTGCCTTTGCCCCATCGAGCCGATGCTGACGGTCCACAAGGCTGTGGGCGACATGATGCGCAGGTTCATGGCCTCACCCAGCACCGATACGATCGCATCCGGCATGACGGACTTTCACGATTTCAACCGCTTTGTCGGCGAACCCACCGAACCTTGAACTGATCCACACGACCCGGACAGCAAAGACCCCAAAAAAGGAGTTAACCCATGAGTATCGATCCTAACAACGAGAGCGAACTGTTCAACAAGGGCCTTGGCATCCGGCGCGAAGTGCTGGGGACCGCACATGTGGACCGTTCGCTGGCCGCCGCCGACGATTTCACTGCACCGATCCAGCGCCTCGTGACCGAATATTGCTGGGGAGAGATCTGGGGACGCCCCGGTCTGCCGCGTGAAATGCGCAGCGTCATCAATCTGGCGATGCTGTCGGCGCTGAACCGGCCCCATGAGGTGCGCCTGCATGTCCGCGGCGCGATCAACAACGGCGTCAGCCGCGAGACCATACAGGAAATCCTGCTTCAGGTCGCGATCTATTGCGGCGTGCCTGCGTCGCTCGACAGCATGAAGGTCTGCGCTGAGGTCTTCAAAGAGATGGACGAAGAGGCCGCAGCTTCAAGCTGAAGCGCGGTTCAGGGAAGGAACGGACATGAACGATCTCAGCAGGATGCTGGCACACAGCATTGTGACCAGCCAAGCCGCATCGGTAGGACCCGAGACGTCGAAAGAGGCGCATCGTGCCCTCGTCAACTATATCGGCTGTGCCCTTGGCGGCGCCGATCACCCGGCGATGGACATCACATTCGATGCCCTTGGTGGCTTTTCGGGCCCCGGCGCAGCGGGGGTCATTGGGCGGCCAGAAAAGGTGGATGTACCTTTCGCAGCGCTGCTCAACGGTCTGAGCTCGCATATCCACGATTTCGACGACACGACGCCCAGCAACTACATTCACCCGACCTCTCCCGTTGCCTCGGCGTTGTTCGCCTGGGCGGCGGCGACGCCGGTGTCGGGCCGCGACTTTCTGCACGCCTTTGCCTTGGGATTCGACACTGTCACGCGGATCGGAGACGCAACCTATCCGAACCACTACAAGGCGGGGTGGCACAGCACGAGTTCGATCGGGGTCTTCGGCGCCGCCGTGGCGATCGGCAAGCTGATGGGACTGAATGAACAACAGATGCTCTGGGCCATTGGTCTGGCGGCGACCCAGGCCTCGGGTTTGCGGGACAATTTCGGATCAATGGCAAAGGGCTTTCACCCTGGTCACGCCGCACGTTGCGGTATCGAGGCAGCCTGCCTGGCGCGGGCCGGATTTACCACAGGAACGACACCCCTGGAGGGCCCGCGCGGTTTCGCGGCAGTTACGTCCGGGGGGCTGCTGGACGCCGCGAACTTTACCGATGGGCTGGGAACCTCCTACCGGTTCGAGGGCAATACCTACAAACCCTACCCATGCGGGATCGTTATCCATCCCACGATCGAGGTCTGCAGCACATTCCACGACGAGGGACTGGTTCCGGACAAGATCAAGGCGGTCGAGGTGAAAGTCGCGCCGCTGGTGCGGGATTTATGCGACCTACGCCCCAGCAGTGGCCTGCAAGGCAAGTTTTCCATCTATCATGCGGCGGCTATTGGCCTGGTTCGCGGACAGGGTCGCCTTTCGGAATTCACCGACGAAGCTGTGTCTGATCCCCGGATCGCAGCGATGCGGGACAAGGTAACCGCCGTGGCGGACAGCACCGTCGGTGAGGATTCGGTTCGGGTTATCATCACTATGGACGACGGACAGAAGATCGAAAAATTCCTCGGTGCTTCGCTCGGAAATCTGGTGAGACCTCTGAGCGACGCACAGCTTGATGAGAAGTTCCTGAACCAGGTCGGCGTTGTCTCTGGCGATCAGGCCCGCAAGGTTCTGGAACGCTGTTGGGCCATTGGCGATATGAAAAACGTTGGCGATCTTGTGCAGGCCTGTGTCACAGGCTGAGCCGGGATCGGACGGAAACCGCTGCGGTCGCCATTCAACTTTCGCTGTCCTCGATAAGCGGAATGGCGGCGGCGGCGGCATTTCTGACATGAAGCAGAGCCAGCTCATTTGCCTTTTCAATATCCCGCGCTGTCAGGGCATCCACAAGGGCGGTCAGCTCCTTGATGCTTTCCTTGATCCGCCCCGGCGCCTTGAGCGAGGTCGCCCGCAGCAGAGTGATGCGCGAATTCAGCATATATATGCATTTTCCAAGCGCTTCGTTGTTCGCCCCCTCAACCAGGCAATCATAGAACCTGTTCTTGGCGGCCAGACGCGCCTGCGGATCGGGCTTGCGTGATACGGTCCTTAGGTTCGACAGCGCGGCTTTTAACGCTTTGCGCTGCTCTTCGGTCGCGTTCTCTACGAACAGGCGGCAGGCCAGACTCTCCAGCTGCTGTCGCACCTCATAGATGCCCTCGGCCTGTTCGCGCGTGATCCGGGCGACAAAGGGGCCGCGATGCGGCTCTACGATTACCAGTCCTTCGGATTCAAGCTGACGCATGGCTTCCCTGACCAATGTCCGGCTGACCCCTGTCATCTCGCACAGTTCGCGCTCGGGCAGGTGATCGCCCGCCTTGAACCGCCCAACGGCTATGGCGTTGCGGATGCTTTCGGTCACACTAAAGCGCAGGGGCGCAGCAATGCGATCGACACGGAACATACTGTCTGAATTGGTCATGAACATGCCATCCTTTCTGCGGTGGTCGTTCTGAATGTTGAGCGGCCGTTTCGCCGAGAGTCGGCTATCATGAATTTCCCCTGTGCCGGTTTGCATCATACAATATTAGACCGGATTGCAATCAGGAAGCGAGCCTCTTCTACGCGGCAAGCCATCCGCCATCGATCGGAAAGACAGTTCCGGTAATATCGGCCCCGGCTGGGCCGCACAAAAATACCAGCGCCGCCCCGATGCTGTCTTCGGACACAAAGCGCCCTGTTGGGCTGCGCTCTTCGGCATAACGGCGTGCAAGGTCGTCGAAATCCTCACCGGATTGTTCGGCCATTCCTCGGATGCGGTCTAGGATCGCCTTGGTTCCGACAGAGCCGGGGCAGATCGCGTTGCAGGTCACACCTGACTTTGCCGTCTCGATCGCAATGGCGCGGGCCATACCGATAAGTGCCGTCTTTGTCGTGACATAGTCGATCCGGTTCTCGGCACCCCGCCAGCCATAGTAAGAAGAAATGTTAAAGATGCGCCCCCACTTGGAAGCCGTCATCCACGGCAGACACAGACGGCTGGCATTGAAGGCACCGGTGAG
The DNA here is from genome assembly GCF_001038505.1 of Puniceibacterium sp. IMCC21224. NCBI lineage: Bacteria > Pseudomonadati > Pseudomonadota > Alphaproteobacteria > Rhodobacterales > Paracoccaceae > Puniceibacterium > Puniceibacterium sp. IMCC21224. The sequence goes on from NZ_LDPY01000002.1 coordinate 103,694, forward strand.
GTTGACGCTGATAGATCGATCCCAATGATCGGGATCAAACGCCTCTAGGGGTCCAAAGTGACGCACCACAGCGTTGTTGACCAGGATGTCGATACCGCCAAAGTGCTCCTTGGCGGTATCGACCATCCGCTCTACCTCGGCGCGCTGCCCCACATCCGCCGGGACGTAGATTGCAGATATACCGTAGTCCTCAGCGAGTTTCTGCGCCAGCGGCTGCTTTTCTTCGACGCAAGCGAGCCCGTTCAGTACCAGATTCGCGCCAGCAGCGGCGAGGTTCTCGGCCATGGCAAGCCCGAGTCCGCCTTCGGACCCGGTCACAAGCGCCGTCTTTCCCCGCAACGTCCCGGTCATTTCAAGTCGCGCCATATCAGTGCCCCGCCATTCGAATGATATCCCCGGCGTCTGCCGCATCGTCGATCGACCAAAGCGCATCCAGCAAGCCGCGCATATCACCCGCAAAGTCTGCTCGTTCTGCGGCTGCCACAAACTTTGCTTCGATCTGCGCGTCACTCAGGGGGCGACCGCGCGACCCCGCAGCCTGCGCAATTTCACGGGTGAGGGTCCGACCGTCGACCAAATGCACGACCAGACGAACCGAAGCCACTTCGCGCCCGGAGTCATCGTCGAACTGCACGTCAGGGCGTCCGGCCGCGATGGTTCTGTGTGCCGCAGCATCGGAAAACTCATCTAGTCCAGCCTGACCCGTCAGCAGGGCGATCGCAATGGCATGCTGGGCACTGACCTGGGTTTCCCGCCCGGTGGCAGCCAAAGGCCGGTCGGTCCGCTGCTGCAACAACGGATGCCCGCTAAGTTCGATTCGCGCCACCTGCTCTAGCCGCAGTCCTTCGGCTTCGCGCAGGTCCAGAATACCTTCAAGTACCGGGTTCAGAACGACGCCAACCGGATAGGGCTTGTAGGTGTTCGCCGCAAATTCCCACGTCTGACCAAGAGCGTCGGTCAGCCGTTCGGCAACCGGATCTTTGCCATATACGTTCAGGTAACCGCGCGGAGCGCTCAGCGGGCGGGCGGATCCGCCGCATCCCTCGGCGGCCAACTGGGCCGAGATGTATCCGTTGCGCGCGGCCCCACCCATGCTGACACTTTTCGCGCCGGTGCCGAGCGTCTCGACCATTCCCGAGGATTGCGCCGCAGCGCACGAAAAGGCGTCTATCATCTGCTCGTCTGTCAATCCGATCAACCGTCCGCTTGCGGCTGCGGCACCAAAGATTCCGCAGGTCGAGGTGATGTGCCAGCCATGGGCATAGTGATAGGGTGAAACCGCGTTGCCGACCCGACATTCCACCTCGCACCCCAGAACAAAGGACTTCAGCACATCGCGACCAGTCGCGCCGTGGAGTTCGGCATGGGCAAAGAGGCCAGAATATACCGCTGCGGCCGGGTGAATGATTGTCGCTTCGTGGGTGTCATCGAAGTCAAAGATATTCGCACCTGCGGTGTTGATAGAGGCCGCCAGCGGCAAATCCACACGCTCGGACCGCCCGATCAGGGTGCAGGCAACTCCACTTGAGAACCGCATGCCCGCGCGCAACATCGCCTCGACAGGCTGCTCTCGACAGCCGGTGAATGCGGTTGCGAAGATGTTGACGAGGGCGCGCCGACCTTCGTGAAGTACAGCGTCCGGGATTTCGTGAAACCCACTGGCAAAGGCGGCCAAGGCCCGCTCAGGGGTAGCACCGGACCGTTCAACCGCCGCGCTCACAGGCCAACCCAACTGTGTTCCATACCCATCTCGTACGCCCTCCCCGATATGATAAGATTGTAGTATGCAATTATTGACATACTGCTATTTCCGTCTAACCTGTAGGCAATTCCGACGCAAGTGCAGCGTCGATCCGAACCAGCAGTGACTGGCGGAAATCAAGCCTCGAAACAGGGGCAACGGGAGGAAGAAACGTGACAAGACTGGATCTCTTCGGGGGGGTGTTCCTCACTACCTTCGGATTGTTCATGATCTTCGTGGCCATTCCAATGGGCACCGAGGATGGCATGTACTACGGATTGCCGCCCACCTTTTTTCCGACATTGCTTGCGTCAGGGCTGACGCTCTGCGCGGCAGGTCTGACAGTTCAGTCGGTTTTTCGTATGATGGCAGGGCGCACCGGTGATGCGGTGCCGATCAGCCGCTGGAATCTGCTGATGTTCGCTCTGCTGGTCGCAGTGATCTTCGCCGGCGTCGTTCTGTTGGACATCTTCGGCCTGGTGATCGGCGCGCCGCTTCTTATTGCGACGCTGATGGTGATTTTAGGTGACCGTAGCCCACTTCGAATCGTGCTGACCTCAGTTCTGCCGGTTGCTGCGTTCTACTACCTGGCGCTTCACATCCTGCATACGCCTGTGCCCTAAGGAAACGTCATGTTAGAAAACCTCACCGCTGCGGCGAGTGAAATTTTTACGCCACTCACGCTTGCCTACATCGTTATCGGCGTGCTGATCGGCTATGTTGTGGGCGCTCTGCCGGGCATGAACCGGACGACGGCCATTGCGATCTCGCTGCCCTTTACCTTTGCGATGTCGCCAGCGGCTGCGCTGTCCTTTCTCATTGGTATTAACAAAGGGGGTGCCGCCGGTTCAGCGGTGTCCGCCATCCTCCTGAATATTCCGGGCGAGCCGTCGTCCGTCGTCACGACCTACGACGGGTATCCGATGACGCAACAGGGCAAGGCGCAGAAGGCGCTCAAGATTGCTCTGATCGCTTCGGTTGCGGGCGACGTCCTGGCAACGCTTGCTCTGATCCTTCTTGCCCGCCCCATCGCCAAATTCGCTATCGGCCTCGGCCCGGTCGAGCTTGCTTCGATCCTGATCTTTTCCATGACCTTTATCGCGGCCGTCTCGGGCGATAATTTCTTCAAGGCTCTGATCGCGGGCTTTCTGGGCCTGCTGCTCTCTGCCCCTGGCATTGATTCCGAAACCGGACTGCCGCGGCTGACCTTTGGCCTGCTGCAACTTTACGACGGCGTGCCGCTTCTTGCCGTCGCTATCGGCACCCTCGCCCTGTCAGAAATCCTGTCGCAGATCGACGGGGGGTGGCGCGGTGGCTATCACATTGCCCGGACCGTCGATGACACGACAAACGAAGCGGACTCGCAACTGTCGCGCGCAGAGCTAAAGCAGGTCTCGCCTGCGATCCTGAAGGGATCACTTGTTGGCACTGCGGTCGGCCTGCTGCCCGGGCTTGGCGCGACGCTCGCTTCGTTCCTGTCTTACAATTGGGTGCGCCGCAGTTCGCCAAACTCGGAACGGTTTGGCAAAGGTGCCCCGGAAGGCGTCGCCGCTTCGGAAGCGGCGGACAACGCTACGGTCCCGGCTTCGCTGATCCCGGTCTTTGCCATCGGCGTGCCCGGCAGCCTGTCCACCGCCCTCCTCATGGGGGCTTTCATGATGCACGGGTTGACGCCCGGCCCATTCCTGTTCCGCGAAAGCGGCGATGTTGTCTTTGCGATCTACCTTGGGATGATCCTGGCCTCGGTCGCGCTGCTGATGGTCGGTATGTTCGGCCAAAAGCTGTTTACCCTTGCGGTGCGGATCCGCGCGTCCGTCATCATGCCGGTGATCGTGTTCCTGTGCATCATCGGCGCGTATATGGAGGGCGGCGGCATGTTCGGCGTCTACCTCATGCTGATCTTTGGGATCGTTGGCTATTTCATGAAGAAACTGGACTATTCGTTCGTGACCTTCGTGGTTGGTTATGTGCTCGGCCCCATGGCCGAACTGACCATCCGCCAGTCGTTGATCCTGTCGAATTCTGATCCGGCAATTCTGCTGGATCATCCGATCGCGATCCTGTTCCTGCTGCTCGCCGTATTCTCGATCTGGCGTTTCAGCATCGCCGGGGTGCGATCCCCCGACGCGGATCAATCGCGCACTACATCAAAAGAGGGAGGAACCAAACCATGACACTCAAGAGACGAGAATTCGGAAGGCTGGCCGCTGCGCTGGCATGTCTGGGCCTATATTCGGCGCCGGCGGTGGCCCAGGACAACTGGCCCGAAGATGCCATCACCATCGTGGTCGCCTATCCGGCAGGCGGCGGGACGGATTCGGCCATCCGGGCAATGACCCAGATCGTGAGCGAGGAACTGGGCCAGCCCATTCTGGTGCAGAATGTTGGCGGTGCCGGTGGCGGTGTTGCCGCCAGCCAGGTCGCCAGAGAAGAGGCCGACGGCTATACGCTGCTTGCCACCAACTCGACCTCGATCACTCTTGCTCCGCTGGTGCAAAAAGCGCTCTATGATATCGACAGCTTCGATCACATCGCGATCCTCGGAGACTTCCAGAACGCGATTTTCACCGGCCCCGACCAGCCTTACAACAGCCTTGATGAGCTGATCGACACCGTAAAATCGGACAACAGGGCCATGACCTATGCAAGTCAGCTGGCCATCGACCGGCTGCTCATGGCGTACATTGCCAAAGAACGCGGGTTCGAATTGCGCCCGGTGCCGGTGAACGGCGGCAGCGGCGCGGTGCAGGCGGTTTTGTCGGGCGATGTGGACGTTGCTTTCTCGGGCGGCTCGTGGCGTCCGATCGTGGCCGCGGGGGATGCAAAGTCGCTGTTCGCGGCATCCTTTGATCGTCTCAAGGTCGCGCCGGATCTGCCGTCCATGAAGGATATGGGTTTTGAGTTCGGTGTGACCAGTCGCATCTCGCTGCACGCCCCGGCGGGCGTGCCCGCTGACAGACTCGAAAAGATCTCGGCAGCGTTTGATAAGGCCGTGAACAGCGAGCTGGCACAATCCGTCGGTGAAAAGCGCTCTATGGACATGACATTTCGCGGGTATGACAAAGCCCAAGATCTGATGCAGCAGGAACGGGAAACCTACGAAAAGATTCTGGCAAATGTCGGCCCGGAAACGCTCAAGGGGAACTAAGGTCCGTAATCAGGCCGCCACGGCAGATTCCATGGCGTGGCGGCCTGATCACATCAGCATAGATCATCGCACAAAGAATGGGACCCGACCCAAGATGACAGTTGCGCCGGGTCCTGGCTTTGGCCGTTGTCATTTACTTGTGTTTTAGACGTGGTGAGAATGTGGACCCTGCCACCCCGGGTTCAAGTATGCGGCCAGGCCCAAGCAGACTGCGCGTGGCGCGCAGTACGATAGGCAGAAATCGCTTCAGCGTGTTGCGCGGTCAGGTCGATATCGTCCCACCCATTGCGCAGCTTTTCCCGCCAGACCGGATCCAGCTCGAATTGAACATTGCGCCCGGCGATCAGGGCAGTCCCGGTTGTCAGGTCGACATGTGCAGTAGCGGTCCTGCTGCCCAGTTCGGTCAGCAGCTCTTCGATAACCGTGTCGTCGAGACGCGCCGGGAGCAGGCCGTTATTCACCGCGTTGCCAGAAAAGATATCGCCGAAACTTGGGGCAAATACGGCGCGGATGCCAAAATCCACCAGCGCGTAAACTGCGGCCTCGCGACTCGAGCCGCTGCCAAAGTTGCGCCGCGTGACCAATACCTTGGGCGCGGTTCGGTTCAGGATGTGATCGGGGTCGTCCTGCCTGATGTCATGCAGCAGGTAGCCGCCATAACCGGCGCTGCGCGGCGTTGACATAAATCGCGCCGGAATCAGCTGATCGGTGTCCACATTTTCGGCAGGTAGGGCGGCAACGTCACCCTCAAGGATTTGCCAGCCGCTCATGACCGCCCCTCCAGCAGCGGGCGCACATCCGCGAGATGGCCAGTCACGGCGGCGGCCGCGACCATCGCCGGACTCATCAGATGGGTGCGCGATCCGCGCCCTTGCCGGCCCTTGAAATTCCGGTTGGTCGAAGACGCGCAGCGTTTGCCCGCCTCGACCCGGTCGCCATTCATCCCGACACACATCGAGCAACCGGACTCAGCCCATTCCAGCCCTGCTTCGGTAAATATCTGCGCCAGCCCCTCGGCTTCGGCCTGCCGTTTGACCGCCGCCGAGCCGGGCGATACCAGCCCCGGCACACGCGCACGTCGCCCGGCAAGAACCTGCGCCGCCATGCGCAGATCCTCGATCCGGCCATTGGTACAGGACCCGATAAAGACCTGATCCACCGAAATCGACGTCAGCGGGGTACCTGGCGACAGCGCCATGTAATCAAGTGACGCACGTATCGCTACGCTCTTGCCGGCTTCGAACTGCGCCGGGTCCGGCACGATGCCGGTGATTGGCAGTGCCTCTTCGGGTGACGTACCCCATGTAACCGTCGGCGCGATGTCCGCCGCGTCGATCCGGTCTTCACGGACGAATGCAGCGTCGGGATCGCTGTTAAGCAGCGCCCAGTCATCAACGGCGCGGGCCCAATCGTCGCCTTTGGGGGCATAGCGGCGCCCATCGAGATAGGCAAATGTCACCTCGTCCGGGGCGACAAGGCCCAGTCGCGCGCCACCTTCAATCGACAGGTTGCACAGGGTCATACGACCCTGCATGCTGAGATTGTGCACCGCAGAGCCAGCGTATTCGATTGCATGACCGCGCGCGCCATCCGCGCCCAGCCGCGCAATCCAGTGCAGCGCCATATCCTTGGCCGTGACGCCGGGGCCAAGCGTGCCGTCGATGGTGATTCGCATTGCGCGCGGTTGCGATTGCCAGACTGTCTGCGTCGCCAGAATATGCGCGACCTGGGTTGCACCGACACCAAAGGCCAGCGCGCCGAACGCGCCATGTGTCGAGGTGTGACTGTCACCGCAATTCACCTGCACTCCGGGCAGCGTCAGACCCAGTTCCGGCCCGATCACATGCACAATGCCCTGTGCCGGATCCTTGAGATCAAACAGCCGGACCCCGTGTGCGCGGGCATTGTCACCCAATGTACGGATCATTCGGGCAATGTCGGGATCCATCTGGCCGGACCGCGTCGGGGCGTAATGATCCACCATGGCAAAGGTCAGTCCCGGCTCAGCCACCTTTTGACCACGCGCCTCAAGCTTGGCAAAAGCGTGGTGCGACCCTTCGTGGACCAGATGCCGATCAACCCATAGCAGGGCCGAACCCCCCTCGCCTTTCAGCACGGTATGCGCCTGCCACAGTTTTTCCAACAAAGTCTGCGGTGCGTTCATTCGGCTGCCTCGGACCGTGGGACGTCAATAACCGGCTCCCAGTGGCGGGTATCGTCTGTACCAACGCGGTTCAACGACATTTCAAGCCGGAACAGGTCGGGCCGATAGAGCGCAGAAAGATATTCCACACCCTTTCCGTCGGCATCCAGTACAACCCGGCGCAGTGACAGAACTGGCGCACCAACGCTGAGACCTAGAACCTCTGCTACATCTGGGGTGGCAAGCGTGGCACTAACGCTTTGATGTGCGCGTTCGATACAGACACCCGAGCGTTCAAGCAGACGGAACAGCGGTGTCGTCGCCAGATCGGCCTCGGTATAGTTGGCGGCGACGTCTTCGGGTACATAGGTGGTGAGGTGCGAAAACGCCCGCCCCTGTGCCAGACGCACCCGCACAGCCGTCTGAACCCGACCGTCGCCGGGCAGACCCATCGCTTCGGCCACAACAGATGGCGCGACGCCGTAAGAAAACGACAGCAGACGCGCCGTAGTTTTTTGATCCATCTCGACAAGTTGCGGAATCAGCGTGGTAAAATCGGCCAGCACAGGCGGATACGAGGTCTGCGCCTGCACCACTGTACCCGACCCCGCGCGCCGTGCGATCATGCCGTCTTGCGATAGCGCATCCAGCGCCCGGCGCACCGTCACTCGTGACACACCCAGCCGCAGCGCCAGCTTTTGTTCTCCCTCAAGCGCCGCGCCTGGCGCGTGCACTCCGCGCAGGATTTCTTCCTGCAACAACAGATAGACCCGCCGGGCCTTGCCCCCTTCGGGAAGGCCAGATCCTTTTCCCGCTGCTCCAACTTGCGCCATGCATTCCTCCACTCGTTACTGGATTCTAACGTCCTGTCTGCCAAACACAAGAAATCTAACTTGCAAAGATGAAAATAATTACGCTTTGCGAAGACGACAATCTGTATTACAAAAAATACAGATTGAACGGAGGTGCTGTAGTGATCGGCAAAAACATGACGGGTATGGGGCGGTATTTCGGAAAAGATCGCAGTGCAAGTGAAAAGCGGCGCTGCGTATGATCGATTCAGGCGACCCGACCAACATCGTGCAACGATTCCTGGCGGCTCTGGAGGCCCGGGATATCGATTCTGCCCGGGGCCTGATCGCGCCCGGGTTCACAATGATATTTCCCGGCACCGCCCCCATGACATCTCTGGATGCACTGATTGCGTGGGCGACACTGCGTTACAGGTTTGTGCGCAAGACTTTCGCAGGCTTTGATCCGGTCCCCGGACAGGGGGACACCGCAACAGTCTATTGCCGTGGCACGCTTTCAGGCGAATGGCCCGACGGCAGCGCGTTCATCGGCATTCGTTTCATCGACCGGTTTGAACTGGTCGCAGGACAGATAACCAGACAGGACGTCTGGAACGACATTGCAGAAACAAAGGCGGCTCCATGACAGAACCCATCGACCCGATCACCCTGGCCGTTCTGGCCGGACGGATGGAACAGATCGCAGACGAAATGGACGCGACCCTGTTCCGCGCGGCCTTTAATCCGATCATCGCCGAGGCGCATGATGCATCACACGGGCTGTATCATCCAGCGACCGGCGACACATTGGTACAGGGGAAATCGGGGCTGCCGATCTTTGTCGGGGTGATGTCCTTTGCCGTTCGCGCCGTCATCGACAAGGCCGAAGAACACGGTGATCTGGCAGACGGTGATATCTACATCTTCAACGATGCCCACATTGGCGGCACTCACCTGAACGACATGCGCCTTGTCCGGCCCTATTTCCGCGACGGCAAGCCGTTCTGTTTTCTGGCCTCGGTCGGTCATTGGCACGATCTGGGCGGCGGAGTACCGGGCAACTACAACCCCGCCGCAACGGATGTGTTTCAAGAGGCATTTGTGCTGCCGCCGGTACGGCTGGCTCGCGCCGGTGTGGTGCAGACCGACGTTATTGACATCCTGATGCGCAACACCCGGCTGCCACAATCCGCCGAGGGTGACCTGAATGGACAGCTGGGCGCGCTGGATCTGGGCGTCAAGCGGATGGACGAGCTGCTGGACGAATACGGTGCCGACACGGTGCGGGCGGCGCTCGATTCGCTGCAAGATCGGGCCGAGATGCTGATGCGTGCCGAACTGACGGATTTGCCCGATGGTCGCTGGGAGGCCGAGGATTTCCTCGACAATGACGGGATCACCGACACGCCGCTGGCCATTCGCGTTGCCCTTGAAATCAAGGGGGACACCATGACGCTTGATTTCACCGGAACCGCAGATCGCTGCGCCGGTCCGGTCAACATCGCACTGCCGACGGCGGTGGCGACGGCCTATGTGGCGATCAAGCACATCTTTCCGGCGCTGCCGGCCAATGCGGGCGTGATGCGCCCGATTGACGTGAAAATTCCCGAAACTTCGTTGTTGTCTGCCCCGTTCCCCGCCCCCGTTGGCGGCTATACAGAGACGATTCTACGCATGATCGACGTGATCTTTTCCGCCGCCTCGCAGGCCGCTCCTGACCGCGTGGTCGCGAACGCCTATGGCACGATCAACGCGCTGTCGATTGCGGGCAAACGCGAAAACGGTCAGCCGTGGGTCATGTTCAGCTTTTACGGTGGCGGGCATGGCGGATCGCCAGAAGGTGACGGGCTGAACCACGGCAACGCGCCGATTTCAACCGCGACGATTCCCCCGATGGAGATCCTGGAGGCCGCCTATCCGGTGATGTTCCGGCAGTGGGCGCTGCGACCCGACAGCGCGGGTGCAGGCACCCATCGGGGCGGCATGGGCGCTGTCTACGAGATCGAAGTGCTGGAAAAGGACGCAACGGCGTTCTTGTTCGGAGAACGCGGGCGCTTTGCACCGCAGGGTGTCGCGGGCGGCGGTTCGGCGGCGCTGAACGTGTTTTCCTATGAACAGGCCGACGGCTGGCACAGCCCGCCGATGGCCTCAAAAATGGTGGGTATAAAACTGGAACAGGGGCAGGCCGTCAGGCTCGAAACACCTGGGGGCGGCGGCTTTGGTCCGGCGTCAGGCCGCGATCCGGCAGCCGTCGCGCGGGATGTTGCGATGGGGCTGATGTCGTCCGACACGGCAACCGACGCCTATGGCGAAGCCTGGAAGGAGGCACAATCATGATACGCCCCCTTATGATCGGCGTCGATGTTGGCGGGACATTCACCGATGTCTTTGTTCTGGACGAATCTAGCGGCACGGCGCAGGTCGCCAAGGTGGCAACTTCGCGGCCGGACCAATCCGGCGGCTTTCTTGATGGGATTCGCACGCGGGTTGATGATCTCGATTCAGTGTCCGTCATCGTGCATGGCACCACCGCCGGCACCAACGCCCTGCTGGAACGCAAGGGCGCGCGGATCGGCATCATTACGACCGAAGGTTTGCGGGACGTTCTGGAAATGCGCCGCCGCGACCGGCCCCGCACCTGGGGTCTGCGCGGTGACTTTGTGCCCGTCGTGCCGCGCGATCTGCGCCTCGAAGTGCCCGAGCGGACGCTGGCCGATGGCTGTATCCGCACTCCGGTCGACCTCGATGCCGTGACCGCCGCTGCCCGTGCGCTGATCGAGGACGGATGTCTGGCCTGCGCCGTGATGTTCGCCAACAGCTATGCCAACCCCGAAAATGAGCGGGCCGCCGTGGCGGCGGTGCGCGCGGTCTGGCCAAACGCGCATGTCTCGGCCTCGTCCGAGATCCTGCCGGAAATCCGCGAATTTGAACGGTTTTCGACCACTGCGCTGAACGCCTACCTGCAACCCGAAGTGTCCGGCTATATCGACCGACTGGAAACCGCGCTGAAATCTGACGGCTTCGCCGGTGAATTCATGATCGTGCAGTCAAACGGTGGCGTGATGGATGTGGCGACGGCAGCCAAGGTACCGGTGCGCACCGCCCTGTCGGGGCCAGCGGCGGGCGTGATCGCGGCAGGCTACATCGCAGAGGCGGCAGGCTTTCCGAACGTCATCACTGGTGACATGGGCGGTACCAGCTTTGACGTGTCGCTGATCGCTGCGGGTCAGTCGATGCTGACGCCGCAAACCTCGATTGATTTTGGCATGGTCATCCGGTCGCCGATGATCGAGATTGCCACCATCGGTGCCGGGGGCGGCTCGATCGCTTGGGTTGATCGTGGCGGCCTGCTGAATATCGGACCCGAAAGCGCGGGATCAACGCCGGGACCAGTCGCCTATGGTCAGGGCAATACGCGCCCAACGGTGACGGATGCCAACGTGGTTCTGGGCCGGATCGACCCGGACAGCCCGATCGGCGGCAAACTCAAACGCCTGGATGTGGACGCCGCCCGCGCCGCGATTCTGGAACATGTGGGCAAGCCACTGAACCTTGATGCGCTACAGGCGGCCGAAGCGATCCTGACGGTTGCCAACAGCCGGATGGCGGGCGCACTGCGGTTGGTGTCCATCGAACGCGGGTTTGATCCCAAAAACTTTGCGTTCATGCCGTTTGGCGGCGGCGGCGCCCTGCATGCAGGAGCGATGCTGGCGGATGTCGGACTCGCTCGGGCCATTGTGCCGCGCTATCCCGGCGTTCTGTCGGCCATGGGCTGCGTGATCGCTGACATGCGGCAGGATTTTGTTCAGACCATCAATGCACCGCTGGCCGGGCTGGATATAACGGCGCTGACGCGCTTTATGCAGGGCCATATCGACAGTGGGCATGCGACTCTGGACGCGGCGCAGACCCGCTTTGAATCGCGTGATGTGACCTTTACCCTCGACATGTCCTATCTGGGGCAGACGCATACGGTGTCGGTGCCGCTGGTCGTCACCGTAAGCGATGGCACGGTGCGGCAGGTGACGCCGGATCAGATCGCCGCTGCCTTTGACGACGCCTATCTGGCCACCTATGACCGCGTCCTGAAAAACGGCACGCGCCGGGTGATCAACCTGCGGTCGGCGGTGACTGGGCGCAGACCACGGTTTGATCTGAGCTCGCTTGCGCCCAAAGGCGGCAGTGTCGAGGCGGCGCATGTCGCCACACGCCAGGTGCATTTCGGCGACACCTGGTACAATACAGCCATATATAAACGTCTGGACCTACCTGTCGGGGCCAGAATCCCGGGGCCTGCAATCCTTGAGCAGCCCGACACCACCGTGTTGATCGAACCCGGCCTGACCGGCCTGATCGACGCATTGGGCAACACCATCATCGAAAGGTCCGGCGGATGATCCCCTCACGCACAGCATTGCTGACGATTGATCTTCAGAACGACTTTCTGCATCCCGAAGGCGCCTATGGCCGCGCCGGTCAGAGGGCAGACAGCATCGCCGCCCTTCCCGCGCGGATCGCGCCGTTGCGCGACGCCTTGCGCGACCAGGGGGGAACGTACGTTTCGGCGCAGTTCACCCTGGTGCCGAAACCGGACGGCGAACCGCTGATCGCACCGCATCTCAAGGCGCTGAGGCCGTTCCTGACCAAAGGCGATTTTGCCCCCGGCGGGTTTGGTCACACATTGGTGGATGAATTGGCACCGGCGGATTATACGGTGGAAAAGGTCAACTATTCCGCGTTTTTCCAGACACGGCTGGAATATGTGCTGCGCGCATTGAACATCGACACGCTGATCATCGGCGGGATCGTGACCAACGGCGGCGTCGCCAGCACCGTGCGCGACGCCCATCTGCGCGAGATTCACACAATCCTGCTGTCGGATGGCTGCGCTGCCTTCCGCGACGAGGTACATCAGGCGACGTTGGTGTCGCTGGGGTCGGTGTCCGATGTCGTCACCTGCCAAGAGGCACTTGCCATGATTGGGGGTGTATCATGACCCTGCGCAACCTTATCTCGCAATCGGAAATTCTGGTGGCCCCCGGCGTCTATGACGGTCTGACCGCCGCTCTGGCCACGCAGGCGGGGTTTCAGGCGCTGTATCTTTCGGGTGCCGCAGTGGCCTATACCCGGCTCGGGCGTCCCGATATCGGACTATCGACCTCTAGCGAAATGACCGAAACAATGGCCCTGATTGCCGACCGAACCGATCTGCCGGTGATCATTGATGCCGACACCGGCTTTGGGAATGCGTTGAATGCGCGCCGCACAATGCAGAGCTATGAACGCGCCGGCGCGGCGGCCCTTCAGGTCGAGGATCAGACTTATCCCAAACGCTGCGGGCATCTGTCCGACAAATCGCTGATCCCAAAGGAAGAGATGGCGGGCAAGCTGGCCGCCATGGCGGATGCCCGCCGCCATGACACGCTGATCATCGCGCGCACCGATGCGATTGCCGTCGAAGGGTTTGAGGCGGCGATGGACCGCGCCGAAGCCTATACCGAAGCGGGCGCCGATGTGCTGTTTGTTGAGGCACCGCGCAATAAGGACGAGTTGACCCGTATTACCGAGCGTTTCCAGGGCCGTGTGCCGCTGTTGGCCAACATGGTCGAAGGTGGGGCGACGCCGATTACTCAGGCAAGAGATCTTGAGACGATGGGCTTTGACATCGTGATTTTCCCGGGCGGCATCGTGCGCGCGCTGGCCCATGCGGCGCGGGATTACTACGGATCGCTACAGGAAAACGGGTCGAACCAGCCGTTTTCGCACCGGATGTTCAATCTGGACGGGCTGAACGAGGTCATTGGAACGCCTGAGATGCTGGCCTTAGGGCGCCGTTTTGACGGCAAAGCATAAGATCAGGGCGGCGCGCGCCCTGACCTCATTAACGCCGGATAAACGGGTTGGCGACGACTGTCGGTTCTGCCAGCCACACAGATTTCGGTTGCAGGTATTCCTTGATCGCCTCGAGACCGTTTTCACGCCCCAGTCCGCTGTTCTTGGTGCCGCCGAACGGCGTCGTGTAGCTTGTCGAGCGGTAGGTGTTGACCCAGACTGTGCCGGCCTGAAGACGGCGTGACATCCGCAACGCGCGGCTCAGATTGTTGGTCCAGACCCCGGCGGCAAGCCCGTAGGCTGAATCGTTGGCGATATGCACGGCTTCGTCCTCGTCGGCAAAGCGCAGGATCGACAGCACCGGGCCGAACACCTCTTCCTGTGCGATGCGCATATCGTTGCGTACATCGGTAAAGATAGTGGGTTCGACGAAATATCCACCCGCTCCTTCGGGCTGCGCCGCCCGTCCGCCCAGAATGCAGTTGGCGCCTTCGGCCTTGGCGATGTCGATATAGGACAGGATTTTCTGATGCTGCGCCTGCGTCGCCACGGGTGAGATATTGGTTGCCGGATCCATCGGATCCCCCAGAACGGCCGCCCCTGCCATTTCGGTCAGCCGTTCGACAAAGCTGTCATAGATCCCATCCTGCAACAACAGCCGCGATCCCGCGATGCAGGTTTGTCCCGACGCCGCAAAGATCCCCGAAATCGCGCCGGGGACGGCGGCGTCCAGATCAGCGTCGTCAAAGACAATGTTTGGCGATTTGCCACCCAGTTCAAGAGTGACCTTCTTGAAATCGCGCGCGGCAGCTTCGTTGATCGCGCGCCCCGCGGCTTCGCCGCCGGTAAAGGCGATCTTGCGCACCAGAGGATGGGTGACCAGCGGCATTCCCGCCTCTGCCCCAAAGCCGGTGATCACATTGACCACACCGGGGGGAATGTCGGCCTGTTCGACAAAATGCATCAGTTCCAGTGTCGAGGCCGAGGTGAATTCGGACGGTTTGATCACCACCGTGTTCCCTGCCGCCAGCGCGGGTGCCAGTTTCCATGCCAGCAGCAACAGCGGCGAATTCCAGGGGGTGATCAGGGCGCAGACGCCCAGTGGCTCATGGGTCACCATGTTGACCACACCCGGTTTGTCGATTGGCGGGACGCTGCCTTCGACCTTGTCGGCAAGCCCGCCGTAGTAGGCATACCAGTTCGCCATATAGCGGCACTGGTTAGACATTTCCGCCAGCAGTTTGCCATTGTCGCGGACCTCGGTTTTCGCCAGAAAATCCGAATTGTCGGTGATCAGCCCAGCCAGCCGCACCAGCGCCGCGCCGCGCGCACTGGCGGTCCAGCGGGGCCAGTCTCCCGTCGTGAACGCCCGTTGTGCGGCCTGCACTGCGCGATCCACATCCGTGGTTCCGGCCTTGGGTATCCGCGCCCAGTCTTGCCCGGTATAGGGGTTCTTCGAGGCAAAGGTTTCGCCACTGTCGGCTCCACACCAGGCGCCATCGATATACATCTGATAGTCTTGCATCGCGGTTCCCTCTATGTGGCCAGCGGCAGACCAAGGCGCGCACGCTGGCGCAGATACTGGCTGGGTCGATACCGCGGATCGCCAGTCTGGCGTTGCAGCGCCTCCAAAATCCCCAGCACCCGCTGCGGCCCGAGCGTATCGCCAAGCGCCAGCGGCCCGTGCGGATACCCCAGCCCTAGCCGCACACCGTCATCAATGTCGGCAGGCGCCGCGATTTGCATCTGTGAAATCTCGCAGCCGGTGTTGACGACCATTGCCAGAATCCGCTGGGCGACAAACCCGGGACTGTCGGCGATGCGCGTCACCTTTTTACCGGCCAGCAGCAGGGCGCGGTGCAGCTGGTCGCACAGATCTGGCACTGTCGCGGGGGTCGGCATGATCGTCACGCGGGGGCTGTCAACCGTCAGCGGGTCGATGGCCATGACGCACGCAGGGTCAAGTTCCAGTTTTAGCGCCGCCTCGGTCGCGTCTAGGCCATAGGGTGCCAGCAGGCAAACCGCGCCCTGCGCTGTGTCAGACATTTCGACTCCTGCACCAACAAGCGCGGGCAGGATCTGCGCAAGGTCGGCGCGCATTTCCGGCGGCACCCAAAGACGGGGCAGCGTGCCATCAGGCGGCAACTTCTCTGGTGGATCAACGCGGCGACCCGCGGCGTAGCGGTAGAACCCTTCGCCCGTCTTGCGCCCATGCAGGCCGGCTGCCACGCGGGCCGCCAGATGAACACCGGGACGATAGCGCGGTTCTTGATGGAACTGGCCATAAATCAGCTGCAGCACCGGATAGGACACATCCAGCCCGGTCAGATCCAGCAGTTCGAACGGACCCATGCGAAAGCCGGCAGCGTCACGCATCACACGATCCACATCAGCCTCGGAGGCAAGGCAATCCTGCACAATCCGGCTGCCTTCGGTCAACAACCCGCGCCCCGCGTGGTTGATCAGGAATCCCGGCGCATCCCGGCACAAGATCGCGCGATAGCCGATCTTGTGCGCGACCGACAGCGCCGCATCTGTCGCCGCAGGATCAGTGCGCAATCCGGGAATAACCTCGACCATTTTCATCAGCGGCACCGGGTTAAAGAAATGCAGCCCGACGACGCGGCCCGGCGCAGAGACCCCAGCCGCTATGGCCGATACTGACAACGACGACGTATTGGTGGCCAGCACCGCATCCGCGCCCAATATCTGTTCAAGCTGGGCAAACAGCGCCTGCTTGGCATCGAGTGATTCCGCGATTGCCTCGATCGCCATCTGTGCGGGCGCCAGCTCTGACAGGGCGTTTACGACCAGTAGCCGGTCTTTGGCTG
The DNA here is from genome assembly GCF_001038505.1 of Puniceibacterium sp. IMCC21224. Classification (NCBI taxonomy): domain Bacteria; kingdom Pseudomonadati; phylum Pseudomonadota; class Alphaproteobacteria; order Rhodobacterales; family Paracoccaceae; genus Puniceibacterium; species Puniceibacterium sp. IMCC21224. The sequence goes on from NZ_LDPY01000002.1 coordinate 120,180, forward strand.
CCTGTGCATCCTCGCGTGTCATCCGGGCCTTGTCGGTCGCGCGGTCCAGCATCTGTCCGGCGAAATCCACCGCGGCCTGCGCAGCCTCGGCACGCTGATCAAACACCAGTACGTTGTATCCCGCCACGGCAAGCGTCTGGGCAATGCCCCGACCCATCGTGCCAGAGCCAATCACCGCGATGGTGTCAATCATGCCGTTCATTCCTGCCGCTCCGGCCGCTGGGAAAAGCGGCGATCAAAGATCCCCTCGGCGATCCGGTTGCGCATCATTTCCAGCGATCCGCCGGCGATCTGCCAGCCACGCGATTTTCGAAAACAGTATTCCACAAGGGATTCGTCGCAATAGCCCATGCCACCCATCGCCTGCATTGCCTGATTGCACGCCTCGAAACCGGCAGTATTGCACGCCAGCTTGGCCAGCGCAGTCTGCTGCCCGTCTGGCAACCCGCGGTCGGCACTGACGACGGCGCGATACAACAACAACTGCGCCGCTTCGAGCTGCATCAGCATGTCGGCGAACTTCCATTGCAGGCCCTGGAATTCGGCCAGCGGGCGCCCGAATTGGGTTCGGTCCATGACATAGTTGCGCGCCGTGTCGAACGCAAAGCGCCCCAGCGCCTGCGCCCGCGCCGCATTGCCGATGCGTTCTGCGTTGAAACCGCTGATCTGTTTTTTGAACCCGCCCGGCCCCAGCAGGACGTTTTCGGCAGGCACATAGACATTGTCGAAATAAAGCGCGCACCATTGTTCGCCGTTCATATAGGTGCTGGGTTCGCCAAAGGAAAAGCCGTCCATACCCCGCTCAAGGATCACTGACCCGATACCGCCGATGCCGGGACCAAACCGCAGGTAGACAAGGAAGGTATCTGCCTCGACCGAATGCGAGGTAAACACCTTGCCCCCCGTCACGCGGAACCCATCGCCATCCGGTTTCGCCGTGGTGATCAGGTCGGTCACGGCCGAGCCCGCGCCCGCCTCGGTCATGCCCAGACCAATGACCTTTTCCCCCTTCAACAGTGGCTGAAGGTAGCGCTCCTTTTGTGCGGCATTGGCATATTCCGCGAGTGTGCGGATCGCCCCGAAATTGCCTGCCTGCACCACATCCGCGCTTTTGGGGCAGACGCTGGCAACGGCCTGAATGGCGATGACTGCATCCAGAAGTGTGCCGCCAACGCCGCCTTCGGATTCGGGGACTGTGATGCCCATCAACCCATTTTTAGCCATAATACGCGCCACATCAAAGGGGAAATGCGCCTCGCGCGCCCGCACAAGCGCACCGTTGGCCAGATGTCGCTGGGCCAGCTTGCCCACCGAATCCTGAAAAATCTGCTGTTCCGAATCGAGCGTGAAATCCACGTTTGTTTCCTTGTCTTGTCTGCGCCGGGACTGGCTGTTTAAAGGTCGAGGTCGATGATAAGATTGCCGTGCTGATCCGCCCGTGCTCTGGCAGACGGGGGCATGACGATGGTTGATTCGCGTTCTTCAAACACCGCCGGGCCGGGAATTCTTTGGTTCGGCGGCAGGCAGTAGCGATCATAGACCGGGGTATCGATGAAATCGCCGGCCTCGCCAAAATAGACCGGGCGCTGCCCAATCCGGGCGGTGCCGGGGCGCAGTGCCGCCTGCGGTTCCAGCACCGGCTTTGGTCCGGCAACAACGACACGCCAGGACATGATTTCGGCCGCCATAGCTTCGGTCCGACCAAAGAGGGTCAGGTAGCGCTGTTCGAACAGCTTCTGGATGGCGGCGGTATCGCCCGCGATGATCACGTCACGCGGGATCGCCACATCGACCTGATACCCTTGACCGGAATACCGCATCAGCACGCTGACAGCGGTTTGCGCATCCGTCGCGGCAATTCCAGCAGACGTGACCAGATCTATGCCTTCGCGTTCCAGTTCTGCCACCATCGTGTCGATCCGGGCCAGATCCAACCCGGTCAGCGGTTCGATCGCTGCACGGGCAAATTCGAACGAGATCGGCGAGGCCAGGAACCCAAACGCCGACGCCACGCCGGCCCCCAGCGGGCAGATCACCCGCCGCACACCCAAACGCCGCGCAAGATTGGCGGCATGAACCGGGCCGGCGCCCCCTATAGCGAGCACGGTGAAATCCTGCACCTTGCGTCCGCTTTCCAGCGCGTGGATCGTTGCGGCCTGCGCCATACTTTCGTTGACTGTCTCGTAGATGCCCCAGGCCGCCTCGACCACGGACAGACCCAGCGGTTCGGCCAGCGTCTGACGGATCGCGTCCTCGGCGGCGGCTTTGTCCAGCGCCATGTCCCCGCCAAGAAAGGACGCGGCATCCAGATATCCCAGCACCAGATCCGCATCGGTCACCGTCGGCTGACGCCCACCCAGACCGTAGCAGGCCGGGCCGGGTTTGGAACTGGCGCTTTCGGGGCCGACACGCACCAGTCCCAGCTTGTCGACCTGCGCGATGGATCCGCCGCCTGCGCCAATCTCGATCATGTCGATCACCGGGACTTGCAACGGCAAACCGCTGCCCTTGGCAAACCGAAAGACCCGGGCGACTTCGAAACTGTCGGTGCGCAGGGGTTCGCCGTTCTGAATCAGACACGCCTTGGCGGTGGTGCCGCCCATGTCGAAACACAGCAGATTGTCTTCTTGGGCCAGACGACCAAAGACCGCCGCCGCCTGCGCGCCACCCGCAGGACCGGATTGAACCAGCCGGATGGGGAATTGCACGGCGGTTTCGTGTCGCACGGTGCCGCCATCGGCCAGCATCAGGTACAGATCCTGCGGCAGCTTTAGCCGACCAAGCTCTTGCACCAGCCGCTGCACGTAATTGCGAAAGATCGGCTGGACAAAGGCGTTGGCGACGGCGGTCGAGGTCCGTTCGTATTCGCCGATCTGCGGCATGACCTCGAACGAGGTGCAAATGGTGATACCGGGCAGTTCCTGCGCCAGGATCTCTTTGACCACGCGTTCGTTTTCGTCGTTGCGAAAGGAGTGGAGGAAGACGATCGCCACCGCCTCGACCTTTGCGTCGCGCAGTTGGGCGGCCAGCGCGCGTATGGCGTCCGGGTCCGGAGATTGCAGCACGGTGCCATCGTTGCGCATCCTCTCATCCACCTCAAACCGCAGGACGCGGGGGACCAGCGGTTCCGGCATGTCGATGAACAGGTCATAGATCGAATAGCGCAGCTCGCGCCCGATCTCTAACACATCGCGAAAGCCTTGGGTTGTGACAAGCGCGGTGCGCACGCCCTTGCGTTCGATCAGGGCATTGGCGACCAGCGTGGTTCCGTGAATGATCGACTGTACGTCGCCGGGGGCCGCCTGCTCGTTCGCAAGGATGCGTTGCACTCCGTTCAGCACGCCCTCGGCGGGATCGTCGGGCGTGGTCAGCACCTTTTCATTGGCCAGCCGCCCGCTGCGCGGGTCCAGCATCACGACATCGGTGAAGGTGCCGCCGATATCGACGCCTATGCGAAAGCCGGGTGTTGCGTCAGTCATGAGGTGTATCCGTAATCCTGTTTTGCACGACCTGCTGTCACCAGACCGCTGTCGATGTCCGCGCGGATCGTCGCCGCGTCGCGTTTGTCGGGCGCGCCCATGCCACCGCCACCGGGGGTCTGAAAGGTCACGCGGTCGCCCTTGGCCAGTCGCGTCTGGCTTTTCGCGGCGATGCGTTTACCGTTGACCAGATCCAGCCCGCCACTGCCGTTTCCGCCGCCCAGCAATCCGCGCGGCGGGTTGTCGACCCGTTCGTGGCGGATGGTGACGGTCACTGGTGCCTCTCCGATGTTGAGGAAGGTCAGCCGCTGCGCGTTGCCGCCGCGAAACTGGCCAATGCCGCCGGTGTCGGGGATCAGCGCCTTTTCCTCGATCAGCAGGGGTGTCTGGTTCTCGAACTGCTCGATTGCTTGATTGGACACGTTTGAGGGGAACGACAGGCACCCCGGCCCGTCCTGTGTCGGCCGTGCGCCGTGGCCGCCGTTCATGAAGAACATCTTGACAAAGTTGCGATCCTCGCCTTCGCGCCGTCCCTTGAAATAGACGTTCCACAGCGGCGATCCGCAGTCGGCGATGATCTTGTCCGGGGCGATCTGCGACAGTGCGCCGTAGATCGCGGGGGGCATGTAGTGGCCCGATAGGTGTCGCCCCCAGACCGGCGCCGGGCGACGCGGGTTGACCAACGTACCCTCGGGCGCGGTCACGGTGATGGGCCGGAACGCACCGTCGTTGATCGGCGTGCCGGGGTCGAGCGCGCATTTGATCGCGTAGCAGCTATAGGCGGTGGTAAAGGTCATCGGCGAATTGACCGGGAATTCGATCTGTTCCGCCGTGCCCGCAAAATCGACAGTGATGTCCGAGCCGGAAATCGTGACCTTACAGTGGATGTCCAGCGGGTGATCAAAGCCGTCCGCCGTCAGCATATCTGTATAGGTGCCGTCGGGAATGGCGCTGATGGCGCGGCGCAGACTGGCCTCCGACCGATCTAGCACGTCGTCGGAAAAGGCTTCGAGATCGTCAAGTTCCTCTTCGTCCAGCAGGCGGAACAGGCGGTCGCGGCAGGCGTGATAGGCCGAAAATTGCGACCGGATATCGCCTAGGGTTTCCTCGGGTTCGCGCAGGTTCGCGGTCAGGATATCGACCAGCAGATCGTGTTCCTCACCCTCCAGCAGGATCTTGGCGACCGGGATGTTCAGCCCTTCTTCAAAGCAGTCCTTGGCGGCGGGTGACGGGGCGCCGCCAATATCGACGGTGTGAAAGATCGACCCGACAAAGCCCAGATGCCGCCCGTCGCGAAAGATCGGCTTGATCATCGTGATGTCGTTCAGATGGCCGGTGCCAAGCCAGCCATCGTTGGTGATCAGCACGTCACCGTCGCGCAGGGTCTGCACCGGATATTTGTCCAGCATCGCGGTCAGGGTGCGGGACATGGTGCCGATGAAGGATGGTACCGACCGGCGGCTCTGCGCGATCTGACGGCCACGGGCATCCAGCAGACCGATGGCAAAGTCGTAGTTTTCGCGTACCACCGACGAAAACGAGGTCCGCACACAGGTTTCCGCAACCTGATCCATCAATCCGTTAAGCCGCTCCCAGACGACGCCGATCTTGACCGGGCTGAGTTGTGTCATGTTCCGGACTCCTTTGTTTGGGGAATGTGGGTAAGCCAGCCGTCAGGGGCCGCTGCGGCACCCCGGACGGTCGAGAAAAAGGCAGTCTGGAGCGCCTGCGTCACCGGACCCCTGACGCCGGCGCCCACGGCAAAGCGATCGATTCCGACAACCGGCGTCACCTCCATCCCAGTACCGACAAGCAGCACTTCGGAGGCGGCGTACAATTCGGTTCGATCGACCGGGCGCTCGATCACCCGCGCGGTCACACCCAGATCGCGGGCCTGTTTCAGAACCGTATCGCGGGTCAGACTTTCGAGGATGCCAGCCGTCACCGGCGGCGCCACAAGCATACCGTCACGCACCAGCAGGACGCAGGCGCCGGGGGCCTCGGCGACCTGACCATCTTCGGTCAGCAGCAGCGCGGTGTCGTAGCCATCGGCGCGGGCCTGCAGCCCGGCCAGACGACCGTTAAGGTAGTTGGCGGCCGCCTTGACGCGCGGTGGGCTGGCATTGTCGCCGATCCGCCGCCAGCTAGACACCTGACAGCGCACACCGTTTTCCAGTCGCGCGGTCAGCTGTGGGCGTGGGCGGGCCAGCATGGCGACACCGGTGGGCCCCCGCGCCGTCATTTCGCCGTCACCGTCGACATAGACCTGAAGGCGGATATAGGTGTCCTCGGTCACGCCATTGCGCGCCATCAGATCCACCATCGTGCGCGCCATTTCAGCCGGGTCGGGGATCTCGTCCAGGCCCAGCACCTCACACGAGCGGCGCAACCGGTCGAGGTGTTCGCCCAGCCTGAACAGCGCGACGCCGGGGCCGCCATCCAGCGCATAGGCGCGGACCCCTTCAAAGACTGACGCGGCATAGGTCACGCCGGGGGCCAACAGTGGCAGGGTGACGCGATTGGCGGGCACAAAGGCGCCGTTTTGCCAGCCAATGGAAAAGACGGGTCCGCCAGCCATGTCAGCTGCTCCCCAGTCCGGCGGCCCGCGCTGCCTGCTTGTCGCGTAGAACCCGCCGCAGGACGAGAACCAGCAGCAGAAACATGACCGCCAGCAGCGTGACAAAGGCGGGCCGGGCAAAGAAATAGCCCAGCGGATTGGGCACCGATCCGGCGATCAGCATCGAGATCCGTAGGTTCGATTCCAGGATCGGCATCAGGATAAAGCCGATCAGCAATGGCACGGTGGGAAACGCCATCTTGGTCAGGCCCCAGCCCAGCAGACCGAACAGAAACACCAACTGGATATCAAAGATCGACCCGCGCATCGCATAGGCCCCTGCGGCGGCGATCACCAGCACCACCGGGAACAGGATGCGTTTGGGCACGCCCACCACCTTGCGCGCCACCTTGATCAGGCCGTGGCCCAGGATCAGGTTGAACAGGTTGGCTAGCAGCAGGGCTGTAAAGATCGCATAGATCGGTTCTGGGTTGTCGCGAAAAATCACCGGCCCCGGCGTGATACCTTGGATCAGCAGCGCCGACAGGATCAGCGCGGCGGCGATGTCACCGGGAATGCCAAAAGCCATCAACGGAATAAGGTTGGCCCCCGACACCGCGTTATTTGCACTTTCGGGCGCCGCAATACCTTCGAGTGTGCCCTTGCCAAACCGTTCCGGCGTTTTCGATGACCGCTTGGCCTCATTATAGGCCAAAAAGGCGGCAACGGTTGAACTGATGCCCGGCAGCGCGCCGACAGCAGTGCCAAGCGTCGAGGATTTGATCATCACTGGCAGGCAGCTCTTGAACTCGGCCCAGGACACCCGACGGTCGGCAGGATCGGTCGAGAATGTGACCGTGCTGGTCGCCAGCTGCTTGCGCGGATACTCCATCTGGCGCAGCACCTCGGCCACCGCCAGAAAACCGATGAGCATGGGGATCAGGCCGATGCCTTCCTCCATCTCGAGAAATCCCATGGTCATACGCGGGCTGGCCGTCACCGGGTCCAGCCCGACAATACCCAGCAGCATGCCCAAAAGCATCGCAAACACGCCTTTCCAGATCTTGGCGCCTGACACTACGCCCATCGTCAGCAACGAGAACGTCACCAGCAATGTGTATTCCGCCGGGCCAAAATTCAGCGCGATTGACGCAAGAAACGATGCGCCAAAGATCAGCACGATGTCGGAAAAACTGTCGCCAAAGACCGAAGAGTACAGCGCCATCTTGCAGGCTTTTTCACCTTTGCCCTGCTGCGCCAGCGGATAACCGTCCAGAACGGTGGCGGCGGCGGCGGGGGTGCCTGGAGTCTTGACCAGAATAGCCGTGATCGAACTGCCAAACAGCGATCCCTTGAACATCCCGATCAGCATCGGAATGCCGACCCATGGATCCAGGTAATAGGTGTAGGGGATCAACAGCGCGACAGCCATGGTGGCCGTCAACCCCGGAATCGCGCCTAGCAATTGCCCGGCAAGCAGCCCCACCAGGACCGCCCCCAGCGACTGCCATGTCAAGGCGAGTTGTACGCCTGCGAGTATGCTGTCCATGCGGTCTAACCTTTGAAAAGGGACGAAATTGCACCGCGCGGCAGGCGCACGCTTAGCAATTCGTCAAAGAGGAGATATGTGAAGAGGATGCAGGCCGCGCCGATCAGCGCCACCATGATCAGACGTCGTTCGCCCAGGCGGTGCACCAGATAGGCCACCAACGCAAAGCTCGCCGCGTAAAAGCCAAGCAGCGGTACCAGTAGAAACCCGTAGATGGTCGTCACGAAATTCAGCATGATGCCGCGCCGCGTTTCTTCTGCACTGCCGCTCTCGCTCAGATCGTCCGGCAGTGCGTCTAATTGCCCGCTCATCGCTGCCAGACCCAGCTGGACCAGGCGTCCGACCATGGCCGCAACCATAAGCGCCGCCAGAAGGTAGGGTGCAAAGCGCGGTGAAATTTCGCTGTCGGACCCGAACCCCTGAGGCGCGTCAATCGACAAAGGGACGTACCAAAAGGCGAACAGCGCCACGCAGGGCAGCAGTATCGCAATCAAAATCAGTTCTAGACGCACATGGACGGGCATCGTCGGGATATCCTCTGCTCGGAGGGCTGGCAGCCGGTCAAGACCAACCGCCAGCGAATTGTTGAGTGCTTTAATTGGCGAGGCCGTATTTCTCGGTCGCTTCACCCATGGCCTTGTAGTCAGCCTGCACCCGCGCGGTGAAATCGGCCGAGTTCAGATAGGCGCCTTCGGCTTTGATCCGGTCCATCAATGTCTTGAACTCGTCACTGTCAGAAATCTGCTTGAGCGTGTCATCCCAGGCGGCGATCACGTCGTCAGGCAGTCCCGCCGGTGCGGCAAGTGCGAAAAAGCTGGCCAGCTCAAGCGGATAACCCAGCTCACCCAGTGTAGGCGCATCCGGTGCCTGTGGGTTTCGGCCGGGGCTGGTTTCAGCCAGAATCTTGATCTCGCCATTGTCCAGCGCGGGACCGTAATCGGAAATGACGGCAAGGTCGATGGTGCCGGACAACAGGTTCGCCAGCTCCACCGCGCCGCCCTTTGATGGCAGGAAGGTGGTTTTGACATCCTCGGCCCGGAACACGGCCTCGGTCGCCAGGTGTGGACCACCGCGCGGCACCGCCGCCGACCAGCGCAACTGGCCCGGATTTTCGCGGGCAAATGCGATCACGTCTGCCAAGCTGTCATATTTGCCGTCGTTGCGCACGATCACCGGTTGCTTGGACAGCATGTACTGGCCCAGATAGCTTAGATCGGTGATCGGGTCATACGGTGCCTCGATGATATGTGGGCGTACGGTGACCGGGCTCGTCGAGATAAAGCAGATGGTATAGCCGTCCGGCTCGGCATTGGCGCAGCTGTTGATGCCGATGTAAGCGCCGCCGCCTTCGCGGTTTTGCACCACAAAGTTCACACCCATGATGTCGCTTGCCTTGTCAGCGATGAATCGCGAGGTGATGTCGCCATTGCCGCCCGGCGAATAGGGCACGATCAGCGTGATCTGTTCTGACGGGTAGGATTGTGCGGTGGCGACTGTCGCCGTGACTGCCAGCGCGGCAGCGCCTTTGAGGATATGTTTGATCATTTGGTCTCTCCTTGTTGGGGCGCATGAATGGCGCCGGAAATGCGTCGGTCTTGAATACGTGCAGGACCATCTGCCTCTGACGGGCAGTTTTGCGTTTTGGTCCCTATCCAAGCGCGACGCGGTTGCGATACGCTGACGCGGGAACAGGCCCCGTGGGCAGTATCGAAATCGAAAGGGCTGGTATGCTTGACATTGAAACTGACGATATGCGTCGTCGACTTGAGCATGGCACCGCTGCCGATGTGCGTCTTGCGATCCGCGACGGACGCTGGCGCGGCACGACACATGCGCTGGCGCGCGGATACGCGCAGGCCAACCTTGCCATTGTGCCTGCGGGCGCCGCTCTCGACTTTATGCGGTTCTGCCTGCGCAATCCCAAGCCGTGCCCGTTGCTGGATGTGACCGATACCGGCGATCCCGAGTTCCGGCAGATCGCGCCCGGGTCGGACGTGCGTCGCGACTTGTCGGGCTATTGCGTCTACCGTGACGGGGTGCTGGTCGACGAAACTGACGATATCTCGGCGCTCTGGCGGGACGATCTGGTGGCTTTTGCCATGGGGTGTTCGCTGTCCTTTGACGCGGTGCTTCAGGACAATGGTCTGCGTGTGGCGCATCTGGCGCAGCCCGGCGGGCGTATCGCGGTCTATACCTCGGGGATTGATTGCGTGCCCGCTGGCCCGTTCCGCGGCCCTATGGTCGTTTCGCTGCGGCCGATCCCACAAGATGAAGTCGACCGCGTGGTCGAGGTGACGCGGCGCTATCCGTCGGTCCATGGTGGGCCGGTACACATCGGCGATCCCGCTGCCATCGGCATCCATGACACTCAGGCCGTCGACTGGGGCAAACCGCCTGTGATCGGGGCGAATGATGTGCCCGTGTTCTGGGGGTGCGGTGTCACCCCTCAGGCGGTGGCCATGGCAGCAAAGCTGCCGTTGATGATCACACACAAGACAGGTCATATGCTGCTCACCGATCTCAAGGTAAAGGCGCTGGACCAATGAGTGCATCGCTGGCTGAAAAACTTGCGCAGCGTCCGTGCTTTGGCGTCAGCTGCCGTCTGACCCGCACCACGGACATCGCTGCGATGCTGCGCGATTGCGGCTATGATTGGATGTTCCTTGATCTGGAACACGGCCCGCTCAGCATGGATCAGATCACGCAGACCGCCCTTGCCGGGGTAGAGGCCGGGGTCACGCCGCTGGTACGGGTGGCCGATGCTGCGCCGGGGCCGATACATCGGGTGTTGTCCAATGGCGCGATGGGCGTGATTGTCCCGCATGTGGACGATCCCGAAACCGCCGCCGCCATCGCCCGCGAATGTCGTTTTCCGCCCCACGGCCATAGATCGGTGCCCGGCATTCTGCCGCAACTTGGCTATGCGCCGCGCAGTTTTGCCGATGCCGCAAAGATACTTGACCCGATCACACTCTGCGCTGTGATGATCGAAAGCCGCACCGCAGTCGAGGCCGTGGACGAGATCGCCTCGGTTGACGGGGTCGACATCCTGTTTGTCGGCGCGTCGGATCTGACGTTCCAGCTGGGCAAACCCAGCGCGTACGGCGACCCCGAGATGGTCGCGGCGATGGAAAAGGTGGCCGCCGCAGCGCAGCGCCACGGCAAGGTCTGCGGCTTTGGTGGTGTGGCGGATGCCGACATGACGCGGCGCTACATTGATTTCGGGATGAATTTTATTCTGGCCGGCAATGACCAGACCATGTTCCTGCAAGGGGCGCGGGCGCGGCTGGCGGCTTTGACGGGCAAGGGTTAGCATCATCCTCTAGCCCCGCATCGCTTTGAGTTGCGCGGCGTATCCTCCGGGGTCAAGGACCACATCAATCAGTGACGGTCCCGGCGCCTGTTCCGCTTCGATCAGCGCCGCCTCGTACTCGGCCTTAGTCGTCACGCGCCAGGCCACGCAGCCAAAGCCCCGCGCCACCGCTGCAAAATCTGTCCGGGGCCAGCGCACGCCAGCGGATTTCAGCCCGCGCTGCTGCTGTTTCAGGTCGATCAACGTCAGCGCACCGTCGTTGAAGACGATCACTGTGACCGGGACAGCATATTGCACGGCTGTGGCGAGTTCACCAACGCACATCTTGAGCCCGCCATCACCGGTAAAGGCGATGACGCGGCGTGATGGGTCCGCAAGCCCGGTGGCAATCGCCGCAGGCAGCGCAAAAGCCATCGAGGCAAGCCCGTTCGAGATCTGCAAATCATTCGGTCTGTCGGCCGGCCAGAATCCCGTGGCACTCAGCATATGTGCCCCCGCGTCGACAGTGATCCGGGCATCGCTCAGGTGCTTTGCCGCCGCCTGGACGATAACTTGCGGGTCAATCGCAGCCCCTTCAGGAAACGAGATCGCGCTGCGCATCGCGTTCGCCAGATCGCGGATGTCGTCCGGCGTCCAATCGCTGGCACTGTTGCGTCCCGTCAGTGTATTCAGGTTTGGGATCAGCGGGCCGTACACGCCGGCGGAAATGTTGGTATAGTGCGGTTGGTGGTGGATTTCGGCGATATCCAGCACCGGCACGTCATAACGCCACGGCTGCAAGATCAGCTCGACCGGGTCCAGCCCGACCAATACGATCAGATCGGCCCGCTCTAGTGTTGGTGCCTCTGCCGTGCCGCAGGTGAACAGCCCCACGCGGGCAGGATGCGCGTCTGGTATAACGCCCTTGGCTTTGTACGTGGTCAGAACCGGACAGCCCAGACTTTCGACAAGCCGCAATGTCGCCTCTGATGCAGAGCGCGCCTCGAGTCCGACCACCACCACCGGGCGGCGCGCTTGTGACAGCAGGACGCGCGCGTCGTCCAGTGACAGGCATGCTGATGTGGCGGGTGATGCGGTCATCGCCGTCGGCGCCGCCTGGCGCCGGGCCGCAGCACCTGTCAGTTCGATATGCACCGGCCCACGACAGGGCGCACAGGCAAGGTCGATCAATCGCTCAATCTCGGCGGTGGGTTCGTCGCCGTCAAGCCGACTGTGGGCTTTGACCACCGGTCGGCTCATCCCTTCCTGATCGAACACCTGATGTGTCACATAGGCTTTGAGCGTCTCGGAAAACCCGTCGGTGATGCAGATCACCGGCGCCCGGTCGAGCGCGGCATGCGCCAGCCCGTTCATCGCCTGAGCCAGCCCCGGCCCCTTGGTGGTCAGCGCTGCACCGGGTGCACCCGAGATATCAGCGTCGGCGGCAGCCATCATCACCGCAGCATTTTCGCTGCGGGCCAGTACAAAGGTCATGCCAAGCGACTCGGCCGCCGCAATCAGATCAAGCGACGATCCACCCCCCGGAACACCGTAAAGCCGCCGCGTCCCACGCCGATACAGCGCCTCAACCAGATGACCGGCGACTGTCTGTGTGGTCATTGCATCATTCTGCATGTCGGCCCCCAAACCGGTCATTGTCGAAATATCTGCTCACCCGCCGCTCTGTTCGCCCGGCGATCACACTGCGCGTCGGGGCACGGGCCCCATGATTCTGATCGTTCATCGCCCCATCCCCGGCCTGACACACAAAGGATTGCCGCATACCGTCGGCAATACAAATAAAAAGTACATTTATGATACCGGATAATGAATATATTGGTACATTTTGCAGTTTCCAGGTGCGTTCCAGCCATGCGGCGCGGGTTTAGGCACACGCACCTGGGGAATCGGTCGGAGGAAAACCGGCGCCATCATCTGGCCGACGGGCGGTGCACTGAATCACTCTCGGGCAGTGTCATGCGACTGGCGTCACGGGTCTGCCGGTATGCCCGGTCGCCTGTTCGTAAGCATGCCCGACACGCAACACCGCAGCGTCCCCAAGGCGTGGCCCGACGATCTGAAGGCCGATTGGCAACCCGGCCCGCGATGTACCGCAGCGCACCGAAAGCGACGGGGCATCCAGCAGATTGGCCGGCACGGCAAGCATCGGAGCCTTGAGGTAATCCAATGGCCCGATATCGTCGATCAATGGCGGATCACCGGGCACAGCCTCGAATACAAGCACATCGAACCGCGCCCAGACGGGATCTACCGCGTGGACAAGGTGCCTCCGTTGGATGCGGGCCCGTTCAGCGTCGGCGGCGGTGATCGCAGCCCCACCGTGCAACCGGACGCGGGTGTTGGGCGACATCGCTGAATCGTTGGCCACGGCACCTGAATAGAGCGCGTACGCCTGGGACAGCATCAGCGGCAGGAAACAGTCGGTAAACGCCTGCAACGGCGGCAGCGTCACTTCATCGACCAACGCCCCAAGGTCGGTGAGGACGCTAAGCGCCCGTGAAACGGCAGCACGTTGTTCCGCTGCCACGCGCGCATCGGTGCCAAACTGTGTTACATGCCCGACGCGCAGCCCGTCCAACCGTTGTGTCAGTGCGCCAGAAAAAGAGAGTGAGGGATCGCGCCGACCCAGCAGGGCATCCAGCAACAAAGCACAATCGCGACTGTCCCGTGCCATCGGTCCCACCTGATCCAGCGCCGGCGCAAGCGGAAAAACCCCCTGACAACTGACCAGTCCGCCCGTAGGTTTCAGCCCGACAACACCGCAAAAGGTGGCGGGAATACGGATCGACCCGCCAGTATCGGTGCCCAGTGCTGCGGGCATCATCCCGGTCGCTAGCGCCACCGCAGAACCAGAGGACGAGGCACCAGGGGTCCGCGCCGGATCATACGGGTTACGCGCAAACGGCAGCACGTCCTCTGCACCCGGTGCGCCCAGGCAGTATTCGGCGCAATGCAGCTTACCCAACAGCGGCATTCCCGCCGCGTCCAGCGCCCGCCACGCATCTGCGCTCGTCTCTGGGGTAAAGCGGCCACAGAGTTTGGTCGGCACATCTTGGATCGCAAAGGCGTCTTTCAGACCAACCGGGATTCCGTGCAACGCCCCTCGCGAAACTCCGCGCGCAAGCTCTGCATCGTGCAGGCGCGCCAGTGCGCGGGCATGCTCGAACGTTGGGGTGACTATGGCGCAGGTTGATCCCATGGTTTCGCAGCGGGCAATTAGCGCATCGGTCAGGTCCAACGCACTGATTTCGCGAGCAGCGATAAGACCAGAGAGCGCGTGCAGGCCAAGTTCGTGCAGCTTAGTCATCGTCCGAACCCTTTGACAAGAATGTATATATTCGCGCAGGCGGCCAATCTGAGTGCCGAACGTAAGGACGCATCCGCATGAGGAGACCTCAGGAAAAGGCGGCGCTGGTCACAGGCGCCGCACGGGGTCCCGGCATCGCCATGGCGGACCGCTATGCCGCCGAAGGTGCGCGTCTGGATCTGGTTCCGGGCGCTGTCGGGGATCGGCCTCTCAGCGTCGAAGCCGCCGTGAACACCAGCGGGTAACTCGCTCAACAGGGTCATACGGCCACTCGGTCATGGTATCGCTTTGCCCAGGCCGCACCGTCCAGCCAGGGATCAAGTGATGCCCGCGACGGGGCCGCGTCACTGAGCGCTGTCACCATCGCCCAGACCAGCGCGAGGTTGGGTGTCAGCACAGGTATGCCGCGATCCCGTTGCCCCAGCAGGGTGCCCAGCGTAGCAAGGCCAGTGCCCAGGATCACAATGGCGTCGACATCGCTGCCCTCAAGCGCGCCAAGCCCCGCGCGCGACGCATTCCCCGAGAGCGAATAGATCGGATGAAACGCAGCCTCCTGACCGGCCAACCGCTCAACCGGCCCGATCTCGAATCCGCGCGCCGCCCAGTAACGCATACCTGCATCATGCAGCGTATCGCCGTAGGGCGAGACAATGCCGATCCGGCGCGCCCCTAAACACTGCAGCGCATCGGTAATGGCCTGCGCTGCCGTCACCACAGGCACCCCGCGACGCTGGGCAATCGTGTCCAGACTGCGCTGTTCCACCTGCGGATCAATGAGGTAGGACGCCCCGGTACAGGCAAATCCCACCGCCCGGATAGGCGCATTGGCAAAGCGCGCAATGGTGTCATCCATACGCGCCACGTAATCCATCAACCGGTCCTCCATCGTAGGACGGTCACTGGTCAGCCGTGCGGTCAAGGCGGCGTAGCCCGGTGGGCACAGGATCTGCACCTCAAGTTCGGCGGTGGTGTTGGCCTGCGGGGTCAGCAGGCCGAACAGACCCTTTGGGGCGTATTCGGTCATGTCTTTTCCCAATTTGATGCACCGTTCAGCGACGGTGCCCGTCCCGGAGCAAGCTGCGGATGGTTCGACAGGCGCAGCGGCGAACGCGGGGTCAGCACTTCGGGCACGCCGGGATGCGTCTGGCGGGTGAACATCGGATTGGCATCGCTGGCGCGGGCATCTTCGGCCAACATCTGTGCGGTGTCGCGATAGGGGCTCCAGCAGACCGACGTTTCCGAAAATGCGGCGGCAATCTGGTTCAGATCCCGCTGTCCCGCCCAAACCTGTAAATGCGCCCCGACCTGCGCCTGCAAGTCGTAGCGCACGTGTTCGTCGTCCAGATCGCGACCATTCGAGGCGGCGAGCGCGCTCATCTTGGAATCCAGCCCCGTCGCGGCCACCAACGCGCGCCACTGCTTGCGCGTGACAGCAACGACCATGAACCAGCGTCCGCAGCGGGTGGCAAAATCGCGGCCAAAGCTGCCGTAGACCCAATTCCCCTGACGCGGGCGTGGGGTGCCGGTCAGTTCAGTCTCGGCGAGAATGCCTACATTTGCCATTGTCTCCATCGCCACGTCCGACAGGCTGAGCGCGATATGCTGGCCCTTGCCTGTGCGTTGCCGCTCCAGCGCGGCGGCGAGTATCCCCATCGCCAGCGTTCGCCCGGCAATCACGTCCCAAAAGGGCACCGCATTGTTCACGGGATCGTGGCGATCCTCGGGTCCTGTCATCATCGCCGCACCGCAGGCGGCATGCACCGTGTAATCAATCGCCGAGGTGCCATCGGGGCTGCCATCCAGCGTCACGACAATTGCATCGGGTCGCCGCCCAAGCAGCGCCTGCGGCGTCAGCATGTCCCGCGTCGGCAGGTTGGTGACAAAGATGCCACCGCCCTGCGCCCCGTCCCGCCCATCGCCCGGCTCATCGTCGCAGATCATATCCGCCGCAGCCTGCCGCCCGCTTGCCGTCCGCAGGTCCAGCGTGACAGAACCCTTGCCACGATTGAGCATCGTCCAGTACAGACTGGCCCCCGACGGTGCCAGCGGCCAGCGACGATAGTCGAGGCCCCCTTCGGGCGGATCCAGCCGGGTCACCTCGGCACCCAACTGGGCAAGGCTCATCGTGGCCAGCGGCGCGGCGATAAAGGCGGTGCTTTCCACAATGCGCAGCCCGGTCAGCGGACCCTTGGCGGGATGCATGGTCATTCCGCGACCTGTCGGGTCCCATAAAGGCGGTCAAGCTCTGCCGTGACATAGGCGTGGCTTTCCACATCGGCAAACTTCATGTCCATGTCGAACAGGTTGGCCTGATGCGCTGATGCGCTGCGGTCGCCCACCGCCTCTTCGACGACGATCACCCGGAAATTGTGGGAAAAGGCATCCGTCACAGCGGCACGCACGCAGCCACTGGTCGAGATACCGACCACAACCAGCGTATCAACCCGATCGTAGCGCAGAAAGGACTCTAATGGTGTCTCAAAAAAGCACGATGGTTTGTTTTTCTCGATCACCACGTCGGCGGCAGTAGGGGCGTACTCGTCGGGCCATTCATCGGCACGCGGATCGACGGTGTATCCATGGCTTTCGGCCACGGACAGCTTGAGATTCCAGATACCGCGCCGTACCGGATGGTTGCGGTTGTCACGACGACTGTAATAAATTGGCAGGCCAAACTGACGGAACTGCGTGGTCAGGTCAATGATGGCCGTCTTAAGCTGGGGCAGTTCGCGCCCGCACATGTCATAGGACGGATCGACAAACATCCAGGTTGTGTCGATATTCAGCAACGCCACCCGCTCTCCAAAACCGATGCGTTCGCCAAAGCCACCCTTGCGGTATGTCGCAAGGTCCTCGTCCGGGACGAAGCCCTGCCATTTTTCCAATTTTCCGGACATTGCGGTGCCCTCCTGTCAGTCGGTTTGTTTGAAACGATCCTCGAGTGCGGTCCACTCGGGGTAGTCGAACAAATTCCAGAGCGCGCGATGATCCAGCATCCGGTTGCGCATCCCATCCGTGGTCCCGGTCTGGCGCAGCGTGTTCAGCAGTTCGGCGCCCATATGCCCCACCACTCGCGTCATGGAATTGGGATAGATCGCAAGCCGATAACCAAGCGCCTCCAGATCCGCACCCGGCAGCAACGGTGTGCGCCCGCCTTCGACCATGTTGGCCATTGTGGGCCGTGAAAGCCGGGTGTTGAGCAGCTGCATTTCATCGCGGCTTTCGGGGGATTCAACGAACAGCACATCGGCGCCGGCCTCGCCATAGGCCGCAGCGCGGTCAATCGCGGCGTCTAGTCCGTGATCGCTGCGCGCATCGGTACGCGCAATGATCAGGAAATCCGGGTCATGCCGGGCGTCAACTGCAGCCTTGATCCGTCCAGTCATTTCCTGCACCGACACCAGCTTGCGTCCCGGTTCATGGCCGCATTTCTTGGGAAAGGCCTGATCTTCCATCTGCACGGCGCTGACGCCCGCGCGCTCAAGATCGCGGATTGTGCGTATCACATTGATTGGCCCGCCGAACCCGGTGTCGATATCGCAGATCACCGGGATATCGACGCTGTCGGCAATGCGTTGCGCCCGTTCGATCAGTTCTGCACTGGACAGCGCCCCCATATCCGGGGCGCCAATCGCGCTCATCGAGACGCCCGAGCCGGTGATATAGGCGGCCGCGAACCCGGCGCGCGCCACCAGGCGCGCCGTCAGGCAGTCGTAGCAGCCCGGCGCCACTAGAAGATCCGGCGCCGCGACCAACGCGCGCAAGCGCGACGAGCGGCCCAGAACCCGGCCCAGACCGGTCGGATAGGTGTCTGCGGAAATGTTCATGGCCGTCCCCCGGCTGCTGTGTATTTGCGGTCCTGATATCCAACGTCGAGAAAGCGCGCTTCGCGGGCATAGACGTCTTCCATGCCGACGAGTCGGTGCATCCCGGTGAAATCGGCATAGAGCGACGGGTCGACGCCGGTGCCGTCCCGTTCACGGATCGTTGCAAGGGCGGTGCGCATCGCATGGATTGACGCCAGCAGCAGGCTGACCGGAAGACTGACCCGCGCCACACCCATCGCCTGAAGGTCCGCAAAGGTCAGCCCCAGAGGTGTCTTGCCGCCTTCGACCATGTTGACGGCGAGCGGCCCGCCGATCCGGTCGACCAGGGCAGCGATTGTATCGCGACTGTCGACGCCATCGACAAAAACCATCGTCGCGCCAGCCTCAAAGTAGATCTTTGCTCGCGAAACAACCGCCTCTACGCCTTCAACCGCCAGGGCATCGGTACGCGCGTTGATCACAAAGTTCGGGTCATTGCGGGCCTCGGCGGCGGCGGCGATTTTGCCGGCCATCTCCTGCGCCGGGATCACCTCTTTGCCCGCAAGGTGACCGCAGCGTTTGGGCATAACCTGATCTTCCAGGTTGATCCCCGCCGCGCCGGCCCGTTCGAACGCCTCGACCGTGTACCAGACGTTCACAGCGTTGCCATATCCGGTGTCGCCATCGGCCATCAGCGGGATATCCACGGCCGCGGCCATCGCCGCCGTCCGCTCGGCCATTTCGCGCATCGACAGCAGGCTGGCGTCGGGCAGGCCCATATGCGCGGCCGAAATCCCCAGCCCGCTGGCCTGCACCGCATCAAACCCCGCCTCCTGGATCAGTATCGCCGAGAGCGGATCATGTGCGCCCGGCATCACCAGTATATCGGGGGCCTCAATCAGTTCTTTCAGGCGAGTGGCCTTGGACATGGTGTGCGGTCCTTTGCGAAAAAAGCACCCGCCGGTATTTCCGGCGGGTAACACAGCTTAGTTGGAGGAGGAGTCCAGCATGTCATTGGTGAACGCCGCGTCGATATCCAACCCGTCGAGCTTTTTCTCCGAGAAGGTGTCGAGGAAAGTCACCACCCGCTCCATCTGCTCACGCGTGATTTCGGGAGAGGTCGGATAAGCCGGCAACACCGATGTCCACGCCTGATCGAACAGCGGTTTTTCGACCTTGGGAAAATAAGCCGCGTAGACTTTGTCGCGGATCGCTTCGGTCTGCTCCGGGTCGTGCATTGCCATCTGCGCGCGCTGGATGGCGCTCATCATGCGCTTGGCCACCTCGGGCTTTTCGTTGATCCAGCCCTGACGGGTGTTGACCGAAATGTAGAGGTGCCCATCCAGCGCCGGAAGCTGACCAGCCGCGGTGTTGAACAACAGGAACCCGTCGTAGTTGGCAATCGCGGTATCGCTGGTCGGGTTCGACAGGGTAAAGGCGTCGATCCGGTCCCGCGAAAACGCCGCGAGGATTTCAGAGCCGCCGCCGACAAAGACCACCGTTGCGTCGCGTTCGGGGTCGAGCCCGGCTTCGGTCAGCATGTACAGCGCCAACTGATGTGTGCCGCTGCCTGCCCCGGTTACGCCGATCAGCGCACCTTTAAGGGCGGCCAGACGTTCCGCGACGCTGCTGTCTGCGGTCAGGCCCTTTTCCCTGGCAAGCGCGCCGCGCATCACCACGTTCGACGCGTATTGCGTCATCAGCGCGCCGATGATCACGGTATTGGTGTCTTGCGCCGCCGCCCGCAGTGCCGCCGACGTCGACCCGATGTAGACATCCATGTCGCCACCCAGAACCGCCGCCATCGCCGTGCCGCCACCAGCCTTGAAGACCTGAAGATTGGCGTCGATATCGGCATCGGTGAAATAGCCCATCTGTTCAGCCACATAGACCGGCAGATAGAGCATACCGATGCTGGGCATGGCAAAGTTCACCGTGTCCGCGGCCTGAACCGGGGCCGAAGCGCCAAATGTCATCGCCCCGGCTAGCACCACCGCTGCGGCGCCTTGTCTGAATGATCTGAATATCGTCATGTTGTGTCCTCCTCCTTGTTTAAACGTGTCGCACGTTGTTCGCGCGACGGTTTTCACGACCCGTGGGGTCATGTGTCAGATCGACATCTCGCGCGACGACTCTGTGTCGCGCCAGGGCATCGCCTTGTTCTCGACGATCTTGACGGCGGCATTGAGAAAGAACGCCATGATCATGATGCCGATCAGCGCGGCAAAGACGCCGGTGGTGTCGAATTGCCCCGCCGAATTGGCCAGCAGATACCCAAGCCCCCGATTCGAGGCGATCAGCTCGCCCACGATGGCGCCGATCAGGGCATATGGCACCGAAAGGCGCAGACCGGTGAAAACCCAAGTGATCGCAGATGGCAGAACCACCTTGAACAGCACATGCCGTTCCGTGGCGCCCATCAGCCGCAGGATGGCAATCTGTTCGCGGCTGACCGCGCGCACGCCGGTATAGGTGTTCAGGAACACCAGGAAAAACACGATGGTCGCGGTCAGGTAGATCTTCATGTCGATGCCGATGCCGAACCACAGCACGAACAGTGGTGCCAGCGCGACCTTTGGAAGGCTGTAAAACATCATGATGAATGGATCGAGCACCTCGGCCACCAGCCGCGCGCGCCCCAGCCAGACGCCAACGGCCATGCCGATCAACCCGCCCAGCAGAAACCCGCTAAGCGCCTCAACCAGCGTAATCGCGCCGTGATAGAAAATTGTCCCCGAGATCAGCCAATCAAAGAACTGCCCGGCGATGGCCGAAGGTCGGCTGATAAAGAATTCCGAGGCAAGCCGCCCCGAGGCCAGTTCCCAACTGACCAATACAATGACCAGGAACGCCGCTCGCAGCGACCAGATACGTCTCTTGCTCAGACTTTCCATGTCAGCGCACCTCTTCGATGGACGGGGCAAGGACATCCCAGAGGTCCGCCGTTAACGTGCGGTATTGGGGGTCCTTGCGCAGTTGCAGAATGTTGCGTTCGGGGGACAGCGGCACATCGACGATCCTGTCGATTGATCCGGGCCGACCGGTAAAGACCGCGCAGCGGTCACCGATGGCCACTGCTTCGTCCAAATCGTGTGTGACGAACATCACCGTCTTGTTTAACCTGCGGCAGAGGTCGCGGATTTCGATCTGCATCCGCATCCGCAGCATCGCGTCCAGCGCTGCAAAGGGTTCGTCCATCAGCAGCGTTTCAGGATCGTAGGCCAGCAGCCGCGCCAGCGCGCAGCGTTTGCGCATGCCGCCAGACAGTTGATTGGGATAAGATTTTCCAAATCCGGTCAGGCCCACCGTGTCCATCAGAACTTCGATCCGGTCTGCAATTTCGGATGCCGCCATGCCTTTGATTTCAAGGGGGATCGCGATGTTCCCCGTGACGTCGCGCCACGGAAGCAGGTGATCGCTTTGCGTCATATAGCCGACAGCGGGATTGTAAGGCTGCACTTGCTGGCCGCGATAGATCACCTCGCCCGCGGAGGGCGAAAAGAGCCCGGCGGCCATATTGAGAAGTGTGGATTTGCCACAGCCCGAGGGCCCCACCAGCGTCAGGATTTCACCCGCATGAACGTCCAGATTGATCGCCTGCACCGCCTGCAAAGCTTCGCCTTTGACGTTGAACTGCTTGGAGACGTTGCGAAAGGTGATCAGCGGGTCTGTCGTGGTGATTGGCTGCATCACCTTGGGACTCTTGTGCTGGGTCATATCGCCCTCTTTGTCAGGGGGGCATCCTGCACCCGGGATTTCGTTTGTGGTACAACCAGCGCATCCAGTGCCAGAACGCCCTGACCCTCCTTACAGATCAGCAGCGGATTGATTTCGGCCTCGGCCACGCCAGAGCAATGCGCCAGCCGCGACAGCGCCACAATCGCCTGCGCCAGTGCCTCAAGATCACCGGGCAGCTTGCCACGAAAACCACGTGCCGCTTTTAGAAACTGGACATCGCCCAGCATCTCATGCGCGGTTGCCAGGTCAACCGGTGCGACGCGCATCGTGGTGTCGTTCAGGATTTCGGCCATGACACCGCCCGCGCCCAGCACCACCATCGGCCCCATAAGAGGGTCGTTGCGGTAACCAATCAGGGCCTCGCTCACGCCGCCGGTTGCCATCGCCTGCACCAATACGCCGCGCAGGACGGCATCGGGATGCGCGCGGGCCTGACTCTGCATCAGGCTGTCAAAGGCGGCGGCGACCGCGCCCCCGTCGTTGAGCGCCAAAACCAGTCCGCCATGGTCGGATTTATGCAGGATGTCCGGCGACAGGATCTTGAGTGCAACCGGCCCGGCAAGAGACGCGTGTATGTCGCGCGCCTCTTTTGCGGTGGTGGCAGCGCCGCCTTTGGGCCCATGAATGCCCAGCAGATCGCAGATCCCGCGCGAGTCCACTTCATCCAGCGCCATGCCGCCAGCGGAGTCGAGCGCGCGCTGCACCGCCCCGTCCAATGCCGTGTCCAGAGAGATTTCGGCGATCGGCGACCGCCGGGACAGACGTGCGCGCAGCCCTTCGGCGCAGGATTCCGCGGTGCGAAATACTCCGATCCCCTCTTGTGTCAGCATCCGCCGCGACTGTTCGGCGGCGGGCACCAGATAAACCCCCAAAGGTTTTGGCGCCGCCGCAAAGCCGCGCAGCGGTGCCACCGCCAGGTCGGGATGAAACTGCGAGGACGAACCAATCACCATGGCAACCGCATCGACCGCATCGCTGGCCATCAGCGTCTCGATCACGGCGCGAACCAGATCGGGTCGCGTGCCCGCCAATGTCAGGTCGATCAAGCCAGCGCCGCCACCCGTCACACCATGGCCGGACAGGATTTGTTGCACAGCGGGCAACGCAGGCGCCATCTCAAGCCCGTTGGCGGCCAGCGCATCCACCACCATCGCACCGCCACCGCCGGTTGTAGTCACGACAGCAACACGCCGCCCGGTCGCGGGACCTGAGCCGATAAACAGCGGCGGCGCTTCGAACAGCGTCTCGAGGATGCGCACCCGTGCAATCCCCAGATGAGACAGCAGGGCGTCAGCCGTGGCATCGTCACCCGCCAGCGCCCCGGTATGGGTCGCGGCGAGCGCCTGACCCGCCTTGGATCGCCCCAATTTGTACGCCAGCACCGGTTTGCCCGCCGCATCGGCCCGGCGCGCCAGATCGGCCAGGGCATGGCGGTCGCGGATCGCTTCGAGAAATAGCAAAATGGCGGTGCAGCGCGGATCATCCAACATCAACGCACCGACTTCGCCCACGGTCAGATCAGTCTCGTTTCCGACCGAAACGAGGCTGGAAAATCCGATGCCGCGGGCTGCACCCTGCGACAGCAGCGCGCCGATCATGCTGCCACTTTGAGAGATGACGCCATAGCCACCACGTGGCAGGGCCTCCATCTCAAGGGTGGCATTGGCGCTACAGGCAAAGCCGCCGGTGTCGATGATCCCGATGGAATTCGGCCCCAACAGCCTCATATCGCCTGCGGCCTCATGCAGTGCCTGCTCTCGTGCCTGACCTTTGGCGCCCGCCTCGGAAAACCCATCGCTCAGGATTGTGGCGCAAGTGACTCCGACCCGCGCGCAGTCGCGAATCGCGTCGGCAACCCGGTCGGCACCGACCATGACAAAGGCGTGATCCACCACCTCGGGCAGGTCGTCGAGGCTGGCGTAACAGCGCGTGCCGTCAATCTCGCTTACGGATGGATTGACGGGAAAGATCCGGCCTTGAAACCCGTGCCGATGCAAATACCGCAGCGGCCGGGCCGCATTCTTGGCCGGATTCGACGAGGCCCCGACAAGCGCGACTGCGCGCGGCGCGAACAGCGCACGGGCAAGATCGGATTGGCCTATCCGTGGTATAGTCAAATTCTGTTTCCTCCCTGCGATCCAGATCGCAGCCTACCTGTCGCCGCATTAAACGATCTTTCAGGTCTTGTTGTAAACCTGACTACACTTTAATACCTTTGCAAATTGTTTTTTGTGAAAAGGTCGAATATTCGACCTTTTGCTATACACACGCTGTGACCTGCACTTCACCAAGGACGGCCCATGCTCGCTGACCCGACGCCGCTCTATCATCGGATCTACCTGGTTTTGCGCGAGCAGATCCTTGACCACAAATTCGACCCGAATGCGCCGATGCCCAGCGAACTTGACCTGGCCCGCGCCTACTCTGTGTCGCGGGTGACGTTGCGCAAAACGCTTGAGCTGCTTGAGCGCGAGGGCCTGATTCTGCGCCAGCGCGGCCGCGGCACCTATGCGCGTCCGCCCACCAATCCGGGTGCAGTGCAGGCGGATATCAGCGGCCTGGTTGAAAACCTGCTGGCGATGGGCCTGTCAACGCAGGTCAAGGTGCTGGAATTTGACTATCTGCCCGCCCCGCCGGATGTCGCCAAGGATATGGGATTTGCCGCCGGTACCATTGCGCAACATGCCGTGCGGCTGCGCAGTTTGAATGACAAGCCGTTTTCCTATGCCGTCACCTATGTACGCGAGGATATCGGGCGCACCTTCGGCGCCGAGGATCTGGCCAAGACATCGCTGTTGCGGCTGTTCGAAATGGCGGGCGTGAAAATCGCTGGTGCTGAACAGCGGGTGTCGGCCAGCGCCGCCGATTATGTGGTGGCCGAGGTGTTGGGCGTCGACGTCGGCGCACCGCTGCTGTCAATCAAACGCGTTGTGCGTGACAGAGAAGGTCGTGCAATTGAACGAATCCGCGCCCTCTATCGACCAGATATGTACGAGTTTGAGCTGAACCTGACGCTTGGCGATGGGCCGGATGGCACCACATGGCGTCCCTCGCAGAAGATTTTGTAGCCGCAGCGGCGGGGTCTTACTGCGTCAGTTCGGGTCGCGCCGGGCGTTTCGCAATCCCCAGTTTCAGGACAATTCCGCCGCTCAGCACGATCAGCAGGCAGCCAAGACCGTCCAGAACATCCGGCAACTCGGCCAGAAAGATGTATCCGATCAGCACCGCCCAGATGATTCGCGCATAATCCAGCGCGCCGATCAGCATCGAGGATGACACACGATACGCCACCGTTGTACAGGTGTGCACGGCCAGCGCGATCATGGCGAGCATCACCAACCAGACCCATTCCCCTGGCTGCGGCACAGTCATCATCGGCGCGGCAGCCGCGCCGTAAACCAACGCTCCCCCCAGGCTGAAATAAAACAGTACCGCGTAATTCGTGCTGCGCGCGGGCATTCGCCGCACGGCAAGGTTCATCCCCGCCGCTGTCACAGACCCCAGCAACACCACCGCTGAATCGAGTCCAATCCCGCTGGAATCGGGTCGCAACACGATCAAAGTGCCGCCAAAACCGACCAATAGTGCCACCCAGCCCAGCGGCTTAACCTTTTCGCCAAAGAGGAGGCGGGCAAAAATCAGTGCAAAGATCGGCGTGGTGAAATTGATCGCCGTCACCGTGACCAAAGGCAGCGTCCGCAGAGCGTAGTAGAAACACGCCATCGTAAAGATCGCAAAGCTGGCATGGATCACATGCGCCTTGATGTCCGCGGCTTTGACGGCGCGAATGTTATCGTAGAAAAACAGCAGCGGCAGCAGCAGACCCAGCGTGATCCACGACCGCATGGCCAGCATTTCCAGCGTACCGACTTCCAGCGCCGCCAGCTGTTTGATCACGACCCCCATAAAGGGGATCGTCAGCGTATTGAGCAGCATCGCCAGCACACCGAGCATCGGGCGTGCTGCGATAATTCCCGACGTTCCAGAGATGCTCAATCGACCTGCCGCCAGATCGGCCCCCGCGCCTTGACAGCGTCCAGCAGGCTTTCGTCAAATGGTTCGAGAGTATAGCCCAGAGGTTGCGGTGGGCGGTTCTCGTAGCCGCTGAGACGTTCGATCACGTCGCGTATGGCGGGGTTGGTATAGTAGGCGTTGTATGCGGCGGTGACCACGGCGTCAAAACGCTCGGGCATGTTGGTCTCGATCTCGCGCAGGATGTCTTCGCGCGGGGCGGCGTCCAGACCGGAAAACCCGTCCGGCAAGGCGCCAAGAACGGTATCAAGCGCCTCGGCCCCACCCGGCAGATCGGCGGCAAGTTCGGTCATTCGCGCCGCGAGTCCCTGCGCCCCGGCAGCGGGCCAATCTGTGCCATCGCCGGGCAACAATGTGTCTAGCAGGGCGGTCAGCGGGTCGGTCATGCGATGGCCTTTTTCGGGGCGCGCAGATCGCGCATTGCAGTTGCCGCGCGCAGGGCCAGCGCCTGCAATGTCGGTGTCGGATTGACCGCAGCAGCGGTCACAAAGGTCGATGCATCGACGATCGACAGGTTTCCCAGGCCATAAACACGGCCCCATTCGTCGGTAACGCCCTGCGCATCATCCACCCCCATGCGCGCCGTGCCCATCAGATGGAAGCCAGCGTTGCGGGTCAGAGGATTGACCGCGATGTCACGCGCCCCTGCGCCACGCAGCGCTTCAGAGGCGCGCTGGATGCCAAAGTCCAGCATCTTGCGGCTGTTGTCGCCGACGCGGTAAATCATCTGGGGCACCGGCAAACCGAACCGATCCCGCCGGGTGTCGTGCAACGCGATACGGTTATGTTCTTCGGGCAAGTCATCGCAAGTCACGGTCAGCGAAAGACTGCGCCCGAAACGCGCATCAAAGGTCTGAGCATGACCCCGCCCCCAGGGCAGTCGCAGGCCATACCCACCCAGCGCTGTCGTCAACGGCCCCTGCCCACGCAGCGCCTGAAGCTGAAAACCGCCGGTAAAACCGCGGCCCGGGTCGCTTTCATAAAATTCCTGACATACCATCGCCGAGGCAAACGGCCCCCTCCAGCTCTGGACATTGTCGTCAAAGATCCCGGTCACAATCGCCGTCGGATGCAGCATCAGCCCGCGCCCGAACAGCGGGTGATCCAGCACGCCGCCCAGCAGTCGTGCATTGCCAAGCGCATTGCCTGCCAACACCACCTCACCGCAGGACAGCGTTTTGGTGCCCTCTGCATCGACATAGCGCAGGCCCGTTATGTCGCGCCCGTTGCGCGCAAATTTCAGCCCGGTCACCACCGCGCCATGGCGTATTTCGACCCCTCGGGCCTGAGCGGCCTCCAGATAGGCGACATCGGCGCTGGCCCGCGCGTGACGCGGGCAGCCAACCCCGCAGGGTCCACAATTGTTGCACGCGGCCCGACCCGGTCGCGCGCTGCTGAGGATCGCTGCATCAGACGGCCACCAATGCCATCCCAGCCGGTCAAAGGCTGCCGCCAGCCGTTCCGTCGCCGCACACAGTGGCAGGGGTGGCGATGGTCGCTTGGCACGTGGTGGATTGCCTGGATCACCGGCAAGGCCGGACACGCCCATCATCTGATCGTTCAGATCATAGAAAGCCTCAAGTTCGTCGTAGGTCACTGGCCAGTCCGCCGCGACGTGATCGAGACTGTTCCGGCGGAAATCCGATGGACGAAATCGCGGGAAATGCGCGCCCCAGCGAATGGTGCTGCCGCCAACGGCATTAAAGATCGCCGGCTTGATCGCGCTTTCGCCATCATCCACCGGGTAATCCGCAGGTCCCCGCCGCACGTTGGGATTTGCGTTGTAGTTGCGCTGCAACGCCAATTCCCAATCGGGCGACAGCGACGGAGCATTCCGCTGGTCGACAAAGCTGCCAGCCTCAAGCACCACAACCCGCAGGTCTGGGGCTGCCACTGCCCAGGCAAACGCCAGCCCGGCAGCCCCTGCGCCGACAATCGCGATGTCGGCGATGTCGGTCATGTGTTCACAGACTCGTCCGGCACCTCAAGATCGACCCGACCATTGCCCGATTTCATCTTGTTGAAGGTGTGGCATGATGCCTCGAACGCCGGAATCCCGGCCGGCAGCGCCGCCATAAATGCAGCCTCGTAGACCTCTTTCCAGGTTGCACCGTTCTGCATCGCGCGGATCGCGGCCCATTCAACGCCCTCACCGTCGCCCTTGACGGCAGTGGTCACACCCACCAGCACCAGGAACCGCGTCTTGAGGTCCATGGGCCGCCCGTCTTCGGGGCCAAACAGTGTGTAAGAGGCAAGATCGCCATACCGGCGCAGCATTTGCGGATCCAGCTCGGCCAGATAGTCATGCACCGGCAGCGTATAACCGCGCACGCTGCGAATTTTGTCGAGCTCGTCTTTTCCTTCGGGGGTCATCTCAGGTCCTTTTGCTTCAGAGAATTGTCAGATTTTGCGGGCGGCAAGTTCGCCTTCCTTGATGGCGTCATTGACCCGGCGGGCCGACATGGCGTCACCGATCAGATGGGCGTCAACGCTGTCGCCTAGCGCGTGGAACAATGCGTCATTGGCGGAACCACCCTGCACCATCACAACGATGTCGATATTGTCCAGCGTCTCGGTTTCGCCGGTAAAGAGGTCGCGCATCGTGACGCTGTCGGCGGTGATTTGTGTCAGTTCACGATCAACGTGGAAGGTCACACCGGCGCGGCGCAACATGCCATGCACCTTGCCCCAATCGCGCGACGCACCGAGGTCGGGAGACGGTTGACCCAGTTGTGTTACAAAGAACACCCGCGCGCCGCGCTGCGCCAGATATTCAGCCGTGACAGCGCCCTGGCGTCCGCCCATGGTGTCAAACACCACCACACGTTTGCCAATCTCAGGGTCGCTTTCCAGCAATTGAGTGTAGGCCATGACATGCGGCAGATCCGCGCCGGGCAGCGGAGCGCCGGCCCATTTTTCGGGGCGCAGCATGGTCCAGCCATGCCGCAACCCGGTCGATCCGGTGGCAATGATCACCGACTCGAACCCGGCCAGATCCGTTTCGGTTGCGGTGGTGTTCAGCCGGATATCGACAGTCTCATCACCCAATCGCGCCTCGAGCCAGTCGACGATGCCCACCAGTTCGGTGCGGCTGTCGGCCTTGGCCCACCAGCGCACCTGCCCGCCAAGGCGCGCGCGGGATTCGAACAGCGTCACCGCATGTCCGCGCCGCGCCAGCGTCCAAGCGGCCCGCATCCCGCCGGGCCCGCCACCAACCACCGCCACCTTGCGTGGCGTCGCGGCGGCGTCCAGCGACTCTTCGTCCAGCTCAAGCTCGCGACCCGCTGACGGGTTGTGAATGCAGCCGATCGGCGCCTGAGCAAAAATTGTCGACATGCACCAATTTGCGCCGACGCAGGGTCGAATCTTGTCCGCATTGCCCGACAGCGCCTTTTCGCCCCAGCGCGCATCTGACACCAGCCCACGCGCCATGCCGACAAAATCCAGCTTGCCGTCGGCCAGATACCCCTCGGCTTCGTTCGGGTCGACGATGCGCCCGACGCCAACCACAGGGATCTTCAGCCGCGCCTTGACCGTCGCGGTGGCATCCAGTTGAAAGCCATGTTTTTCCGGCGCCGTCGGATAGATCAGCATCCGGTTGATATAGGTCCCGTGTGACAGCGAGATATAGTCGATCAACCCGCTCGCTTCGAACTCGGCGGCCAGATCGGCCCAGTCATTGGGTCGCAAACCGCCTTCGTGGCCGTCATCGGAATTCAGCCGCATGCCCATGATCATGTCCGGGCCCAGCTCTTCGCGGCAGGCCTGAAGGATCTCCATTACGATCCGCATACGATCTTCAAGCGAGCCGCCATAAGCGTCATCGCGCAGGTTGGTCGCAGGCGACAGAAACTGGTTGAGCAGATAACCATGCGACATGCCGTGGACTTCGACCCCGTCCAGCCCGCCCATGCGCGAGTGCCGTGCCGACAGGCGGTAGCCTTCAATGATCTCGGCGATATCCTTGCCGGTCATCACGTGCGGCATTTCGCGGTATACGCCACAGGGGATGGCCGAGGGTGCCCAGACCGGCAAACCGTTGGTCACGCCATTGGTCTGGCGCCCGCGATGCCACGGCTGCGACAACAGCAATGTGCCGTGTTCATGCACCGCTTCGGCCAGCTTGGCGTATTCCGGCACCATGCGGGGATCAAAGGCGAACGCCTTGCCCTTGTAGGGCTGTGTCGTCGGGTGGCTCGCCATTGCCTCCATAGTGATGACGGCGGCACCGCCCTTGGCGCGCGCGACATAATAGGCGATATGCGCCTCGGTAAATAGGTGATCCTTGACCAACAGCGTTGCATGCGCTGTCATCCAGATCCGGTTTCGGGCGGTTTTCGGGCCCAGCTGCATCGGGCTGCCAAGAAGCGGATAGGCGGTCATGCGATCTCTTTCTGCTGAAGTTTATTGCCGCCGTCAGGAATGCGCAGACAGCGCGCCTCTTGTCCGGTGGGCACCTGAAGGACGGGGGGGGCCTCGCTGCGGCACCGGTCGATGGCAACGGGGCAGCGGGTGTGGAATTTGCATCCCGATGGCAGCGCAATCGGCGACGGCACTTCACCCTCTAGCACGTGGCGCGTGACTTTGATCGCGGGGTCGGCAGGCAGATGCGCCGACAGCAGCGCCTGCGTATAGGGGTGTGATGGCGTCTCGAACAATGCCTCGGCGGCACCTTGTTCGACCACCTCACCCAGATACAGCACGGCGATCCGGTGGCTGATCATCCGAACCGTCCCCAGATCGTGGCTTATGAACAGCATCGCCGCCTGGGTTTCCGTGCGCAGTTCGGCCAACAGTTCGAGGATCCCGGCCCGCACTGACAAATCGAGCGAGCTTGTCGGTTCGTCCAGCACGATCAGCTTGGGATTGGTTGCGATGGCGCGGGCGATACAGACCCGCTGCAACTGTCCGCCGGACAGGTTCGCAGGCGTCCGGTTCAGCAACGCCGTGCTCAGATTCACCCGCCGCGCCAGCGTTTCGGTCCGGTCCTCACGTTCGGACCGTGACATCGGCATGTGCAGCTTGATCGGTTCAGCAATCAGATCGCGGATACGCATGCGCGGATTCAGTGCGCTCCACGGGTCCTGAAACACCATCTGCATGTCGCGGCGCAACGGCCGCACCTGGCCTTTGGGCAGTTTGGTGATGTCCTGACCGTTGAATTCGATACTGCCTTCAGTTGGCTCTGACAGGCGCAAGATCACCCGCCCCAGCGTCGATTTACCCGACCCGGATTCACCGACCATCCCCAGCGTTTCGCCCGGAGCGATGGTCAGATTGACATTGTTGACGGCGTTGACAAACCGCCCTTTTCCAACCGGAAAGCGTTTGCACAGACCGCGAATGTTCAGCACTGGCTGGGTCATACGCGCACCTGTTCGGCTGGTTCGGATTTGAGGGTTCCGGCAAAATGGCACAGCCCGAAATGGCCCGGTGTCACTTCGATATTGGGCACCGACATACGGCATATCTCGGTTGCATAGGCGCAGCGCGATTGCAGCGCACAGCCCGGCGGAAGGTTGTAAAGATCGGGGGGTTGCCCACCCAGAGCCTTGGCCCCGCCCATCTGAAACCGCTCGGGGGTCGCGCCAATCAGGTTGCGGGTGTAAGGGTGCACCGGCGTGGCAAAGACGTCCGCGACGGGGCCGCTTTCGACGATGCTGCCGCCGAACATCACGGCGATTTCGTCACAGAAATGCGCTACTACACCCAGATCGTGGGTAATGATCATCGTCGCCATGTCGAACCGTGTCACCAGATCGCGCAGCAGATCCAGGATCTGCGCCTGAACCGTCACGTCCAGCCCGGTCGTCGGCTCGTCCGCGATCAGCAGCTTGGGTGCGTTCATCAGCGCCATCGCCAGCAGCACACGCTGCGCCATCCCGCCGGACAGCTCGTGTGGCCACGACCGGGCGCGGCTGGTCGGATCGGGGATGCCGACGGCCTCCATCATCTCAAGCGCGCGTTTGCGCGACGCCTCGCGCGACCCGCGGCTGTGGATCTGGTGCAACCGCACCAACTGGTCCCCCACACGGGTCAGCGGATCCAGTGAGGTGCGCGGATTCTGCACCACCATGGCAATCCCGGCCCCGCGAATGCGGTTCAGTTCGGCGGATGGCATCGTGGTCAGTTCGCGCCCATCGAACCGAACCGATCCGCTGACGATTTTTGCCGGCGGGCGCAACAGACCTACCACCGATTGCGCGGTCAGTGATTTGCCGGCCCCGGTCTCTCCTACGATGCCCAGAATGCGCCCGGCCTCGAGCGAAAAAGAGACGCCGTTCAGCGCCTTGGCCACGCGCTCGCGGTTGTCGATATCGCGTGAGATGAAATGCGTGTGCAGATCCTCAACCACCAAAAGCGTCATGCCGCTGTCCTCCGTCTTGGGTCCGTTAGATCCCGCAGCCCGTCACCAAAAAGATTGAGCCCAAACACCAGCAGGATCAGCGCCAGACCGGGGTACAGCGCCACCCACCACTGGCCCGAGATCATGAATTCCGCGCCCTGCCGGATCATCGCGCCCCATTCCGGTGTCGGCGCCTGAATGCCCACCCCAAGAAAGGCCAGCGTTGCCGAAATCCGTACCGCCCAGGCGGCGCGCACCGCAGTCTGGGCCATGGCGCCCTGAATGGCATTGGGCAGCAAATGAACGAACAGGATGCGCCACGTCGGATTGCCCGCAGCCACGGCGCTTTCGACAAAGTTGGAGGACCGCAGCGCCAACACTTCGGCGCGCACCATCCGGGCAAAGACCGGACTGTCGAGCAGCCCCAGCACCAGGATTACGTTCAACAGCGACGGCCCCGTCGCCGCCACTACGGCCAGCGCCAGAATGATCGACGGAAAGACCCGAAGCCCGTCGAAAAAGCGCATTAGCACTTCATCGAGCATGCCGCCGCGATACCCCGCAATCAGCCCGACCGGCAGACCGATCACCAGCGACAGCAGCACGGCCGGTATGGCGATGCCAAATCCGAACCGGGCACCGTAGATAACGCGGCTGAACACATCCATACCATTGCCGTCAGTGCCGAACCAATGCAGCTCTGACGGAGCTTGCAACACCCGGTCGGTATAGGCCGCCACCGGATCATATGGCATGATCCAGGGGGCCAACAGCGCCAGAAACGCAAAGAACAGGATGATCAGCAGGCCAATCGCCGCCGTTGGACTAAGCCGGACGATACCGACGGTCCGGTTCCAGATTTTTGCGGCCCGGCTGCGGGCGGGCGTCGGGGCATTTGCGCTCAGATGAGTCATCAGCTCAGCTCCGATCTGGGTTCGATCAGGTGTACAACGATGTCAATGACGATAAAAACCAGAACCGAAAATAGCGCGAGTACAAGGACATAGCCCTGCACGGCGGTAAAGTCGCCACTGATGATCGCGTTCAGCCCATATTGCCCCAGCCCCCCCCAGGCAAAGACGTATTCGATCAGCGACATGGTTCCGACAAGGCCCGTGACTTCAGTTCCGACAAAAGTCAGCACCGGCACCGCACTGTTGCGCAGCACCAATCGGCGCACCATCCGTTCCGGCAATCCACAAGCATGGGCATAGCGCACGGTGTCTGATGCCAGAACGTCAATCGCGATGGCGCGGGTTTGTTTGATGATGGGCGCAGCCGACACAATGGCGAGACAGATCACCGGCAGCACCAGGCTTGCTGCGGCAGACCACGCGGCCTCCCAGTTTGCCGTTAGCAGACCGTCAATCAGATAGGATCCGGTAATGGTATCGGGGGGCGTGACAAGCAGACTCATCCGTCCGATGGCAGGCGGTGCCCAGCCCAGAAGATAGAAAAACACAAAGATCATCACCAATGCCAGCCAGTAGGTCGGAATAGAAAAGCCCAGAAGCGACAGCACCCGCGTCACCTGATCAAATTTTCCGTTGGGCCGAAACGCCGCACGCAGACCGACAGGCACACCCACCAGCGCTCCGATTCCGACGCCCCAGAACAGCAGCTCGAGCGAAATGACTGCCCGCTCTTTGACGTCGGTAAGGACAGGGCGGTTTGACAGCCAGCTTTCGCCCAGATCCCCCTGCACTACATTACCCAGATAGATCGCGAACTGTTGCCACAACGGCTGATCCAACCCCAGGTTTTCACGGATGGAATCGAATTCGGACTGCGTCGCCGTGGGACCGGCCAGCCGTCCGACCGGATCCAGCCCGCCGATCCGAACCAGCATGAAGGTGATGAACACCACTCCGACCAAAAGCGGCAAGACCATTAGCGCGCGACGCAACAGAAACCTGTGAAAACTCACGGTAGTTCAGCCTTTCGGTTGAGAGATTCTGGTGCGGCGGCACCGCCGCACCAGGACGGGGACGGGTGAATCAGTCGCCGCGCAGCTCGCGCCAGCGCTCATGCTCGTCCGGGTAGTAGACCCAGCCCGACACATTCGGCGCCATCGCCTCGAAGGTCGCCGGATAAGTGACGAGAATCCATGGCGCATCTTCCGCCCACAGCT
The DNA here is from genome assembly GCF_001038505.1 of Puniceibacterium sp. IMCC21224. Lineage (NCBI taxonomy): Bacteria > Pseudomonadati > Pseudomonadota > Alphaproteobacteria > Rhodobacterales > Paracoccaceae > Puniceibacterium > Puniceibacterium sp. IMCC21224. The sequence continues at coordinate 154,438 of NZ_LDPY01000002.1, forward strand.
TTTGGGCCTCATCCATCAGCGCCATCCGCTTGTCGGTATCCAGTTCCTCGCGCGCCGCGTCGATGAGAACATCAAGCTCGGGATTGAGGTATTTTGCCCGGTTCGACACGCCCTCAGAGTGAGTCATCAGATACATCGAATAGACCGCATCCAACACGATGGGCCCGTCTTCCCAAGTGAAAAAGCACATATCCTGTACCGCAGGCGCAGCCCGCGCCCGCATCTCGGACGAAGTGATGCGCGTCGGAACCGCATTGATGCCGACTTTCTTGAGCATGTCAGTCACCTGAATCGCGACAGGCTCCTGATGCCAGAAAGCGTCGGAATACAGCAGCTCGACCGGTTCGGAAATACCGTCGGGATATCCCGCTTCTGCCAGCAGCGCCTTGGCTTTTTCAGGGTCGTAATCGTAGGCAAAATACTCTTGCTTGCTGCCCGCGATGATCGGCGACACGATTGACTTGGCGATATCGGCCTGCCCGGCAAAGACCGCTGTGTTCAGCGCGTCCTTATCCACGGCATAGTTGAACGCCTGGCGCACCCGCTTGTCCGAGAACACCTCGCAGGTCGGGTTCATACGCGCTGCGGCGACCGACCGGCTCGTGGCGCGTTCGACCTTGACGTTTTTATCGGCCTGCATATCCACGACCTTTTGGATCGACGGGCGGTCGATCCATTGGACCTGCCCGGCCTTGAGCAGGGTTACGCGGCTCGCCTCGGACGGGATTTCTTTGTAGATCACCCGGTCATAATAGGACTCACCGCCAAAGTAGTTGGGGTTGGACACAAACACTGCCTGATCGTCAGCGCGCAACTGGTCAAGGTGATAGGCCCCATATCCTGCAGTGTTGGACTGCATCCATTCCAGCGCCCAGGGGTCGTCTTCGGTGACGTGTTTTTTGACTTCGGTGGTGTCGTAAATTGCCGGCACGTACAGCGTCAGCGCATTCAGAAAGATTGCCGATGGCGCCGAAAGGGTGAATTCCACCTCGTATTGCGACAGCGCCTTGACGCTCTCGACATTCGACACCCGCGCAATGAAATTGCCGGTCCGCTTCTGATCAAAGCTCTTGGCCCAGCCCCATGCAACATCCTCGGCCGACAACTCATTTCCATAGGGGCTCAGCACGCCTTCGCGCAGCTTGAACACCCAGGTCTTGCCATCTTCGGATACCGTCCAGCTTTCGGCCAGATGCGGTTGCAGATCGTCGGGGTTCAGCATGGTGACCCCGTCGACCTCCATCTTGCCGTAGGTCACTAGGTTTTCGTATACCTGTGTGACCACGTTCTGCGTATGCGCCTTGAGCGCGTCGCCATCGAATCCTTCCGGCGCCTGTGGCGAGGCTAGGATCATCGTCTCGGCCTGGGCCGCGCCCGACACTACACTTATGGCCAGCGCCAGCGCGGTGGATAGAACAAGTGTCTTTCCCGTCAGCTTCATGGATTAACTCCCCTGTTGGTCGCTTTTGTTGTTTTTGCACGCGCCTGGATTCAGGCTGCGTTTCCTTTTTGTGGATTGAAGAACGGCACCCGGAATCCGGGGTTCACTTCGGTCAGGATATCCACCACCTGATAGGATGATCCGATCCGGCGCCCGGTTGCGGGTTCTTCCATCTCGTATTTCCAGTCCGCACCGTATCCCAGCGCCTTATCGACGCTGACGATTGTACCGCAGAACACGGTAAAATCGCGTTCTGGCACGTTACTCACCCGTTCACGCAACATGGTGATGATGTCTTCGGGCCGGATAAAGGCCGCAACGCCAACATCCTGATACAAACGCCCGTCCACCCAGCTGCGCATGACACAACTGTCCCAGCTGTCGCGCATTTCTTCGTAGGGCCAGAACACCGGCGCCACGTGATTGGCACAGGCCTGTTTCGACCCCGGAATCGAGACCGTTTCCATCGCCCGGTCGGTGTGGTCCGATCCAACGCCGACATACAGCTGATCCGCCATGTGCAGCACAATCTCAACCTCGCCCGAGGTCCTGTGGGTCTGCACAAACAGTTCCTCATCAGTTGTCAGTGCATGCAACGCGATGGGGTAGATCCGCGGCGCGGGCACGTCGAATGCGATATAGATGCCGGATTTCGCCACCTCCTGCTGATGGGCGACGGCCGTTTCTGGATCGCGCGTGGCCGACCCCAGATTGTACATCCGTGTGGTGACAAATTCGGCATCGCGGGACGCGCCATCCGCGCCCTCGATTGTCACATTCAGTTTGTGGCTCATGCCATCTCCTCCAGATCGAGTTTCACCGGGTCGAGCCCCGGACCAATATGACGCCGCCACATCCAGAACCGTTTGAGCGTGCGCCCCCCCGATCCTTCGCCGAATGCCTCGCGCCCGTGCAGGGCAATCAGATTGTTCATCACCAGACATTCACCGGGTGCGAGCGTATAGCGAAAGTTCAGCTCGGGCCGGTCAAGCACCTCATCAAGGAAATCCAACGCCTCGCGCTGGCGATCCGTCAGCGGCGTGCCTGCCATCTCCATCCCCGGCTCAATCATGATCCGCGCGTAGTGAATGTGCAGTTCGCCGTTCACCACCTCAAGGATCGGTTTTTGCACGGTTGGCCCGCGTGACGGCCAGACATGGGCCTGCGGCGCGCGAAAATGATAGCTGTCAAAGTAAAGCGGCAGCAAATCTGGCCGCTCTGCCTGAATTGTGTCATAGACGCCGCGGGCCGGGATGATGGTGCTGTCGCCCCCCTCTGCGGCAGAGCGGTAACAATACAGCGCCAGATAGCAGGGCGGGCGGGCCTCAAGGCAGCCATTGTCGGAATGTTTTGCGGATCGTTTTGAACTGGCACCGACGCGCGTCGGGTCAGTATTTGCGACGCCCTTGTCAGCAACGGTAAAGAACCGTCTGTCCTGTCCGATACCCTGGCGAATCGGCAGACCCAGATAATTGCAGATCGCCCACGAAATGATTTCAGCGTCGGCTTCGCTCCATCCGTCTGCACCAATGCCACGCAGCACGAAAAAGCCGCGGCCGGTATCCAGTCTTTGCCGCAGATCCGGGACATCGCGGGCAAAGGATGGGATGCGGAAATCCTGCTGCTCTACGGTGTCGACCGTCAGCCCATTGGCCCGAGCAAAGTCGAGGGCATTTGCAATCTCGGCTCTGGCAGCGTCAGAAAGTGTGTAGAAGAGGGCGGATTGTTCCCCGGCCAGATCGTCGCGCCGCCAGCCCCGCGCATCGGGGTCAGTATCGGGCACGGCCGGGGCGGCGCCGGTTGCGTTTGAGACGTCTGATGACTGCAAGGCGAGTCTCCTTTCGTGTCTTCTACGAAAACAATACCGATTTAATGTATAAAAGAAATACAATAATTAGGTTTTTTTGTATCAGGCCGCACGGCGCGCCCGTGTTGCCGCGATCCGGTCAGCTGCGCGCAGTGCCAGCGCCTGCAATGTATTGGTTGGATTTGCCGCCGCCGCCGTGACAAAGGCAGATCCATCCGTCACGAAAAGCCCCGGCAGGTCATGCGCCTCGCACCACATGTCGAGAACAGAGGTCTCCCGGTCCACGCCCATCCGCGCCGTACCCATCAGGTGAAACCCGGCTTGGGGAACCGTTTCCATGTCGATAAAGCTGTGTGCACCCGCCAGCGCCAGAATTTCGCGCGCCCGCCCGCGGCCGTAATCCAGCGCCTGTCTGGCTTCTGGTGGAATACGATAGATCATTCGCGCTGCCGGCAAACCGTCCGATCCCTTAAGCGTCTCGGACAGCGCGATTCGGTTCTCGGGGTCCGGTGCGTCGTCAGCGCAGATCGACAGGCTGTAGGCATGCCCGAACATCTGCGAGAACGCCGCGTGATGCCCCCGCCCCCAAGGTGCGCGCCGCCCCAGCGATCCAAGCGCGGTTAACGCAGGCCCATGTGTCCCAAGCGCCTGCAACTTGACCCCGCGCCGGAACCCTCGTGCGGTATCGGTTTCGTAAAAATGATGGCTTACCAGAGATCCGGCCGCAATGCCGCGATGTCCCTCCATCGGCGTATCGAACAACCCGGTAACGCGGGCAAACGGGTGCAACATCAACCGTCGCCCGACCAGCCGGCTGCGATTGACCGACTGCGCACCCGGCGCATTCAACAGAAACCGGGGTGAGCCGAGCCCGTTGGCGGCAAGGATCACAATCGGGGCATGCGCCGCGTGTTCGCGCCCCTTTTTATCCAGCCAGACGACCCCTCGGGCCGTTCCCTGCGGCGTGGTCAGCAGGTCGGTTGCCCGCGCGCCGGTCACAATCTTTGCCCCGGCTGCGATCGCGGCGGGCCAGTAATTCAAATCCGTCGCCGATTTCGCCCGTCGCGGGCAATGCAGTTCGCATGGGCCGCAATTGTTGCAGCTCTCGCGCTGCCCGTCCGTGGGGCCAGTGTTGATCGCGATGTCACCCGGCCACCACGAGACCCCGGCCCGGTTGAACGCCTCGGCCATGCGCCGCGCCCCAGGCGACAGGCCCACCGGCGGCAACCGGGGCGCGTCCGACGGCGGATAGGCGGGATTGCCGGGCAGGCCCGCAACCCCCATCATCGTTTCGTTCAAATTGTAATAGGGCGCCAGATCCCGGTAGCTGATCGGCCAATCGTCACCGAATCCATCTTGGCGATTGCTGCAAAAATCCGACGGATGAAAGCGGGGAAAATGGCACGACCACATCACCGTGCTGCCACCCACGCCATCAAAATACAGCGGCTTTATCTCACTCTCGGCGTCATCGACAGGGTCATCGGCCGCGCGATTGCGCAGATTGGGATTCGGATTCCAACCGCGCTGGCGGATCACCTCCCAGTCGGGATCCTGCGACGGTGACGCTGTGGGATCGGTCCAGTCGCCCCGCTCAAGGCAGGTTACGGAAAACCCGTGACGTGCAAGGCGCCAGGCGGCGGCTGCGCCCCCGGCGCCAGCGCCAATAATCAGAACATCGCAGTCCATGTCTGCCACTCACCTGTCATGTTGCAAATACATATTTTCGTGCATTATAGATACAGAAGTGGTCGGCTACCAAATCAATTCGCGCGCGTCCCCGCCGACACAACAGCACAAAGGACAGCCGATGACCAAAGGAGCAGTTGCAGTCACAGGGGCCGCAGGCGGCATAGGCAGCGCCATCGCACGGCGGATCAGCGCCGACGCGCACGCGCCTCTCATCCTGTTGGATCGGCCTGGTGCCGCGCTTGATGCCATCGCAGCTGAAACAGGCGGTCTGGCGTTTGGCATCGAACTGACAGACCGCGCGTCTGTTGCCGCAGCCTTTGCCGCAGCGCGTCAGGCGGTGCCCAGGTTGTATGGTCTCGTTCTTGCTGCCGGGGTCGTGGACAATGGCAAGCTCTCTGATCTGGATGCTGACCGCTGGGACGACATTCTGGCGGTAAATCTGACCGGGCCATTTCTGTGCTGTCTCGCGGCGCGCGACTGGATCGCGGATGGTGGGCGGATCGTAACACTGGGCTCACTCGCCGGACGCACCGGCGGCGTGATCACCGGCACAGCCTATGCTGCCAGCAAGGGCGGGATCGAATCGCTGACAAAATCCATCGCGCAAGAGCTTGCCCCCCGCAACATCACCGTTAATTGCGTCGCCCCCGGCGCGGTCGAAACCCCGATGCTGGCGGCGCACACACCCGAACGCAAGGCCGCGATGTCAGCGTCGACCCCGCTGAAACGCATGGGCCAGCCGCAAGAAATCGCCGCCGCCGTGTCTTATTTTTTGCACAGCGACGCCGGGTTCACCACCGGATCAGTTCTGGCGGTGAACGGCGGATTGAGGATGGATTGACGCCATGGCACCGCACCCCCGGTATCCGCATGTCTTTACGCCGCTGACCATTGGAACAACGCAGGTCCGCAACCGGATCTTTATGCCCGCTCACACCACCAACTACGGTGAAAACAACCTGCCGTCCGAACGGCACCTGGCCTATCATCGCGCGCGCGCCGCTGGTGGCGTCGGACTTAGCATCTTTGAGGGCATCCGCGTGCATCGCTCCAGCCTGGGGCGGCAGCAGGGATTAAATGGCTTCGACCCTGCCTGCATCCCACGTTTTGCCCGGATTGCCGATGCAGTGCGATCCGAAGGTGGCAGGTTGTTCGGCCAGATCATCCATCTGGGTCGTCATATCGACGGCAATTTTGCCCGCACCCCGGCTTGGTCTGCCTCGGACATTCCGTGGGCCGCCACAGCCCCACCGCCACATCCGATGACGGAAGAAGAAATCGCGCTGGTGGTGCAAGGCCACGCCGATGTGGCCGCCAATCTGATCGACGCGGGGCTGGACGGGATCGAGCTGACGATGTCGCACGGCCACCTGCTACAACAGTTTCTGTCTCCTGCGTCAAACATGCGCGGGGATGCCTATGGTGGTTCGCTGGAAAATCGGATGCGGTTTCCGCTCGATACTTTGCGGGCGGTGCGGGCGCGGATAGGGCGGGAACGCACGCTGGGCATAAGGATCAGCGCCGATGAATATTTGCCCGGCGGGCTGACGCTGGACGACATGACGGCCATCGTCACGCAATTGGTCACTGCGGTGCAGGTCGATTTTGTGAATGTCTCGCATTCCGCCTATCACGGCAGCTACACCGTTTCGACCCAGATGGCTGACATGGCCTTTCGCATTCAGGACTTTCAACCGCTAACCACAGCGATTTCAACCGCGCTTGACGCAGTCGCGCACAAACCTGTGGTCATGACCGCCTGCCGCTATCAGCAGATCGCCCAGGCCGAAGAGATGCTGGCCACCGGCAGTGCTGACATGATCGGCATGGCGCGCGCGCATATCGCTGACCCGGAGATCGTAACCAAGGCGCGGATGGGCCGCGACGCAGAAACAACCCCGTGTATCGGCTGCAATCAGGGCTGTGCGGGGATGCTTGCGCTGAACCTCGCCATCACTTGTCTAAGCAACCCCGCCGCAGGGCGCGAAGCAGATTGGCCAACGCCCGCATTGGCCCGCACGGGCACCGTCAAGAATGTGCTGGTGATCGGCGGTGGACCGGGCGGAATGGAAGCCGCAGCAACTGCGGCTGAACTGGGTCACACAGTCACGCTGGTTGAACAATCTGACAGCCTGGGTGGGGCACTGCTCTGGACGTCTCGCATGCCGCTGCGGGGGGAATTCGCCACGCTGCTGTCATCGCAGCAGGCCAGACTGCGGCGCGTCGGCGTGGCGGTCCACCTGAACACGGCGGCGGATGCGACAACGGGTCAGGGCTATGATGCGGTGATCCAGGCGATCGGCGCGGTGCCACGGGCGCAAACACTGACCTCCGGCGCGCAGATGCTGACGCTTGAGGCCGCGCTTGACGCACCCGATTTGCTGGGCCAGAACGTGACGTTGGTGGATACGCTCGGCACCTGGTCGGTGGTATCGGTCGCCGAATGGCTGGCGGATCTGGGCAAGACGGTGACGCTGGTCGCGCCGACCGGCAGCCCCGGCTGGACAATCAGCATGTATAGCGGATTTGCCCTGCGCCAGCGGCTGCGCAACAAACGCGTTCGTGTGATCCCCGGACAGGCGCTGGCGGATTTTGCCGATGGTATGGTGCAACTGACGGACCTGTCCCTTGGCGAAACAGGTGCCCGGTTTGCTGCTGACAGTGTGATCGCGCCCTTGCCGGCCCGCCCGATGGCGCTGACCCGGCAGGACGGGATGAACAACCCATTAAACCGACTGGCAGTGGGTGACTGTCAATCGGCCCGCACAGCACTTGAGGCGATTTATGAGGGACACGAAGCCGCGCGCGACCTTTAGCCCCAAACCCAGCCCTGTCTTAGCCTGGTTCCTCGTCAAAGCCGGCAACCCGCGCCCCGTTCGCCGCACGAAACGCCCCCTGTCCGGGCATATCGCGCCAGACGGCGAAACGTTCCGACGGCGTCACCTCGCCCGCGACCATCAGGCCATGCCAAACCTCGCAGGCGTCAAGAAAGCAATTCACGCCACGCGGCCAAATCAGGTAGCTTAGCGCCTCGACCATCGCATCCTCGGCCAGTCCCTCGGCGTAGCACATCCGCAGATGATGGGCGACGCCGTCCCGATCGCCGCGCGCCGCCTGCACCGAAAGCAGCACAAGGCCTGCTAGTTCAACCGGCAGCGGCCCGCGCAAGGCGGCGATGCAGCGGTCATAGGCCGCAGTCGGGTCCAGCGCTGGCAGATGATCCGGAAAGCTGCGCGCCGCAAATCGAAACGCCGACAGCGATGCCGCCTGACCGGTCAGGGCGATCACGGCCTCGGCCTCGGCGTCGGTGCCGTCAGCCTGCCGGAACAGCTCAAGGTGGTGCGTGCCGACATGCTCTTCGACGGCGATGAGAATACCCAGCCAGACACATTCCCGTTCATGCGCGCTCAGCACCCGTGGCGCGACCGTCAGCGCGTTGTACATCTGCAGATATGCGTCGTGCAGTTCGGGCGCGCCGACCGCCAGCGCGCCGTGATGCGGCAGTAGAAATCCCCGCGCCGCCGCCAGCCGGTCCAGCCTGGCCCGCAAAGCCTGCGTTGGCTCAGTCATCCGACCCGTGTCCGCCCTGTCCAGGCATGTTCGCCCAGATCCGAAACGCGTCCGAGGCAGGCAACTCCCCGGCGGCAATCATCTCTTTCCAGATACCGGCGGCAGTCACAAAATAGGGCACGCTGCCGGGAAACATGGTCAGCGAAATTGCCTCGGCCAGCTCGGCTTCGGGCACAGCCGCGGCATAGGCGTGATCCAGCTGCCAGCGCAGCCCATCCCATGCGCCGTTGCAGATCTGAATGGCGCAGGCCGTCAGATGGCACAGTCTGGGGCCGACCCCTTTGCCGGCGGCCAGAACCGCCCGGTTCCAGTCGGCACGAAAGTCAATATTGCCCAGATGTGCGGCCCAATCATGCGCCGCAAAATGATAGGCGCGAAAACCGCAGACCGTCGCAGTCAGCGACACTGCCGCCCGGATCTCATCTTCGCTGCCGCCCGCCGCGCGGAACTTGGCAATGTGATGCGTCGCGATTTCCTCGTCCGTGGCAATCAGGATACCCAGCCAGACGAACTCGCGATCATGATGCGACAGCACGCGGTCATCCAGAGTCATCGCGGTATAGACAGCATCATAGGCAGTCAGCAGCGCCGGGGCGGTCAGCGCCAGCAACCCGTGATGCGGCAGCAGGTATCCGCGTTTGTCACGCAGCGTTGCCAGCTTTGCGGTCAGGTCTTCGTCACTCATGCCACCCCCTTGCGTGTGTCTGCATCAAGCGCCGCAATCACCAGATCGGCTGCATGCATACCGATCATTGAGGTGGGCGCCTGTGTGTTGTTGCTGGTCAGCGTTGGCATCACCGAAGCATCGGCAATGCGCAGCCCGTCAATCCCGTGTACCTTCAGCGCGGCATCCGTGACGGCCAGAGCGTCATTGCCCATTCGACACGACCCGACCGGGTGAAAAACGGATTCAGCATTGGCCCGGATCCAGGTGTCCAGATCAGCATCAGATTGCACCCCTGCACTAGGCCGGATCTCAGGCCCGCGCCAGTTGTCAAACGCGCTCTGGGCAAAAATCTCGCGCAGCCGCCGGACCCCGGCGCGCAACACCGCGATGTCGCGCGGCGCGGTCAGGTATCCGCCGGTGATAGCGGGCGGAACTTTGGGATCATCACTCTGCAACCGGATCTGGCCACGGCTTTCGGGGCGCATCTGGTAGATATTGGCGAAGAACCCATGACCCTGCTGCGCCGTCGCCTTGCGAAACGGCACACGAACGGCAGCGGTCGACCGGCCGGGCAGAAAATGCGCCTGAAGATCGGGTGTATCCAACGCCGGATCAGAACGCAGGAACGCCCCCGCCTCAAGCGGAAAGCGCGCTGCGGGGCCAGTGCCGAACAGCATCGCCTGCCCCAACGCCAGCGCGGCGCGGTCGGCACGCAACAGATTGTGCAAGGTGACAGGGCGGGTGCAATCATGCTCGACCCGCACCAGAAGGTGATCCTGCACCCCCTGCCCCACGCCGGGCAGATCGTGGCACACCGCGATCCCGTGGTCATTCAGATGATCCGCCGGTCCAATCCCCGACAGCATCAACAGTTGGGGCGTGTTCACCGTGCCGCAGCTTAATACCACTTCGCTGGCAGCGCGCGCGGTGATCCGCGCGGATCCTTGCGCCAGTTCCAACCCAACGGCGCGCCCGCCTTCGACCAGAACCCGCAGCGCGTGGGCCCCGGTCAGGATGCGCAGGTTTGGCCGGTCCCTGTGCGGCGCGAGCCAGGCGCTTGCCGCGCTGAGCCTGCGCCCCCCGGCGATGGTGAAATCATAGCGGCCCATGCCCTCGGGTGAGGGACCGTTAAAATCTGTCGTGCGTGGATGGCCCGCCTGCACACCCGCATCCAGAAACGCCTGTGACAGTGGATTGATGTCGGGGAAATCGCTCAGCTTTTGGTGCCCCTCGATCCGGAGAAACCGGGCCTGAACGTCGTCCCAGCCCCAACCGGGCAGCCCGCGTTGCGCCCAGCCATCGTAGTCCGAGGGCAGACCACGGGTCCAGACCATGCCGTTGATCGACGACGAACCGCCCAGCACCTTGCCGCGCGGCCAGAACAGGCGACGCCTGTCAAGGCCCGGCTCGGGTTCGGTGTGATAATACCAGTTGGCATACCGTCCGCGCAGCAAAATCCCGGTCATCAACGGCACCCGGAACAGCGGATTTCGGCCACGCCCGCCGGCCTCGATCAGCAGGACCTGCGCGTCGGTTTCCGCAGCCAGCCGCCCGGCGACCACCGCCCCGGCAGAGCCGGAGCCGACCACGATCACATCCGCATGTATGTCACGGCTCATGCTGCTTTCCCTATGCTGCGCGCTGCGGCCTGGGCATCTTGCATGGCGTCGAACAGGGTGCGCGGCGCAACCGCGTCGCCGATGGTGCGGACCGCAAGGCCCACCTGTTCCAAGGCATCCTGAAATCCGGTTGGCGCTACGCCAGGCGCGGAATGCACGATACAATCAAATGGCCCAAGCGTGGTTTCACGACTGGTTAGGCTGTTGCGGCAGGTCAGCATAGTGTTGCTGGCCGATCGCGGCATCATTCCCAGATGGCGGATGACGCCCAGTTGCGCCAACCGTTCCAACGCCGTCATCCGACTATACAGCGATACCGACCACAGCGGAGCAGTCGACGCCTGTAGAATTTCGACCTGCGCACCGGCTTGCGCCAGCGTTTCGGCAACCGACAGGGTTGCCCACGACCCGGCCTCGTCCCAGAGCGCGACGCGCTGGCCTGACCAGCTATCCCGTGGTTGCGACAACGCCATCTGCGGCGACAGCAGCGACGCATCAGCGAGATATCCGGCGTCGTGCTGCGCCCCGGTGGCCAGCAGAATGACGTCGGCGCCCGCGTCTCTGAGCGCCGCAACAGTCGCGTCACGGTTGATGCCGATCCGCACCCCGGCGCGGATCACCGCATCGCACAACCAGTCGCGCATCGCCCCGATATCGCCCCGCCCATACCCCGAAGCGCACAGCGCAAGTTTGCCACCCAGCGATCCGCTGCGTTCCCATATCGTGACATCGTGCCCGGCAAGGGCTGCGATGCGCGCCGCCTCCATCCCAGCCGGGCCACCGCCGACCACCAATACACGGGACGTCAGGGCGGCTTTGGCGGGGGGATCGCTCCAATGCTGTTCCTTGCCGACACCGGGGTTCATCATGCAGGAAATCGGCTGATGCGCCGCGATCTGTCCAATGCAGAAGTTATGCGCGACACAGGGACGTACCTCACCCTCGCGGCCAGCCAGACTCTTGGCGATCAGATCGGGGTCGGCCATGTGGGCACGGTTCATCCCGACCATATCAATCTGTCCGCGCGCCAGCGTCTTCTCGGCCTCGGAGAGGGAGCGATAGCGGTTGGCAGTCAGCAGCGGCAGATTGCCAATTTCCGGGCGCAGCGCCTCGGTCAGGTCGCGGAACGGATGGCTGGGATGCGCCATATCCGCAACGTGATGCCCGATGCTGGGCCACTGATACGCCGCAACTGATGCGTTCACAAATGCCAGACCCGGCAGCGCAGCGGCGGCACGGGTGATGATCCGATGCTCTTGTGGGCCAACGGCGCCGGGCATCAGGTCATCGACACTGGTCCGTACGCCGACGGCAAGGCGCACACCAACGGCGTTCACCACAGCCCGCAGAACCTCAAGCGGAAAGCGCATGCGATTCTCAAGCGATCCGCCATACTCATCGTCACGCGTGTTGGCCGCAGGCGACAGGAACTGGTGCAGCAGATGGCCATGGCCCAGATGCACCTCGATCCCCTCGAACCCTGCCGCGACGGCCAGTTCCGCAGTGCGGACATACGCATCGCGGACCTCAACCATCTCGGCGCGGGTCATTGCATGGGGCATCTCGCCACCCGCGACCCAAGGCACGGCGGATGGGCCCCAGGCGGGCAGGCGGTCGACCTCGTTCGGGCCGTGTCGTCCGGCGTGCGTGATCTGCACAAAGATACGCGCGCCGGGATTTCGCACTGCGTCTACGATCCGCCGCAACCCGTCCAGCGCGCGCGGGTCCGCACCGCTCAGCCCGCCGGCCCGCCCGAGCGACGTGGGATGCACCCGCAAGGGTTCGACAAAGATCAGCCCGACGCCGGCCCGCGCCCGGGCGCGCAAATAGGCGACATGCGCCTCGGTTGGCAAAAAATCGCGGCCAAAGTTGGTGGTGTGCGCCGGCAGAAAGATCCGATTGCGGATTTCGACCCCGCCGATGGTCAGCGGGGTCATGACGCGGGCATAGCGGTCTGTCATGGCTCAACCCGGTCCTGCGTATCGGCATCGCGCAGGTGCAGATCAACGAACACCTTGCCGGTGCCACCGTGGTCGATTCCAGTATCAAAGCAGTCAAACGCCTTGTAACGCGGTGAAATCGGGTGCAGCCCCTCGGCCATACGATCCTGCGCCATAAGGATCGCAGGCTGCAGTTTAGCGATGATACCAAGGCATAGATTGGCCGTGCTTTTGGTGGCCAGCATGCGGCCCTGCATGTCAAAGACCAGCACTTCGCCCGCCTTAATCATGTTCGCGCAGTGAAACGATTTGGTAACGGTGGCGACGATCTCGCAATTCTGGTATTTCATGGTCCGCCCTCGCGCTGCGCCAGCACCCGTGCTGTCACGGGCGCATGGGTTGCGGCGTCGCGGATATGGACCTGCGCCCGGGCCTTGCTTTGGCCCAGATCATCGCCGGTCATCGGGCATTCGATATAGCGCCAGATGCAGGTCAACGGGTTCAGCCCCTCGGCTGCGCGGTCAAACGTCATATAGAATATCGACAGCACCGGCGCCATCAGGTGCACGCACAGCGGTGCGTCTGACAGATCCGGTTTGACCTTGTGGCGCATGTCAAAGACGAGCTTCTGCCCCGCAGCCACATCACAGTGGCACCCGCCTGGGGCCGAAATAATTTCGACCACGATCTCGTACCGGTCGAGCCAGCCAAGCCCCAGATGCCGACGCCCGGAAAACAGGTTCTTGGCCTCTGGTGACAGGCGGGCAAGGTCATCGTCGCAGAACTGAAGCGCGGGTTTGAGCGTCTCGGCCATCTCGTCCAGATTGTCGTCTTCCTGCACGTAATAGGGATCAATTGGTGGGCGTTGGGTCATATTGCTGTCACCCCCCCGTCAATGACCAGCACATGACCCGTGACAAAGCTGACGCCGGGTGCCGCCAGAAACAGGGCTGCACGTGCGACCTCTTGGGGTTGCCCGAACCGATTCAGCGGAATCGATTTCAACAGGCCGTCGCGGCGGGTCGGATCGGTGCGCGCGACTTTGGTCATCCCGGTTTCGATCGGGCCGGGGGCCACCGCATTCACCCGTCCACCCCAAGGTGCAAATTCAACCGCCAGCGTGCGCACGAGCCCGTTGACCGCCGATTTCGACGCCGCATAAGAGGTGGCGCGTGGATGGCCGATCAGGCCGACCTGACTGGAAAACAGCACCAGCGCGCCTTTGGTCTGGCGCAGGTGGGGCGCGGCGGCGCGGGCCACGTGGAAGGGCCCGTCCAGATTGATCGACATCACGCGCCGCCAATCCGCATCCGAAGTTTCCTCGACCCCGCGAAAGTCAAAGACGCCCGCCGTCAGGATCACCGCATCCAGGCCACCAAGCGCATCGGCGCTGGCATCAACCGCCTGCGTGACAGCGTGGGGATCGGTGACGTCGCAGACCTGCACCGCTGCGGCGCCGGCGGCCTGTTCGGTGTCCATCACCGTGGCGGCGACGTGCGCACCTGCCTCCAGCGCCAGCTCCAGGACAGAGGCGCCGATACCAGCCCCCGCACCCATCACCAGCAGCCGCTGGCCGACAAGGTCGATCAGTGGATTTGCCATATTCAGGCCGCCTTGCGGGCGATGATCATCGTCCATGGGAACCGCCAGGCGGTGTTGTCAGGTGACAATGCACCGTCAAACTCCTCGAACGGGACAATCTCCACATCGTCAAACCCTGCGTCACGATGCGCCTGCGCGATGTCCATGCCATTCAGCGGCACCATGAAAGGTTCATTGTTGCGCGCCGAGTGGCCGTTATGAATCCATTGCTTGAACGGATCGTCCCGCATCAGGAAATCGAGGTGAATTGACAGCCCGCCCGGTGCCAACAGACGATGGCTTTCCTTGAACAAGGCGCGGATATGTGATGGCGGCATTTCATGCAGCACCATAGTTGAGGTCACGATGTCATTTTCGCCGCCGGGCAGACCGGTTTCGACCGCATCGGCCTGACGATACGTCACATTCTGGGCCTGCAATTCAGCGGCGCGCAGGGCCGCGACGCGCAGGCAAGGCGCAGATAGTTCGACACCTGTGACGTGAATGTCGGGGTGATCCTCGTAATAGGGCTGTGTGCTGCCACCCCAGCCACACCCCAGATCGACAACCCGTTTCACGTCGCGGCCCGCGCGGGTCAGGGCCTGCGCGGTCAGGCGGTGAAACAGGCTCTGAGATTTTTGCAACATCGGTGCCGTGCTTTGGGCGCCGCGCTCGTAGACATAGCCGGCGATCTCATCGCTCCAGACGCCACCGGGATGCTGATGGATATCAATCGACGTGTAATAGTCCGGCTGCTGAAAATCGGGATCGAGCGTCAAAAGCCGGCCCGGCAGATCACCGCCAAGCGCGTCGGCGATTTCGCCCCGGTACTGGTCGTAATGCTCGGTCAGACCGCGCTGACCGGAATATTTCATCCGTTGCATGTGCCGCTCGAACCAGCCGAACATCCGCGCGGTGGTGTCATCCTGCATAAGATCCGCGACTTCCTGCGGCCCTTTGGGGGTATCGCCCCGCGCCGCCGCCGCCTCGTAGCGGGTACGCAATTCGGGAAACATGCGCCGGGTCCAGTTGAGCTTGCAGTCCAGAACAAACGCCTGATAGGCATCAAACGGACGGTTCTGCGGGATATCTTCGAACATCAGTCTTCTCCGGGAAAAATCAGGTGCGGCCAGGGGCCCTGGCCGCACCAAAGCTCAGGATTTGTCGAACTTGCCCACACCCTCTTCGGGGGCGCCTAGCGACGCCTCGACCCCAAGGGTGCAGAACATCAGCGCATCGCTGAACTGCTGGCGCGCGGAATCGAGCACCTCTTTCTGCGCCGGGTTGGGCACAAACGTGTCCAGCACGTCGCGCGTGACGGGCTGACCCTGCTCGATCACCATCTCAAGCGTGGCCAACCGGTCGCGGGTGACATGCAGCTCGGCCGCGAGGGTCATAACCATCGCCATCAGCCGATCAACGGCAGGGTCCTCGAAAAAGGTCTGCTCGGATTTGAGCGGCAGACCCGTCGGATGCTGTATCATGCCCATCTGGCCGCCTCCTTATGCCGACATTTCCTGCATCTTGGCCCACGATCCGTCGCCGAATGCGTCGTTCGCCATCTTTTCGTTCAGTGGGGCGATATCCGTGGCCAGACCCGATGCATCGAGGTCGATTAGCGCGTCGTCGCCATTGGCTGCAGCCCAGGCCGCAAGATCGGTGCCCTTGGCGTCCAGGCCAGCCTTGTAGTAGGCTTCCTGTTCCAGTTCGTCGAAGGTGTCCTGCAGAATGGTTTGGTTCTCTTCGCCCAATGCGTCCCAGGCCGCGACCGAGATCACCTGCTTGTCCAGCGCCAGACCGAAATCGGGCACCACAACATTCTTGCAGACCTCGTAGAATTTGAACTGCACTGCAGGATTCAGCGCGGTCAGAACCCCGTCGACGATCCCGCTTTGCAGCGACAGATACACTTCGTTGAAGGGGATTGGGGTCGGGATCGCGCCGAAAAAACTCAGCGCCTCGATGCAGCCCTTGATCTGTGGCGCGCGGATTTTGCGCCCCTTGAGATCGGCCAGCGATTCAATCGGTTCCTTGAGCATCAGGTTGTAGCCGCCCAGACGGCCCGCGCCCAGCAGGCGCGCGTTGTACTTGTCCTCCAGCGCCTTGGACGCGGTGGCGCCGATATCGCTGTCCAGCACCGTCTTGGCGTGGGCGCCGTCCTTAAAGAAATAGGGCGAATACATCACATCGAACTGATCAGTGCCGGTATAGGCGCCGTTGTAGATATCCAGCGCGCCCAGGGCCATGGATTCGATCAGATCCTTTTCCCCGCCTAGGGTACCGGCAAAGATTTCAAACGATAGCTCGCCGCCAGTGCGTTCGGACAAAGTGTCCGACAAAGTGCCGTTGAACGTGTTCGACAGCGATTGTGGTCCGCCGGCATTGCCATACCGCAGAATGGTTGCAGCCATCGCGCGCCGTGGCAGCAGGCCCGCAGCCACGGCAGCCGTCGCAGAGGCCAGAAGCTGTCGGCGTGTCAATCCAGTGATCATTTGGGTCGTCCTCCTGTTGGTTTTTATATTCTGCTCAGCGGATGAGCAGTGTTGGTAGTAACAGCGTGATCCACGGCACGTAGGTCAGCAGCAACAGCGCCGCCCAGAGCACGCAGTAGAACGGCAGGCCGCCCCGAAAAACGTCGAGCATCCCGATTCCGGATATTCGGGCCATGACAAACAGGTTCAGCCCGACGGGCGGCGTCACCATGCCCAGCACCAGGTTGAACACCATGACCAGCCCAAAGTGGATCGGATCCACCCCCAGCGACGTCATCAGCGGGAAAAAGATCGGCGACAGGATCAGCATCAGCGGCAGTGCATCCAGAAAGGTGCCCAGCACCAGCAGCAGCAGGTTGATGATCATGAACAGCACATAGGGGTTGTCGGAAATCGACAGCAACCAGGATTGCACCATCCGCCCCAGCCCGGCCAGCACCGCGATCTGGCCAAAAATCTGGCTAAAGGCCACCGTCATCATCAGGACAGCCGTGGTCATCGCCGCTGCTATAGCTGATTCAAAGAAACCCTTGAGTGTCATGTCGCGGTAGACCACCACGCCAATGATCAGCGTATAGAGCACGACGACCGATGCCGCCTCGGTCGGGGTGGCGATGCCGAAAATCTTGGTCACAATGATGATCAGCGGCGCACCCAATGGCAGAATGCCCGCCTGCATGGCACGCTTGCGCTCGGCCCAGGACGCCTTGGGTTCGCGCGGGATGTCGTAGCGTCGGGCGATAAAGCCGCTGACCCCAATCAGGCCGACATACATCACGATCCCGGGCAGGATGCCGGCGATGAATAGTTCGCCTACCGACAGGTTTGCGATCGACGCCAGCAGGATGAACAGGATCGATGGCGGAATGATCGGTGCCATCGCCGCCGAGGCCGAGATGACCCCCGCCGCATACCGTGCAGAATAGCCGCGCCGCGTCATTTCGGGGATCAGGATCGACCCGGTCGCAGCCGCATCCGCCACGGCAGACCCCGAAATGCCCGCCATAAACAGGTTTGACGTAATGCCCACATTCGCCAGACCGCCGGGGCGGTGGGCAACAAGACTCGCTGCGAAATTGATCAGTCGACGGGTCACGCCCGCTTTGGTCATCAATTCACCAGCCAGAACATACATCGGAATGGCAAGCAGCGAATAACTGTCAACACCGCTGGTCACCGTCTTGGTGAACAGCACTGGATTCACCGGGCGCCCGTCAAACTGGCTCGCTGCGATAAAGGCCAGCGCGGCCATACCGATGGCAAAGGCGATGTCCATGCCCAGCATGACAAACAGGAACAACAGGATGATACAGATCGTCAGCAGCATTCCCGGCCCTCAAATTTGTACGCGCTGCTCATTCTGTGCCCAGCTGTGTTTCGGCCAGAGGCACCGGATGGTCCACATGCCCACGGATCAGTCGCGCGATGCGCCAGACTTCGTTGATCAGCAGCAGACAGGCGCCGACAGGCAGCGCCCAGAACGTCAAGCTGTCGTTCAGACCGGTTGCCAATGACGTCGACCGCATGGTCAGCAGTATAATCGGCACAGAATACCACAGGATCAACAGCAGCATGGCAAGGATGAGCGTATGCATAAGCAGTTCGATCACCCGGCGCGGGCCATTGGCCACCTTGTCGATCAAAAGCGTCATCCGCAGATTTGAGCCCGCGAAATGCGCAAAGGCCGCGCCGATAAAAATCATCCACACAAACAATAGCTTGGGCAACTCTTCGCCCCAACGTGGCGGGGCGGAAAAGAGGTACCGCATCATCACCGAATACAGCACCAATCCGGTGAATACGGTCAGCATGACGCCGCACACTGCTGCCCCCAGCTTGCGGAACCACGCAAATGCCACAAGTGCTTTCATGTCGCTTCAGACCCCCTGCCTGAGAGATTGCAGATGTGGATTAGCCCGATCACCTGTATCTCTTTTCGTTGACTTACTGTCTTATATCTAAAACAACTTGTCTACGGTTTTTTAAACAGGTCTCCGTGGTCGGCGACCAGATCAGGGACAAGAATGCCAGATTTTGATATCATTGTCGTCGGTGCAGGCACTGCGGGAATGCCCTGCGCCATTGAGGCTGTCGCCACCGGCGCACGGGTTTTGGTCATTGAGCAGACCGACCGTCCGGGTGGCACCCTGCATGTCTCGCTTGGTCAGCTCAGCGGTGCGGCGACGCAATTGCAGGCGCAGCAGGGGATTGAGGACAACGCCGCCGCCCATCTGGCAGATATTGAGCGCATCAATGGCGGCACGGCCCGAACCGATCTGCTGCGTCGCACGGTGGACCGGCAGGGCGCGACCATCGACTGGTTGATGGAGCTGGGGTTTGACATGGACCCGGCCTGCCCCGCGATCCTGTATCTGCACGAGGCCTATTCAGTCGCCCGCACCTATTGGGGCGTTGATGGCGGGCTGTCGGTTTTCAAGGCGGTTCGCCCGCTTTTTGAGCGGGCGATGAAGCAGCCCAACGCCAGTCTGCGCTACGGCACCCGCGCGACATCCTTGCTGACCACAGACGGTACCGTGACAGGTCTGCGCGTCGAATATGGTGGCCAGAGTCACGAGATCACCGCAGGCGCCGTGGTGCTGGCGTCGGGGGGGTATGGCGGCAATGCCCGCATGTTCGAACAGCTGACCGGCCGGCCACTTGTCACTGCCGCGCTGGACAGCTCGACCGGAGCGGGGATCGAGATGGCGCAGAGCATTGGCGCACGCCTTGTCGGGGCCAACAAATACCTGCCCACCTATGCCGGCATCCCCCAAACCGCCGGTGGCGACCGGATCGACTGGCGGCAAATGCCCGCACTGACCCCACAGCAACGCCAACCCTGGGAACTGCACCTCTCGCCCGACGGTCGCCGCTTTGTCCGCGAGGATTCGCCCAGCGTCGACGAACGTGAACACGCCCTTCTGGATCTGCCAGAGCTGCGGTTCTGGTGCGTTTTCGACGATGCTATCCTGCGCGACGCGCCCGCCCTGCTGCCCGGCTGGACCGGGGACGAATTGCGCGACGCCTGGGCCAGCCGCCCCGATTTTGTGCGGGCGGACACGGTGCCAGAGCTGGCCCGCGCCACTGGAATGGATCCCGCCCATCTAAGCGACAGCCTGAATGCCTATGCCGCTGCCTGCGGCGGTGATGCGCCTGACCGCACGGGCCGCCTGCATTGCCCAAGGCCCATCGCCGGGCCGGGACTCAGGGCGATCCTGATGCACGGAATGGTGTTGAAGACAGCCGCAGGACTTGATGTGACCGACCGTCTCGAGGTGCGGGGCGACGCCGGGGTCATTCCCGGCCTCTATGCCGTGGGCGAGGTGATGGGCGGCGCGGCGCTGTCCGGGCAGGGCTTTGTCAGCGGTATGAGCGTCACACCCGCATTGACTCTGGGTCGCTGGCTTGGTGCGGAACTTGGCACATCAGTGACAACACAATCCAAGAACAGGAACGACCTATGACAGATATCCGCCGCAGCTTTGCCGACCTTGGGCAAGGTCAGATCCATTTGCGTCACGCTGGTCCGCGCGACGGCGCGCCACTTGCGCTGATCCATCAGTCACCAGGATCGTCGAAACAGCTTGAACCGCTGATGGCTGCGCTTGGTGCGCGGGGGCGGAACTGCGCCGCACCCGACACACCGGGCAACGGCGACTCTGCCCCTCTGCCAAACAGCGCGCCCGAGATCCCCGACCTGGCCCAAGTCGCCTTTGACGCGCTGACCCGCTGTTTTGACGGTCCATTTGACATCTATGGCAGCCATACCGGTGCCTCGATCGCGATGGAAATCGCCATCGCCCATCCCGACCGTATCCGCAGCCTGACCATCGAAGGCATGGGACTGTATTCCGGCGGGCTGCAATCCGAGGTGCTTGACCGCTACGCCCGCGAAATCCGGCCCGATGCCGAGGCAACGCATCTGATGAAGGTCTGGCATTTCTGCCGCGATCAGCATCTGTTCTGGCCGTATTACAACCGCACAGCTGAGGGGCGCCTGCCCGACGACGACACTCTGCACGATTTTGTGGTCGAGGTGCTCAAGGCGATGCGCAGTTACCACCTGTCTTATCGCGCCGCATTTCGCTGGCCCAAGGTTGAGCGTCTGCCGCTGCTGCGTGTGCCCACAATGGTGATGTCATCGCCGTCGGACATGTTGCACGAATACAGCCAGGCGGTGGCTGATCTGGTGCCCGGTGCCACCTGCACGGTGCTGCCCGCCTGGACCGACCCCGCGTTTCACGCCACAACGGCAGCGGTGCTTGATCAATTTCTGGAAGGTGTACCCGCATGACCGCTGATCCCTCTCGCGCCCTCGAAGATTGCCCGCTGGTGATCTTTATCGCGTATACTGTCCCCGCCAGCGCCGAACCGGGCGGCTATTCCGATTGGCTGCGCCGGGTCGATATGCCGTTTTTCAATGCGATTCCCGGCACCCGGCACTATGCAAACTGGCGGCTGCGCGACGTGCAACAAGGTGCGGTGCCGGTCTGGGACTACTTCGACTTTCAGGGGCTTGAAACCGAAGCAGATCTGGAGCGGGTCTGGTTCAATCCCGATCTTGATGCCTTTCGAAGCGAATGGCTGCGGTTGTGGGGTTATGGTCGGGCAGAAGCCCCGCCGGTGCTGCGCCATTCCTACCTCATGCGCCCGGTGTTCCGCACTGACCGGCGACCAAAGGACGCCGTCCTGACGCTCGCGGGGGGAACCGGCGCGGCACCCTCACTGCCTGACGCCGATCTGGTCTGGCAGGTCGAAGACGTCCTGCACAAGCATTTTGGAGGCTCTGGACAAGGGGCTTCGTGGAAAACTCCGGCGTTCGACGCTAATCCGCTGGCGCTTGACTGGCTGGCGGTCCGGCATGGGGTCAATCAGTTCGCCACTGCGCCTGCCACTCTGCGCGTCAGGGCGGATCTGATTGCCGCCCCCGACCGGGCTTAGGGTATCGACAGGGCCGTTTGCGAACAGCCGGGGCTGGCGTTGGCTGTCGTGGACCGGGTGTATTATCGGCCGCCTGACATTGTCAGGGTCGCGGCTGTACAATAGCTTGCTTCGTCAGACAGCAACCACAAGATGCCCGCGGCCATCTCTTCGGGTTCGCCCACTCGGCCCAGCGGAACGCTCTTGGCGAGTGACGCGACCCGACCGGGCGGGTTAAAATCGGTATCGGTCAGACCCGGCGCAAAGGTGTTGACTGTGATCCCGTCAGGCGCGCCTTCTTTGGACAGACCTTTGGAGAAGGTGTCGATGGCGCCTTTGGACAAGGCATAGAGCGTGCGTCCGGGAGATCCGCCATTCTGCCCCGCAATCGACGATACGTTGACGATCCGACCGCCGCTACCGCCATGTCGCGGTGCCATCCGCCGGAGCGCCTCTCGTGCACAAATGATGTACCCCATAACATTGACGTCCAGCAGACGACGGATTTCCCCCGCCGACAGATCTTCGACTGGTCTGAGATCGCCATACATGCCCGCATTGTTCACAAGCGCATCGAGACGGCCAAAGCGGCGGTCGACCTCGGTAAACATCGCTTTTACCGCATCGTCATCCGCCGTGTCGCAGCCATAGGCAAACGCCTGCCCACCTGCGAGCTGGATTTCGTCGACGACGGTCTTGGCCTCTGCGGCGCTTGAGCGATAGTTGACGCAGACCCGATATCCCCGGCCCGCCGCCTGACGCGCAACGCAGGCCCCGATCCCGCGCGACCCACCCGTTACGAGCAATACTTTCGATGTCATACCAGTCTCCCTATTGATCCGTCCCATTTAGTTGATCGGCGGGCAGGTCGTCCGACACCGCCCATTACGGTCAGACACGCCAGGCTCTGACGCGTACCCCAAACAGTTTGCGGCCTGGTCAGCCGAGGCTTGGCCAGGGGCACCCCTGTCTGGCCTGCCCCTGGCGACCAGCCCTCAGGCCGCAATCTTCAGAATCGCTCGAACTTGGTTCGGGCCGATGTCCGCATTCTCGCCAAGACTTGTCTGCCGCGCTGCCTCAAGGTGACGGATCAGTGCATCCGGGTCAAAATCGTTCAATGCTTCGGATATCCGCACCGGGCAGGACATATCGGACATAAAGACCTCGGTCCTGCGGATCGCCTCTTCGGCCACCGCGCGATCATCAGTGCCGTCGATCTTCCAGACCCTGCGGCCAAAGCGCGCCAGCATTGCCAGTTTGTCCTCAAGTTTGTAGCGCATGAGCGACGGCATGATCATCGTGAGCGTTCGCGCATGGTCCAGCCCGTGCAGCGCGGTGATCGCGTGACCGATCATATGCGTTGACCAATCCTGTGGCACCCCGGCCCCGATCAGCCCGTTCAGCGCCTGGTTCGCCGCCCACATGACGTTTTCGCAGGCATCCAGACTGCGATCTTCGACCAGCTTTGGCCCCCAGTCGATCAGCACTTCAAGGATCGCCTCGCTAAAGCCGTACTGCACCGGCGCGTTCACCCGCGTGGTCAGATATTGTTCGAGCACATGGGTAAAGGAATCCACCACGCCATTCTGCAACTGGCGCGTCGACAGGCTAAGCATCGATGACGGGTCCATAATTGCAAAGGCCGGGCGCGCGCTCTGGCTGGCGAACGGCAGTTTGAGCTGACGGGTCTTGTTCGAGATCACGGAAACCGGATTGCTTTCCGACCCCGTTGCCGGCAGCGTCAGCACCGCGCCGTTCGGCACCGGGCTGACCTGATCGTACCCATCGATAAAACGGTCCCAAGGATCATCGTCGCCGCTGCCGATCATCACGGACAGGAATTTGGCCGCGTCGATCACCGACCCACCACCAACGCCAAGCACTAAATCCACCCCAGCCGAGCGGGCCGTCACAGATGCCTGTTGCAGGGTTTCATAGGCTGGGTTCGGCTCAATGCCACCAAACTCAGTCACCGCTCGATCCCCCAACGCGGTGCGAACCTGTTGGTGAATGCCGTTTTTGAAGATACTGCCACCACCATACAGCAACAGCACCCGGGCCGCAGGCGGGATCAGCGTGTCGAGGCTGGCAATCTGTCCGGTCCCGAACCGGATATCTGTCGGAATGCAAAGGTCGAATTTCATGGTCAGCTCCTTTTCGTTTCATTTGCGGTGGGGCCTGTGCACCATCAGTCCCGACGCTGTTGGTGGCCGCATTGACTACCGCCCTTTTGCAGCTTCGACCTCCATATCCAGCCCGTTCAATCGGGCGACATGGTCGGTTAGCATCGGCACGAAATCATCTTGTCCCCCGACCGCCTCGGCGTGGATGAAATACTGCCGCACAGCGGCGGCGACGACATTCATTACCCCCGCTTCAGCCGCCATGGCATTGACGTAACGCAGATCTTTGCTGCCGTTGGCGATGGAAAACTTGTGCGCATCGCGGTCACGGTCCACTGTGTATTGCATAAAGGTCTGCATGAAGCCGCTGTTCTGACGACTTGAGGTCAGCACCTCGCGCACTTGCGTCGGTGGAATGCCGATCTTGGCACCCAGCACCAGTGTCTCAGCCAACAGTGCCGCATTGCCCAGGCTGACAAAGTTCAGCAGCAGCTTCATTTTATGGCCACTGCCGACCGGGCCCATGTGCTGGATCGTGTCGGCCCAGCATTCGACCACCGGCTGGATGATCGCCAGGGTCGCGGCATCGCAGCCCAACATTGTCTGCAACGCACCCTCTTCGGCATGTTTCGGCGTGCGGCCCAATGGCGCGTCGACCATGGTGCCGCCTTTTTCCGACAGCTCCGCCGCCAGTGTCAGGGTCGATTTCGGGTCCGATGTGCTGGCGTCGATCACGATCAGCCCCTCGCGCGCACCGGCCAGAATGCCATCCGGCGCCCGCATCACCTGTTCTATCTGCGGTGAATTGGACAGGCAGAGATGCACGATATCGCATCGCTCGGCGATCTCTTTGGGCGATGCGGCTTCTTGCGCACCCTGCGCCAAAAGATCCTCGACTGGTGCGCGGTTGCGATTGCCGCGTATCCAGAGATCGTAGCCCCCTTTCAGGACGTTTTTGGCCATGCCGTGGCCCATAAATCCCACACCGATAAACCCAATAACCGGTTTGTCAGACATCGCGAATCCTCCTTAGTGTCATACCTTTTTCGACCCTGCGCAGACCGCAGAGGGATCAGGCAGGCCGAGCGTATAGATCCGGTTGGCGGTTTGATAAAAAAGCGCGTTGCGTTCCTCTTCCGAGGCGTGCAGCGTAATCCGCTTGAAACAGTTCCAGACGATGCCCGCCGGGGCCGCGCCCTTGTCGACGGGGAAATTCGTCTCGAACATTGCGCGATCCGTCCCAAATGCGTCAATGCAGGCTTCGAGATAAGGGCCCCATGCATCGGCGAGCTGCTGGGATCCGGGCGGCTTTTCCCAGCCGTCGAACCCGAAGCCATTCAGCCGCATACCCAGGCCGCCCAGCTTGATACAGACGTTCGGGCAGGTGGCCAGCCGCGAGATCGCGTGCTTCCAGTCTACGAACACCTCGTCCCTGCGCCCCGCATAAGGCCCGATCCCGATTGGTCCGCCCGCGTGGTCCATGATGATCGCCAGATCAGGCATGGCGCGGGCAAGGTCGAAAATATCGTTGAGCTGGGTGTGATAGGCCCAGGCGTCATAGACCAGACCGCGTTTCTGCACCGCGCTCAGCCCCGCCCGCACCATCGGATCATAGAGTTGCCCCGCCGGGCGCACGCGGGTCGATCCGCGCGCCGCAGGATCGGCGTGCCAGGGCACCGAATAGCGGATGCCGCGAAACCGCCCCTGCCCCGCGTCGGTATGAGCATCAAGCACCTCATCCACGCGGTCGCCCAGCATCAGGTCGGCATAAGACACGATACCCCGCGCAACATCGGTCGCGCTCCCATGGGTTCCGGCCTCGGCGGCTGCCAGCTCCGTCTCACCCACAGGTTTCAGCGCGTCCGGGCCGTCGCTGCGATACCCTGTCTCACCTTCGACAAAGACGGTCGCGACGATGCGATGACCCGCGCCCGCGTCCTTCAGCACCTCGCGCGCGGTATAGGGATCGTGCGATTTGCGCCACAGGTGGTGGTGGGCATCAATGATCGGCTGGTCGGGCAAAAGCGGCTCTTCCTGGGTCAGGGACAGCCAATCCTTGCGCGGCAGGGGGTGCGGGTGTTGTGCGGTCATCTGCGCCTCAGGGGATAAGAATCGACGCGCCCTGCGTCTTGCGGCTTTCCAGCGCCTCATGGGCCTGCCGCGCGTCTGCAAGGCGAAACTCCTGATTGACCGCAACCTTCACCTTGCCGCGCAGAACCACGTCGATCAAATCATGCGCGCGGGACAGAAGTTCGGGGCGCGACCGCACAAAGAACGCAAACGCCGCCGAGGTGATGCTAAGCGATCCCTTGAGGTTCAGGACAAACGGATCAAACGGCGGGATCTTGCCCGACGCCGAGCCGAACGACACCAACGTGCCACGCACCCCCAGACAATCCAGCGATGTCTCGAACGTCGCCTGCCCGACGGCGTCAAACACCACCGGTACGCCTTCGCCCCCGGTCAGCGCCCGCACCCGGCGGGGGATGTCGTCCTGCCCGAGGATTAGCGCGTGCATGCATCCGTTCGCCAGCGCCGTTTTCGCCTTTTCCTCGGACCCGACCACGCCGATCACCCGCGCGCCAAGATAGCTGGCCCACTGGGTCAGGAAACTGCCCACGCCACCGGCGGCGGCATGGACGACGACGGTGTGGCCGGCTCGGACGGGATAGACGCTTTTCAGCAGGTACTGCGCTGTCAGCCCCTTTACGATCATACCGGCGGCAGTCTTGTCGTCGATCTCGTCCGGCAGCACGATCAGCCGCGACGCATCGAACAGGCGGGCCTCGGCATAGCTGCCCGGCGGAAAGGCGGGGCCGCCGGCGGCATAGGCGACGCGGTCGCCGGGGCGCACATCGGTGACGCCCGGCCCGACCTGTTCCACCACGCCCGCCCCTTCGCCGCCCAGAACATGCGGCAGCGACGGCAACGGATAGCGCCCCTCGCGATTGTGCAGATCAGCAAAGTTCAGACCCACGGCAGTGTGCCGGATCAGCGCCTGACCCGGACCCGGTTCGCCGATTTCGATGTCTTCGTAGACGAGCTTTTCGGGGCCGCCGTATTCATGGACCCTGATGGCTTTGACTTTCATGCGCTTTCCAATTCAAATCTTGGCAGGACGACGCCGTCGTCCATTTCCACCGGCACCAGCTTGACCCGTTTGCCGATGACGTTTTCTGCGGGATCCTCGATCAGGTTCGAGATCAGGATCGGCCCTTCGTCCAGCCGCACGGCCACGACGTTGTAGGGCGCCGGATATTCGGGCAGATATTCCTTGTGGAACATCACCCAGCTCACCACCTCGCCCTGGCCCGACACCGGTTTCCAGTCGGAGTCCGGCGACAGGCAATCTGGGCAGGCCGGTCCCGGCGGATAGCGCCAGGTGCCGCAGTCGGTGCAACATTGCAGGCGCAGCTGACGGTCCTGTTCGAGGAACGTCCACATCGGCACATCATAAAGACCCAGAATGCGGGGTGGCGTTTTTGTCGTCTGCATATCAATCCCTCCCGTAGATGATCGAGACGGCTTTGCCCGCCACGTCGGACGAGTAATGAACGCGCTTGGTCCCTTCGACCTGACGTTCGCCGCATTCCCCACGCAACTGCCGGACACATTCGATCTGGTGCGCCCAGCCCTGCATGTAAGTTTCCGAAAGGTGCCCGCCCGAGGTGTTGGTGGGCAGCTTGCCGCCCAGCCCGATCCCCTGTTCGGACATGAATTTGCCCGCCTCGCCGACCCCGCAATAGCCGTAGCCTTCCAGCGCCAGGGGGATGTGGACGGAAAAGCTGTCGTAGACCTGGAAAACGTCGATATCCGACGGATCAAGCCCCGAGGTTCCGAAAACCTGTTCCGCGACCGCCTGCTGGGCAGGGCGATAGAAATCGGTCAGCCGGGGTTCCAGGCTGGTGGCGTTGCGGTTGAGATCGAAGCGCCCGGTGCTTTCGATCCAGACCGGATTGTCGGACAGCTTGCGCGCGATCCCCGCCTCGGCAATGATCAGCGCGACGCCGCCGTCGTTGATCAGGCAGTAATCGAACAACCGCAGCGGTTCGGTGATGTAGCGGGCGGCCATATAGTCGTCGAGGGTGATTTCCTTACGCTGGATGGCGTTGGGATTGCGCGCCGCGCCCTGCCGCTGCGCCACCGCGACATGGCCCAGATCGCGTTCCGAAATGCCGTAGCGGTCGGCATAGGCGCGGAAGGTCATCGCGTAAAGCGCCCCCTGCGACGTCATCCCCCAGGGCGCGTGATAGACATAGGACAGGAACAGATCGCCCCCCATCGCCTGCGGGCCGCCATACTGAATCCCCGCCGAGCGCTGGTCGTTGCCATAGACCAGCGCGACCACATCCGCCGCGCCTGTTTCGATCGCCTGAACCGCCTGCAGCACCGACAGCACTGCATCGGCCTGATCACCCCAGCGCACATCCATGTGCAGCACCTCGGCCATCCGTTCATAGGCGGTGGTGGGGCCGACGATCAGCCCGTCGATGTCTTCGCGTTTGATCCCGGCGTCCTTGATCGCGGCGCGAAACGCGGTCGCACCGTAATGATAGCTGTCGCCGGGGCGTTCGCCCGCCCGGACCCGGTGCCAATCGCCAACCCAATCGGAATGGCCGACCCCGATCACTGCCGCAGTTCGTTTCATTTCAGAACCCCCTGTGCGTCGAGCCTGTCGATCTCTGCCTGGGGCATGTCGAGAAGGTCGCGCATGATCTGTTTCGTGTGTTCGCCAAGCAATGGCGGTCGGTCTAGCGCGATACGCGCGCCGTCGATGGTGAACGGCAGCGACGCATACAGGCTGTTGCCCAGTTCGGGATGGGCGACGCGCTGGAAATACCCGCGCGCGGCCAGTTGCGCGTCGTCTTCGATCAGGTAGCGCGAACTGGCGACCCGCGCGGCGGGCACCCCGGCCTGGCGCAATTCCTCTGCCGCCGCGTCCGGGCTGCGCGTCAGCGTCCATCCAGACACGATCTGATCCAACCGCGCGCGCGCCGCCACCCGGTCCGCCGACGTTGCAAGGCCCGGTTCGGCCGCCAGATCGTCGCGGCCCATGCCGCGGCACAGGCCCAGCCATTGATCGTCGGACGTGACCGCGATGGCCACCCAGTCATCGTCACCCGCGCTGCGGTAAACATTGTGTGGTGCAAAGCGCGCGTCGGCATTGCCGGTGACCTCCGGCTCTTTGCCGCTGATCGCCCAGTCCGTCACACCCTGACCGATGAAATTGATCGTGGATTCAACCTGACTGAGGTCGATCTTGGTGCCCTTGCCCGTCGCCTTGCGATAGCGCAGCGCCGCCAGCACCGCAAAAGCAGCGTGATACGGATTTGCCGCATGGTCCGGGTAATGCGTTCCCGGCCCGATCGGATCACCCTGTTCATAGGCCGTGGCCCACATCAGGCCGGTCACACCCGAAATCGTCATGCCCAGACCCAGCGTATTCGCCAGTGGTCCGCTTTCGCCATACATCGGCATCGAAAGATAGATGATGTCGTCTTTGATTTCGCGCAGCGTCTTATAGCTTAGTCCCAGACGATCCATCGCCCCGGCGCCGAAATTGTTGGTCACCACGTCTGACCTACGAACCAGATCAAAGACGATGGCGCGGCCCTCTTCGGTCTTGGGGTCTACGGTAAAGCTTTTCTTACCGGTGTTGCGCGAGGCAAAATAGCCTGAACGATTGACCCCGGCCTCGCGGTCGCGAAACGGCCCGCCCGCGCGCACAGGGTCGATCCGAACGGTGCTTTCCACCTTGATGATATCGGCCCCGAAATCGGAAAACACCTTGGTCCCGAACGGCCCCGCGCCTGCCCAGGTCAGATCGGTAAAGCGGATATCTTTTAGAAAATCAGGCTTCATTGCGCCGCCTCTTGCTGACATTTGCCAAGTTTGGGCGCCGCGGACACCGCCCAGACAGGTTCCGAAAACAGGTAGGGCGGTCCCGGAAACGGGCGCCCGGAAACGTCGTGAAAGAATTCGCGATGCTTGAGTTGCGGATCCTCCACCAGATCCGGAAACCGGGCGACCGATGCGGTGATCAACTTGCGGGTCATCGCCTGGTGGCGGATCTCGGCCTGGGTGAAATCTTTGATGAAGGCAAGGAACAGCGCCCGGAACGCCGACTTTGCCTCGATCGTCTTGCGCCATTCTGCGTCAGTCCACCTCGGCTTGCTCAGGGCTGGTCCGGACGGGTGCCCTACCTCGGTCATCCAGGCAACAAGCGCCGTCCAGGCCTTTGGCAAAGATGGCGGTGCCGCAAAGAAGATATGCCCGTCCTTGCAGGGAAAGACATCTTCGGACGCATCCCGCGTGCCTTCGCCGCCCCGGGACGAGATGCGCTGTTCCAGATCCCAGACCTGAATCGCGTTTTGCAACGAGTGGGCAATCGCCTCCTGCGCCGAGACATCGATCAGGTGACCGTGGCGGCTGCGCTCGGCATCGCGCAGGCAAATTGCGGTGGCCACGGCTGCGTAGATGCCACAAAGCATCGACGCCTGTCCAAAGGGCAGCCGCAACGGGGCATTGTCGATGCGCCCTGACATCCAGGCAATGCCGCCCGCCGACTGGACGGTCAGATCCGAGGCCGGTGCATCGGCCAGCGGTCCGGTTCGCCCATAGGGCGACGTGCAGGTGATAACGAGGTGCGGGCAGCGCGCCCGCAACGCATCCTCACGGTGCCAAAACGGACTTCCCCGTTCCAGCATGACCACCTCGGCCGCCTCGGCCAAATTTACCAACGCCTCAAAGCCACCTTGACCTTCGGGTGCGATTGTCACGCTCTTCTTGGAGGCATTGAGAAAGGCAAATTGCCCTGCCGTGGCGTTCTGACGGTCTGGCAGACCCTCGGGCGGCTCAACCCGGATCACCTCTGCCCCCAGATCGGCGAACAGACGTCCCGCATAAGACCCAAGCCAGTGCGAAAGATCGAGGATCCGTATCCCTGTGTAAGGTTGCATCACATATTCCTTGGCAAGAGCAACGCCATGTCGGGCCAAACGAGCATCAGGATGAGCATGGCAAGCGCAGCGAGGAGGAACGGCCAGAGCCCGCCGAAAATCTGTTCCAGTGTGACCAGGTTGCCCGCTGCGCCTTTAACGACGAAACAGTTGATCCCGACGGGTGGGGTCACCGCCCCGATCTCGGCGAGGATGACCACATAGACCCCGAACCACAGCGGATCGTAGCCAAGCCCGATCATCACCGGATAGGTAATCGGAAGCGAGATCGCCAACAGCGAGGGCGCGTCCATCAGCGTGCCAAGCACGAGGTACACCAGCGTCACAATGGTAACGACGACAAAGGTGCTCAGACCGCCGTCGACCAACAGATCCCGAATTGCCCCTGACGCCCCCGACAGCGCCAGAAAGCGGGCGAACAGCAGCCCGCCGACAATGATCGCAAAGATCATCGCGGTCAGCGTCACCGTCTCCATCAGGATCTTGCCCAGTTCCAGCCCTCGAAATCCGCGCCGTCGGATGATGGCCATAACAAAGGTAACGAATGCCCCAACGCCACCGGCCTCGGACGGGGTGAACACACCGCCATAGAGACCGCCCAGCATGATGGCGATCACCGCAATCAGCGGCCCTACCATCCGCAGAGACCATAGCTTTTCCCTCAAAGTGTAGCGTACATCTTCAGCTGGGGCCTTTTCCGGCGAAACCTTGGCGATGATTATGATCGTCAGGACCAAAAGCAGCGCGAAAACCGCACCCGGCAGGATCCCCGCGATCAGCAGCTTACCAATGCCGCTGTCGGTGAGGATGCCATAGACCACCATCAGCGCAGACGGCGGGATCAACACCGCAAGCGTTCCGGCAATCGCAATGGATGCCGCCGCAAAGCCGCGATCATAGCCGCGATCAATCATTTCCGGCAACGCCAGACGGGTGAACAGCGTCGCAGTTCCAACGGAAGACCCTGACGCCGCACCAAAGGCCGCCGCAGCGCCGGTGGATGCCACGGCCAGCCCGCCGGGCAATCGCCCTAGCCATTTATGCGCCGCATCAAACAGATCCGACCCGATGCCGGCGCTCATTGCAAAGAACCCCATGAGCAGGAACATCGGAATGACCGAGAAATGAAATCCGTTCACGACGGAGAAAAAGATTGTCCCAAGCACGGCGGTCGCGGGCACGATGCCTTTGAGCAGGATGATCCCACAGAAACCGACCGTGGTGAGGGCCACCATGATGGGTGCGCCGAACAGGATCGACAGCAGCAGGAATCCGATTCCCCCGATTCCGATGTAAAGATCAACCATGTTGCGGGGTTTCCTTGCAGGCTTTGTCGTCCAGCCCGAACAGGCTCGCCAACGCCTCGACACCGAATTGCAGACAAATCAGCGCTGTTCCCAGCGAGACCGCCATTTTGGACGGCCAGATCGGGAACCGCAGCGTCGCGCCCCAAGCCTGTTCGCCCATCCGATACGAGCGCATTGCATATTGCCAGGTGCCGTAGGTCACAGCCGCGAACAGCAAGAACCCGACGAACATCCAGAACGCCCGGATATAGCGGTTCGCGCGTGGCGACAGACGCGAGGTCAGGAACCCGGATGAGACATGGTTGTTGCTCGCCAGAGCCCAGGCAAACGGCAGCATGATCGCCAAAGGAAGCAGCGCCTGCGTCATCTCGACCCCGGCCGGCAGCGGCGCATTCAGCAGCTTGCGCGTGAAGGCATTGATATCAATGACCCACATGATGACAAACGTCACCATGCCTGCCAGGATCGCGGCCCACTTGGCCATACTGGTTACAGAACGCCTCATGGAAATGATAAAATTCATGGCCTCGCCGATGCTGTGATGCCGCATTTTGGCGTCGACCGGGGGCACCCGATCCACGCCATTTTCAGATGAGAACTGAAGTCAGTTGGTGATGTCGCTCACCACGGTATCGGCATCGGTTTCGGGCATTCCGACCCCTATAGCGCGACCTTTCCAAGAGGCGCGTACCTCTTGAACCCGCGCATTGCCAAGCGTCGCGTCAAGGAAGACGTCGGCAGGGAAGTCGACGATCTCGACCGAGCCCTCATCCTTCCACTTCTGCCTTACGTTCATTTCTGCTTCGCCAAAGAGGCGCAGCATCTCGCTAAGGTGATCCTCTTCCATGCTGTCCAGAACCTCCTTTTGGCTGTCGCTCAGGCTGTCATAGACATCCTTGTTGATGACGAGGATATGACCCCACGAGGCGCCCATCGGCACGTTGATAAAGTACTTGGCGACCTCATCCAGATGGAACGCATCCACCAGCGCGATATCCGCAGCCGAACAGTCAAGGACGTTGTTCGACATCGCCTCATATGCCTCGACGTCGGGCATACCGACCGGAACCGCCCCCAGTGCCTCGATCATTGCTGGCAGGGCGACGCCGTAGGACCGGATACGCTTGCCTTTGAAATCGTCCAGCGACTTTAACGGCGAGGTACAGATAAACCCGTATGGTGGCAGTGGCCGCACCGTGACCATCTTTAGATTGTACTTGGCCAGCTCTTCTTTGAAGGCCGGAATATCCTTGCTCCACTTGAGCATCAGTTCGCCCAGCTCACCCTGACTTTTGGGCTGAGGCCAGAAAAACGGGATCGCGTTGTTCACCACGAACTGATCGGGGAAATACGGCGTAACGACATTTCCGAGGTCGATGATGTTGGTCTCAACCGCCGTGGGAACTTCTCCGACGCTGGCCAGAACCCCGCCCCAGTTCACGTTGATGGTCAGATCACCGTCAGAGCGTTTGTCGACCTCATCGACCATCCATTTGAGCGCTGCTGCATACATTGAGCAACATTCAGGCAAATGCTCGCCCCAGGTTAACTCTCGTGCATCTGCCGACGCGGTAAATGAGCCGCCCAAGACTGCCGCAAGCGCAGCACCGTATACTATATTTCTCATGTTTCCCCCCTTTTGAAGCCGCCCCCAGAAGGATTCCGGAGGTGGCAAGACTTTGAATTTCAGGGCTATGCCGCCCCTTAATGCCGACACCATTCGGACGCCTCCTGCATCCGGGATCCATCAGGATTTTTATTTCCCTTTTAAACCTCTGGTTTCTCGATATCACCATTCATTGAATTCAGTTCTACGTCAACAAAGTGTCGACAACTATCGAAAGTATTTGCAGGCTTGACCTCCCCCTTGATCAAACAAACCGCCACGGAGCGGCACTACGGGCAGCGGCCTCGTAACGTTCAATGTCTGGCAAACTTTCCAGCGTCACGTCGACAAAATCGCTGCCTGAAAGCAGGCGATCCCGGTCTGAATCATTGATGGAAAACCCGACTTCGCCCAGCCGTGGATGGGTGATCGTACGCGTTTCGAGGTTTATTCCGAATCTGGCATCCTGCGGGTTCGACGCGGCTTCCAAGCATAGCTGCGCCACCTCTTCCGGCACCACCGCTGGAACAATGCCGTTGTTGACGCAATTTGCCCGAAAGATATCGGCGAACATCGACGAAATCAGCACCCGAAAGCCGAACGCCTTGAGGGCCCAGGGCGCATGTTCCCGCGACGATCCCGACCCAAAGTTCCGCCCGGCGATCAGGATCGTTGCGCTGTTATAGGGTTCGCGATTCAGGATAAAGTCGGGTTCGGGGTCGCCGTTTTCGTCAAACCGCAGATCGTGAAACAGATACGGCGCCATCGCCAGCCGATCCGGTTTGCGCAGATACCGCTGCGGATAGATCAGATCGGTATTCACATCGCTCAAAGGCAGAGGTGCGGCGATACCGCTATGTCGGGAAATCGGGTCCATCATGCCTCACTTTAACTCGCGGATATCGGTCAGACGCCCAGTCACCGCAGCAGCAGCGGCCATGGCCGGACTCATGAGATGCGATCGTACGCCCCGACCCTGTCGGCCTTCGAAATTCCGGTTGGAGGTAGACGCGCTGCGCTGACCGGGCAGCAACTTGTCACCATTCATGGCCAGACACATCGAACAGCCCGGTTCACGCCATTCAAATCCCGCCTCGGCAAAGATCTGGTCTAGCCCCTCGCGTTCGGCCTGCGCCTTGACCAGACCAGAGCCTGGCACCACCCAGGCGGTTGTGTTTTCGGCCACCTTACGACCTTTGGCGATGGCAGCAGCAGCGCGCAGATCCTCGATCCTGCCATTGGTACACGAGCCAATAAACGCGTGGTCAATTTCAATGTCGCGCAACCGCTGACCGGCGGTCAGCCCCATATAGGCCAATGCGTCAGCGATACTGCGCCGCTCGCTCTCGTTGGTAAACTCTGCAGGATCCGGCACCCGTTCGGAAATAGGCAAGGCCTGACCCGGATTTGTGCCCCAGGTCACATAAGGCGCGACATCGTGCGCCGGAATGATCACCTCGGTGTCGAAAGCGGCATCCGCGTCGGATTCAAGGGCCTCCCATGCCGCGACAGCAGTACCCCAGGCCGCCCCGGATGGGGCGTATTTACGCCCCTTGAGGTAGTCAAAGGTCGTCTGATCCGGCGCGACCATGCCCGCGCGGGCACCCGCCTCGATGGACATGTTGCACAGCGTCATACGCTGCTCCATTGAAAAGCCGCGCACCGCCTCGCCCTGATATTCGATGACGTGGCCAGTCCCCCCCGCCACGCCGACACGGTGCAGGATCGTCAGGATCAGATCCTTGGCCGTCGCCCCCTCTGGCAACGGTCCTTCGACACAAACCCGCATCGAGCGCGACTTTTTCTGCACGATGGACTGCGTTGCCAGCACATGTTCGACCTCGGAAATCCCGATGCCAAACGCCAGCGCGCCAAACGCGCCATGGGTTGAGGTGTGGCTGTCACCGCACACCAAAAGCACACCGGGCAGCGCAAACCCCAGTTCCGGGCCGACGACATGCACGATCCCCTGGCGCGGGTTGCGGACGGAATAGACGTCGATCCCGGCCGCTTCGCAATGGCGCTCGATATCCTCGACCATCCGCCGCGCATCGTCATCCTCGTAGGTGATCCCCGCCGCGCGAGATGTCGTCGAGACCACATGATCTGCAACGCCGATCGTCAGATCCGGTCGCAACACCTTCCTATTGCGGGCCTCCAGCCCGGAGAAGGCGTAGGTCGCAACACCTTCGTGAAGGAGATGCCGGTCGACGAACAGGATCGCACGGTCGTCGCTTAGCTCCTTGACGACGTGGGCATCCCATAGTTTTTCATAAAGCGTCTTGCCCAACTTACCGGCCTCCATGATTTCTAAAATCCCGATTTTTCATGTCGCACTCAGGTCTTTTCGCTTGTCGCGGTCTGAAGCTGCAGCTTGGTTCCCTGCCAGTTCAGGAACAGGCCCAAAACCAGCGCCCCAAGTCCCAGAAAGGCCAGCCATGGCTCTGGATAGAGCAGTGCACCACCGCCAAGCGCAAAGAGGCTCCGCTCGACTATGCTGGTCCGGCCAATGGCCCAGCCTTCGATCGCTGAACTAAAGGCGATGACACCGATCAGCGCCGTCACCACATGGATGACAAAGCCAGCGTTGATCCCATTCAGACCGATGAGGTTCGGATAAAAGGCGAACATGAAAGGCACGAGCCAGGCGACAAAGCCAAGTTTCAGTGCAGCCCAGGCCACCTTGGTCACCGGCGCCTTGGCCACCCCAGCGGCGGCAAAGATGACCACGGCGACGGGCGGGCTCAGTCCACTCAGCACCGAATAGTAGAAGATGAACAGATGCGCCGAGATCAGCGGCATTCCCATGTCGATCAGCAGCGGTGCAGTCAGACTGGCCACGATGACATAGGCCCCGACCGTCACCACCCCCATGCCGACAATCACCGCCACAATAGCGCACATGATTAGCGCGATAAGCAGCGAATCCCCCGCCACGTGGCCGATCAGCGTCGTCAGCCGCGCACCAAGCCCCGTCATCAGCAACATCCCGACGACGATCCCAGCAAGGCCAAGCGCCACCGCCATGGAACCCAGTGTACTCGCCCCTTCGATCACAAATTCGTTGAGCCGCTTCATGCTTAGCATCCGGGTCTCGGGCAGGATCTGCACGCCGATCACCAGCATGAAAAATGTAATTGCGATGGCGAAAGAAATGCTCAGCTTTAAAAACAACAGCACGATCAGTACGGTCATCGGAATGAACAGCAGCAACGACTTCAGCGCATTGGTTTTGATGCTGCCGATCTGCTCTAAGTTCCCGGTTGCGATTTGCACCCGGCACGACCGGAAATGCACCTGCGCAAACAGACTTGCATAGTACAGCAGCGCCGGCACCAGACAGTAGGCTGCAACCTTGATGAAGGGCGTATTGGTATATTCCGCCAGCAGAAACGCCGAGGCACCAAGGATGGGCGGCACGAACTGGCTGCCAGTCGATGCGACCGCTTCGACCCCGCCCGCAAAGGAGGCGGAATATCCCGCACGCTTCATCAGCGGGATGGTGATGGTCCCCGTGGTCAACACGTTGGTGATGCCACTGCCAGTCACCATGCCCATCAGGGCGCTGCCGATCACGGCCACTTTGCCCGGTCCGCCCTTGGTATTCTTGCAAAGCCCAAAGGTGAGGTTCAACAGGAATGTCCCGACCCCCGACACGTTTAGAAGAGCCGTGAAAAAGACGAACAGCGTCACGAACCCTGCGGCAAACGCCAGCGGCGTGCCAAAGATACCGTCAAAGCCCAACACCGTCACCTTGAGAGCGTTCTCCCAGGTGATGCCGGCGTGATTCAGGATCCCCGGCGCGTAATTGCCGTAAACAGCGTACATAAGAAACGCGGCCACAACAAAGATCAATGGCTTGGCTGTTGTTCTGCGTGCTGCCTCAAAGACCCCCGCCAACATGAGCAAGGCGAGCCATCTTTCGGGCACGGTCAGATAGCTGTCGAACAGCATGTCATCCCAATACATCGCAAGGTAAAGTACCGGGATCGCCGTGGCGAGGATTGTCAGGATATTGAACGCGATCTCCGCCACCGAGTCTTCCTTGAAGATCCGCGAAGGGAACAACAGGATTACGCAAATTACGCTCGCCAAAAGAAAGATAGGCCGGTGAACATAGGCGTTCATGGCACCAACAAAGGCCACGTAGAGGGCAGAAAACAGAACGGTCGTGCTGATGATAGCGACAATGATGCGATGCACCCGCTGGACCGGCGAGAGCTGAACTGCTTCCGTATTCATGTGAGTCATTCCCAAAAAAGGCGGCTGACGAACGCAATGGTCACGCCGTCAGCCGCATCAAGTCAGCCTTCGGATGCGAGCTTGTCAGCCCAGTCTTGGGCACCCGGCACATCGTTTTCGAGGTAATAACGAAGCGCTCCGGGGTGGGGAGGAACCGTAACCCCCTTCAAGGCTGTCTCAAGTGATACGTTCTTGAAGGCGGGATGCGCCTGACGCAGAACGTCAATGTTTTCCCAGACTGTCTTGGTCAGATCATAGGCCAGATCGTCGGGAAGGTCGCGGTGCAGTACCGCGTAAACCCCGTGAAAGAATGCCATCCCCGGCGCCGGAATTTCGATCATCGGATAAATTTCGGGATCGAACGGCTGCATATATGCAGGAAAGGCGGCTTCGACGGCTGCGGCCTTTTCAGGATCGGGCTGAAGCAGACGGACCTTGCGGCGGGTTGACAGTTCGGTGATCGCGCCCGAACCATAGGCCCGGCTGGCCGAGAGTCCGCCGATGTTGCCATTGCCCAACTCTTCGATCGACTGCGAAGTATTATAGGGCAGCACCTCGACATCTTCGAACGGGTCGATGCCATGCGCGGTCAGCAGCGCATTGATAAAGGCAAAGGCGTTGTCCCAGCGTTCCGGGTGATCCTTGCTGATTGGAATGACGGGGCCGCCGATCTTCATGCCGGACCCCTTGAGGTCATAGACCGAGGTTACGCCGCTGTTCGCATCCACAAAGACGTTGTAGACCGCTTCCTGCGCAAAGAACCACGAACGCACCGGGATTTCCTTGCCGGTGAAAGGACCTTCGCCCTTGTAACCAAGGTCGAGGTCATAGCTGACATGCATCCCGCCGGCGCGTTCGGCGCGTTGAAGCTGCGGGAACACCTCGATGGCGGAACCCGGACTGATCGTGGCGGTCGCCCGCACGTTCGGCATCTTTTCCGACAGCATTGCAGTCAGCGCCGACATGCCCGCGAAATAGGTGCCGGTGGCACTGGCCGAACCGAACACCAGCTCCCAGGTGTCGCCGCGTTTCATGTTGTCGACAGAAGTCAGCTTTTGCGCAAATGCCGGTGATGCTGTCACAGCAACGCCCAAAGCCAGCCCCAATACACCTTTGAACAAGGTTTTCATTTATCTTCCTCCCTAACATAACAAGCCTGTATGCGATTTTTTCACACCCAGCTTATCGTTTCCCGTCACACGACCCATGTCCCCGGCCTCCGCAAGACTGCGGCTTTCCGAAATCGCTCCTCCTGCGATATGTGCTTGAGTGGCGACACTCTAGACTGCATGTTGCGACTTAATGAAGACACGAAATGGAATGCCGCCGTCGCGGATGACGAACCGGCAGTGTTTTTGCAGCTTCAGCCTGAACAGGATGGCCCTAATTTGCGAATAGACCTTTTCTCTCTCCAGCTCTTCTTGCGGGTCTGCGAGGCCAAGAGCATCGCCCGCGCAGCCGATCTGGAAAACATTGCCGCATCAGCAGTCAGCAAGCGGATTTCCGACCTTGAAACGCGCCTGCGTATCAAGCTGTTTCACCGCACATCAAGAGGCCTGGAGCCGACATCGGCAGCGCAATCTCTGATCCATCACGCCCGCGTGCTGATGCGCGATATCACCCAGATGGAAACCGAACTGGCCCACCACGCCGCCGGAGTCAGTGGGCAGGTGCGTATCTATGCGAGCGTTTCGACCATCGTGCAGCATCTGCCAGTCGAACTTAGATCCTTTATCGCGGATCATCCTTCGATTGGGGTCGAATTGCAGGAATGCTCGAGTACCGAAGCTGTGGATGCCGTCTGCGAGAATCTGGCAGATATTGGCATTTTCGGCGGAGTCGTCCCGCGCGAAGGGCTGCGGATCATTCCCTATCTAAGCGATAGGATCGTCGTCCTCACTCCGCCGGATCACCCGCTTAGCACGCGCTCGTCGGTTCGCTTCGAAGAGTTTCCAGATTACAATCTTATCGGCCCCAAGAAGGGCAGCTATCTCGACCATCTGGTCCTGCGGGCTGCGTCAGAATTGGATCGGCCACTCAAGATCCCGATCCGCCTGAACGGCTTTGATACCGTTGCCAGCATGGTTGAAACTGGTCTCGGCATCGGGCTTGTCCCCGAAGGCTGCGCCGCGCGCTATGCCAGCGGCGGCAACTTTGCCGTGCTGAGGCTGGATGATGACTGGGCGCTAAGACAGTGGAATATTTGCGTTCAAGAGGGTGCCACCCTGCCGCCACCGGTTCGGCTATTGCTCGATCATCTGACCAGAGGCATCGCGTGACGGCGTCGCGGAATGCGACGGCCTATTTCCGAAACGATACTTTGGCCAGCACCGCCACGACGCCTATAAGCCGGACGGCATCCCGCCTCGCGGGCAATAGGTTTAATGACGCAGGAGGGCTCTTATGACCCTAAAGATATTGGTACTGCCGGGCGACGGCATCGGCAAAGAAGTCACGGCCGAGGCCGTAAAGGTTCTGAAAACGGTCGTTGAGGGCGTGGTCGACCTTGATCTGCGGCACGGCATGATCGGCGGTGACGCCATTGATACGGTCGGCGATGCGCTGCCACAGGAAACCGTTGATCTGGCACGGGAATGTGACGCTATTCTCCTCGGGGGCACCGGGGTCAAAGAGGATGAGAAGCGCGCGCCCAGCGAAGGGGCCGGTCACGGTCTGCTGCGCCTACGCAAGGCGCTGGAACTTTACGCCAACCTGCGGCCAGTCAAACTGTATCCCGAACTCGTCGGCGCCTCGACCTTGCGACCCGAGGTGGTCGAAGGCGTGGACATGGTTATCTTGCGCGAGCTGAACGGTGATCTCTATTTTGGCGAACCGCGCGGCATCTTCAAAGACGAGACCGGCGCACGATATGGCATCAATACGATGCGCTACAGCGAATCCGAAATCGAACGGATCGCCCGTGCCGGGTTTGAACTGGCCCGCAAGCGGCGCGGCAAACTGTGCTCGGTCGACAAGGCCAATGTGCTTGAAACCATGACGCTCTGGCGCCAGGTCGTGATCGAGGTATCTGCGGATTATCCCGATGTCGAGCTGTCGCATCTCTTCATCGACGCCGCTTCGATGGCGCTGATCCGCGACCCAAAGCAGTTCGACGTGATCGTCACCGGCAACGTCTTTGGCGACATCATCTCGGACGCGGCGGCGATGCTGGCCGGATCCATTGGCATGTTGCCGTCGGCCTCACTCGCAGATGGCGACTTTGGGCTTTACGAACCGGTCCACGGCACCGCGCCGGACATTGCCGGTCAGAACCTTGCCAACCCTCTGGCTGCCATCCTTTCGGTCGCAATGATGCTGCGTCACAGCTTTAAGATGGAAGCCCAGGCGAGCCGCATCGAAGCCGCAATCCAGTCCGTGCTAGCGCAGGGGTATCGTACCGCAGACATGCAGCAGGACGGCTGTACTGTCCTTGGCACGCGCGAAATGGGTGATGTTGTGGTCGACGCGGTTCGCCACCTTAGCCAGGACATCAAAACACCGGCCGAGACTGTTTAAAAGGACCAGACGCCCATGACCTGTCAGATCGCCGCCCCGGATACCGGTTCGCGCAGTATATCGTGAACCGCTGGGGCCGCATCCTGTCCGTGGCCGCCTTTGGCGCGGCCACGGGATACGGCTTGTCGCTGACAAGTTTGCCGATGCCGTGGCTGATCGGCCCGATGATTGTCGCTGCGGCGCATGCAGTGGCCGCCGCGCAGCTGTCGTTGCCGGGGTTTGTTCGGCCCGCCGGGCAAATCATCGTGGCCTGTGTCGTCGGTCTGGCGTTTACCCAGACCGCCTTTCACGCCTTTATCGACCATCTCGCGGTGATGGTCCTGGTGGCCATTGCCACGATATTCGCAAGCTTTGCCGCCGCATTTGTGCTGGTCCGTCTGAGCAGCATCGACCCAATCTCTGCCACCATTTCCAGCGTCCCCGGCGGCCCGGTCGAAATGTCGGCATTCGCAGAAACCTATAACGTCGCGCCAGCCCCGATCGCGTTGGTCCAGACCTTGCGCATCACGCTTTTGGTCCTCACGATTCCGCCTGCGCTGGTGTTGACCAGCGGCGTGGTTCCGGATGCGCGCACAGCATTGTCAGCCGCCGACTTCGACCTTGCGGGCAGTGTGCTGCTGCTGTGTCTGGCCACCGCAGGCGCTTTCGCTTTCAAGCTCTTTCGCCTGACCAGTCCTTACTTTCTGGGTGCGCTGGCGGTCAGTGCCACAACCACCGTACTGATGTTGCCGGTCTCGGCCCCGCCCTACTGGCTGCTTTGCGCCGCACAAGTGCTCTTGGGGATCACGCTGGGCAATATGTTCGACCGCAGTCTGTTGATCGGAATGCGCCGCTTTGTGATGTCGGCCTGCGCCTCAACCCTCGTGCTTGTTGTGCTGACGCTCGCCATTGCG
Organism: Puniceibacterium sp. IMCC21224; assembly: GCF_001038505.1. Taxonomy (NCBI): domain Bacteria; kingdom Pseudomonadati; phylum Pseudomonadota; class Alphaproteobacteria; order Rhodobacterales; family Paracoccaceae; genus Puniceibacterium; species Puniceibacterium sp. IMCC21224. Next base: position 196,813 of record NZ_LDPY01000002.1, read on the forward strand.
CTGGCGGTCAGCGCATTCTCTGACATTCCCGCGCATACCATGGTTCTGGCCACCGCCCCTGGCGGCGTCACCGAAATGGCGTTGACAGCACGCATTCTGCATCAGGATCCCGCCCTTGTCACCGCGTTCCACCTGGTGCGCATCTTTACGATCATTCCCTTCGCCCCGCTGGTCTTTGCCGGTGCTGCCAGAGCTGCGCGCCGGTTCGGACAGGTTGGGGCACCCGACACACCTGACAAAAACTGCAGCAAGGAGAAATCACCGTGAAAAAGACGATTGTCGCTGAGGGGCTTCGCTTTCCCGAAGGGCCCGTGCTCGCGCCGGATGGCTCGATCCTGCTGGTTGAAATCGAACGTGGCACCATCACCCGCGTCACCCCCGATGGCAAGGTGACGGTGGTCAGAGAGCTGGGGGGCGGCCCTAACGGCATGGCCTGGGGGCCGGACGGCGCGCTGTATGTTGCCAACAACGGCGGGTTCCTGTTTGTGGAATCCGGCGGGCTCAACCGCACCCGCGCCGGGGCACCCGAGGGGTATTCAGGCGGCTGGATCGAACGCTATGACCCCGAAACTGACGAACATCGCGTTCTTTACACCCAATGCGATGGCCACCGTTTTGTCGGCCCCAACGATCTGGCATTCGATCAGCAGGGCGGATTTTATTTCACCGACTACGGCAAGACGTTTGCCCGCCACCGCCCGCATGGCGGGCTGTATTATGGCCTTGCTGACGGCTCGCATGTCGTCGAAGTGGCCTATCCGCTCATTTCTCCGAACGGCACCGGTGTATCACCCGATGACAAGGTGGCCTATGTCGCTGAAACCGACACCGGGCGGCTCTGGGCCTTTGATCTTGAGCGCCCGGGCGTTGCATCATCCGAACGTTCGACACCGAATGCGCCGCATAAGGGGCGATTGGTCATCGGTCTGCCCGGATACCAGCGGTTTGACAGTCTGGCCGTGGACAGCCAGGGCAATATCTGGGTCGCCACACTTATGTCTGGCTGCGTGACGGTGATCAGCCCCGAAGGCGAGATCCTGCAGGTTATTGAAACCGGCGACCCGGTGACGACCAATGTTGTCCTCGCCCCATCCGAGCGTGAGGCCTGGGTCACCCTGTCGGGCACCGGCCGGCTCATGCACCTGGAATGGTAAGTGCCGCGTGGCCCCGGATCAGAACCCGAACTGATCCGGCAGCCACGTGGTCAGTTGCGGAACCAGGATAAGCAGCCCAATCAGCGCCATCGCCGACAGCGCGTAACGCAGGGTCGCGCGGAACACCTGTTCCAGCGGGATCTCGGCGATGGTTGCTGTCATGTACAGAAGGATGCCCACAGGCGGCGTGATCATCCCAACCATGCAGCTTAGCACAAAGACCAGACCGAACTGGAAATCGTCGATCCCGTATTGCCGCGCGATCGGCACCAGGATCGGCGCTGCGGCAATGATCAGCGCCGTGGCCTCCATCACCGTTCCCAGGACCAACAGTACCACAGCCACCAAAGCCAGGAAGACCGTCGCCTGGTCGGTGAAATTTCCAATCATCTCAGCCAGATACAGCGTCACCCGATTGCGTGTCAGAATCCAGGACACGATCGCGCCTGTCCCCATGAGCAATCCAACAACCGAGCTGATGATCGCACTGTAAACCATCGCGTCATACACATCGCGCAACCGCAGCGTCCGCGTGACAACCAACCCCACGACCATAGTGTAGACAGTGCCGATGGCGGCGCTTTCGGTGATGGTGAAAACACCAGTCACGATGCCGCCGACCACGATCACCGGCAACAGCAGGAACGGCAGGATGCGCAGGGTCTGCAAGATCACGTCGCGCGGTGCCGGACGACTGGCCAATACCTCTTCGCCTGCCGCGCGCGCTGTGGACCAGACCATAAAGGCCAGACCGGCCCCCATCAGCAGGCCAGGGATGACGCCCGCGACGAACAGGCCGCCGATAGAGATCCCCCCGGCGGCCAGCCCAAAGATGACCATTGCCACGCTGGGCGGAATAATTGGTGCGATCACAGCCGTGGCCGCAGTCAACGCCGCGGCATAAGGCCTGGAATATCCGGCTTGGGTCATCATGCGGATTTCCATCCGCCCCAGCGCGGCAACATCAGACACTGCCGTGCCACTGACCCCGCCCATGATGACGCTGGCGGCGACGTTGATATAGGCGACCCCGCCCCGCACGCGGCCCAGGATCATCTGCAGCCATTTAACCATTTCAGGCAGCATCCCCGACCGCTCGGCCAAAAGGCCGATCATGCTGAACAACGGGATTGCCAACAGCGGAAACGAGCTCAGGATACCATACATCCGCCGGATAAGAATACTTCCCTCTAATCCCTCGAAAAACAGGATCCAGCTGGCCCCGGCCAACCCCATGCCTATGGCTATGGGCACTCCGATGGTTATCGCTGCCGCAAAGATCAACAAAAGCACGATCATGCCGCAGCCCTCTGTCGCCGTCGCAACCGGTCGACGACCATAACACCCCAGTGATAGGTCAAAAGCCCGAACCCGGCGGGAAAGGCGGCCATCACCCAGACCATTGAAATGCCCAGCGTACCCTCAAACTGCCGCGCAGCAGAGGTGACGGCAAGATAGCTGGCCCAGAGCATTTCGAGCAGAAACACAAAAAAGAGCAGCTCTGCCAGGACCTGCACTATGTCAGGACCGCGCCTGCGCAGGCTACGCCTGAGCAGGTCGATGCCCACATGCGCACCCTGACGCAGGGCCAACCCCGACCCCAGCATAAAGAACCACACCAGCAGAATCCGTGCGATGGCGTTCACCTCGGCCATCGAGCGGTCAAAGAAAAACCGCGACACGACCTCGCTGGAAACCAGGCCCACAAACCCAAGGCCGATCCCCGCCAGTGTGATCTTGGTGATAAGGACAAGCCCCCGATCGACGGCGAACCACCCTGCAGGCAGATCGACATCGGGAAGCTCTGCTTCGTTGAATTCAGACACCCGTCCTCCGTTCGGGAAATGACCAGCGAATCGTTTCCGCCGGTTCGTATTGCCTACTGGCTGACCGAGGCGCGCAGAGCTGACAGATAGGGCTCGAAACGATCTCCGAACCGCTCGTAGACGCCACTGATCGACTCTCGCATTGCAGCAACCTGATCCGCAGGCACATCGTTGACCGTTGCCCCCATGGTTTCAAGTTGTTCGACGGACCCTGCTTCGATTTCCTTGGCGCGGCGCAGGTTGACGTCTTCGGCGGCGACCATCGCCTTGGCCACCAGTGCCTTGTCCTCTTCGCTCAGCGATTCATAAACCTTGGCATTCATTGCCACCAAAAGCATCCCGAACAGGTGATGCGTGACCGAAACATACGGCGCGATCTCGGGAAATTTATTGGCGATCAGGACCGAATTGGCATTCTCGAGACCGTCGACCACATGGGTCTGAACCGCCTGGTAGGTTTCGCTCCAGTCAATGGCGACAGGGCTTGCGCCCATCGCCTCGAACGCCGCTATATGCACCGGCGAACTTTGGGTGCGCAACTTTAGGCCCTTCATGTCCGCCAACGTTTCCACCGGTCCACGGGAATTCGCCACATTGCGAAAGCCATAGGGAAAATTCCCGACCAGCCGCACGTCAATGGCCGCCTCGGCATCCGCCATCAGCGTGCCGAACGCGTCCGAGTTCAACATTTGCTCGGCCTCATCCCAGTTGGTGACCAGAAACGGCAACTCCAACACGTTGAGCGCGGGAAAAAACTGGCTGGAATAGGCCGGGGAGATCAGCGTCATCTCTTGCGCGCCCGATTGCACGTTGGCGAGCTGCTCGGCCAGCGCGCCAAGCTGGGCGCTGGGGAAAAGCTGTACCTCAATGCGGCCCCCGGACCCGTCTTCAACGATGCGTTTGAATTCCTGCATCGCCTCGCCATAGGGTGTATCCAGCGGGTCGGTCAGACCGGCGCGGATAACGACATCCTGCCCATAGACCGGGGCAAAGGGCAGCATCGCCATCATAACGGTGAACCCCAAAGTTTTGATTTTATTCATGTTCGTGTCTCCTCCCTGTTCGGTATCCTGAATTTCTGCGGCGTCCCGGTTTGTCTTGCAGACGCCCCACTCCGGTCTCAGGCCCGGATATAAGGTGCGTAGATGTTGTGCTGGACGATCTTTGTGGCAAGCCGCCCGAACCGCGGCAGGAATGCATGGTCCGGCAGGCAGAAGGTCGCGCTGATCAGCACATAGTGGCGCAGCGGATCTTTGGATTGCAGCACCATCGCGGTTCGTGTGCCTGTCTCATCGTCCCCGGCAATCGTCCTGACGCACTCTACCAGTTCCATCGCCTCGGTCAGCGCGATATCGAACCGGATCAACCGAAGCCGGGGCGCCAGATCAAGCACCGCATCCCCCGGCCAGATTTGCCGACCCACGGATCGGTCGACTTTGGTGTTCGACGTCACCCGCCGCGTCCAGGGTCCGAAGTTCGCACCTGAAACCGCCAGGTAATCCGGCCCGTCAAGAACCTCTGGTGCTTCCATATCGTAATGCGCCAGATACTTGGGATACCCGTCAATCGCGACATACCTCAACCCGGTTAGGAATCCGGGAACCGCGACTCGTTCCGGCACATGTTCGGTGTCATACCACGCATTAAATTCACCCTCATCCATGGGCGACGGGCTGGCGAGCACCAACAGAAATCCGTGGCCCGGGGTTTCAGTTCTGGGCATTTTTGACCTCGCGCACATTGGTATCTGGGTCCGCGTGCGGCACGCGTCGGTCACCCGTGTCCCGCAGTGGCATGCGAATTTCCATCTTACTCCCCCCTCCCCTGTGGATCACGCGAACTTTTGGGGTCTTAGCTTGCTGTGCGCTATAAAAGTGTCGACTCTATGCGCGCCGACTTAAGGTCAACATCAACGCAGCCAAGGCCCGAAAATCCGTTGTACCGCGTAATAAAGGAAGGGAGTTCATTTGACAATCCGATCTTTTATCGATCGGTTGCATACCGCGATCATAGATAGTAAAGTCGACAGTACCCCCCCCCGACCTCTGAGATCCTCGATGAAACCCTGGAAGTTGCCGGCGAACCCTGTCGATTCAGAACCCCAGACGCCTTGTCGCCTGAGACGCGGCGCGTCAGCTAAAGAAACCGCCAAATTTACCAGGCTCTCGGGCGCACCCAACGCACATAAACCGCCTACCCAAGAGGTACGCCATTGACCTCGGCCGCCCGACGATCAGAGATCGCCCGCCTCTGGGTCCATCTGAACATCAGGCCCAAGAGCCGCCTTGCCGCCTCCAAGCCGTTGCTCCAGACGCACCAGGGAACGCATGTGGTTCGAACGCAGGATCGCTGCGGCAAGATTGGGATCGCGGTCCTTGAATGCCCGCACCAAAAGAAGATGATCTTCAAGCGAATGCTTGACCGCGTCACCTGTCGAAAGGCTGAGGCGTCGCAGCGGCAAGGTTCGCAGCAAAAGGGAATCGATGATCCGCTTGACGGTCCGGTTGCCCGACAAATCGGTATTGAAATCGTGAAAGCTCACATTCGACCAAAGGTAGGCATGGTAATCCTCGCGCTGAAAGAAAAACGCCATCCGGTCGCAAATCTTTTCAAGCGCGGCAATATCTTCGGTGGTTGCTTTGCGCGCGACATCTGCCGCGATGAATTCCAGCAACGCACAGCGCGTACGGTAGATCTCTCGCACGTCTTTGACCTCAAAGCCGACAACGCGCGGCCGACGCCGCGGCGGGATGACCACCAGCCCCTCTTTTTCGAGCAGCATCAGCGCCTCGCGTACCGGCGTCCGGCTGGTGCTGTAGCGCTGCGACAGATCGACAGAGTTGAGGTCAGCGCCCGGAGTGTAATCACCCTCAATGATCTCGGCACCCACCTCGACGGCGATGCGAGACACCAGAGATGGTTTGACTCCATCGAAATTGAGCGCCCGCTCGACGACCTCCATCGCGCAGTGCCGAGAGCGTTCCGCAGTCATTCCATCGCTGCAGTCGGTAGATAAAATGATCAGATCTTCCAGCATATTGCGCCCGTATGGATCAATTCAGGATGAAAGTCACTATCATGGGCAGCCACGTGCGTCCATGACACAGCCACCCACGCGTCGGCGAAAGAAAGGACATCAGAAACACCATGGCACTAAAACAAAGCGGACCCGTCATCGTTCAGATCCACGCGCTTGGGGCGGATGCGGCGATGTGGTCAGAATACTCATCCATCATCGCACCAAAGTTTCGCACCCTGTCGCCAAACCTCTTTGGTATCGGAGAGACCCCCAGACACACCGCCCCGCCAACGGCGAGCGACCACGCCGACCATCTGGTTGCGGGCATCCTTGACCTGGGCGAAAATGTCGTCCTGAGCGGCTGCGCCATCGGCGCGATGATTGCCACCGAAGTCGCCGCACTTCTGGGCAACCACGTGCGCGGTTTGATCATGGCCAACCCCATCCTGCGGATCACGCAGCCAGCCGGCGAGGTGCTACGCGAACGCGCGACGCGTGCCCGTGACGGCGGCATTTCTGCCGTGGAACAAGAGATTGTTTCACGCGCTTTCGAAGGTCTTGAGATCCCCGAGAGACGGCAATTTTTCCGGCAGCGGCTGCTGGCGATGAGCGGCGCCTCTTATGCTGATCTCGCCGAGGGAATTGTCGGGTGCGACATCACCCGAGCGATCCACCGCCTGACTTGCCCCATCCTCTTGATTGCGGGCGGTCAGGACCGAATTTTGCCCACCTGGCATTGCGAGGAAATCGCGGCGCTGGCGCCCGGTGCGCAGATTTGCACCGCACCCTCTGGTGGACATTTCATGCCCCAGCAGGCACCCGAGGAATTCGCCGCGTCCACCCGCCGCTTCCTGGATGATTTAGCCGTCGCCTGAACTCAGGCGCCGACAGCCTCCAGATGCCCAAGCAGCAGCCCGGCGAATTCCTCTGGGCATTCGATATGCACCATATGCGGTGCACCCGCGATCACGTCGAGTCTTCCGTCCTTCACGCCTTCGACCGTTGCAGTCATTGCCGCCAGCGAAGCGCCTTTGTCGCTCTCTGCGTGGATGCAATAGACCGGGCATCCGATCAGACACAGTTGCGCGGTCAAATCCAGTCCGGCGATCGTGTGCCACCCGGCGCACCAATCGGCCGGATCATCGTCTAACAGCCGCTTGCGATAAATTTCCACCTCTTCGCTGTGCAGGAACCTGTCCGTGAACCAGCGGTTCAGAGTGTCCGGCAGGATCGCCGCCATACCCTCGACCAGTGCCGTATCGCCGCGCGCCCTCAGCCCCGTTCGGCCAGCTTTGGGTATCGCGCTCGGACAGGCCGACACCACTGCCGTACTGACCAGATCCGGCCGACTGATGGCCAGCGCTGTCGTGACCATGCCGCCAAAGGACACCCCAACCACCGGACAGGGGCCTAGATCCAGCGCCTCAATCAGCACCGCCACATCTGCCGCATAGTCAAAGATGTCTGTTGACCGAGGCTCCTTTGGCGACCTGCCGTGCCCCCGCAAATCCACCGCAATCACGCGACGCGACCTGGCCAGCAGCGGGGTCACATGGCGCCATGACTCCAGATCCAGCCCGACAGGATGAAGGAGGACAACGGGTTTCCCCGCGCCCTCCTCGCGATAGTTCAACGCAAGCGTCATCAATCGGACTCGATCGGCACCAGGAATTTGCCGTTATCAATGCGCTTGACGCCGTCCACGTACAGCGTGGGGTGCAATATTACCCCGTCCATATGAATGCTGGACCGGATCGAACCGCCGACATCGACATTGGTGCCCAGACCAAAGTGCATGGTCCCCATGATGTTCTTGTCCTCACGCTGGATGCCGCGAATGACGGCTTTGGCGTTGACGCCCACCGACGCCTCTGCCGGGCACATATAGGCATTGTCGTCGCCGTATGCCTCTAGATAATCGCGCAGGATGCGGGCGTCCGCATCGCCGTCGATCGAAACGACGCGACCATCCTTGACCGTCAGTTCGATGGGTGAATACACCCGACCGATATGGTGCATGGTCAGGTCGATCACCAGCTTGCCGTTGGCGGTATATTCCACCGGGGCGACGTTGAATTCGCCGGTCGGGAACAGATAGTATAGCAGGTTGTTGCCTGGGCGGTTCTCGTCCCTGGCAAAGTCGATGATCTTGAAACGGTCAAAGTCGTCGCCCGGCAACGGCGGCTGGGTGATCCGGTCTTTGACAGAATAGGTGAAATCGGTCCCGTGGCGCGACGTGACCCGGCATTCCTGTGCGTTGGCACCGAACACGTTCTTGGCGACATAGTGCTTTCGCAGCGCAATCATCTTCATGTCATCGGTCACCGCGCCGGACTGGAACATTTCCAACGACATGCCGCCATCCATGCAGATCGCCGGTATCCCCGCCTCCATCGCCCTGAAGTTGGCAGGGCTATGCAGCATCCCGGTCGAGGCGAGCAGGATGTTGAAGTCCGACTTCATCATGGCCTCGCAAACGGCCGCAGGCGGATCGTAGTAATCTGCCGGGCGGCGCTCGAACAGCGCTACGGTCGACTCGGCACCGATGTCGGCCAGGATCGTCATCACCGCTTGCCAGACGCGGGGATCATGCGCCGTGTCCGAGAGCACCAGAACCCGGCTGCCCGCCTTTATATTTCGCTCGATTGGCGCTCGTAGGTATTCAAGTGTCCCCGAGAAAGTCGCGCTCATTTTCTTCTCCTATTTTTAGCGCCCACTCCCGCAGCGCTAAAGGTGGGGCTGATGCCGCCATCCAGCCCAATTGTCAGAATTCAACCGATGCAACGCACCGGAGTCTCAGCTGCGGGCACGCACTTAGGAAGCTCACCCTGAGCGCCGGTTCACGCCGCCCGACAAAGGTCATGGCGGCTCCGCACTTGCCCGCGCTCATCGGGTACCACGGCGCCCAAAATATGTCGACACATTTAGATCTGGGTGTTGGTGATTTTTGTTTGGACCATTCGATGAACTCGCTTTTCACAGGCGGGGCCGTGGAGTAATTTGCGTATTTATCTTATTAATTGGCAGTTTATCTATGTTTTGCGGCCGGAAGACTTCGTTCCCCAAACCATCTTCTAACTCTAGCCTGGACCGCTCACCCAGCGAACCACTCATTACTGTCGACATATATTGCTATCACGACTTCGTCCGAAACAAAAAACCCACCCATCGGCCTTGGGTGGGTGTCTCGCTGCACTATGTTGATATCAGCCAAAAACGGCGAAAGGCCTACTGCACTTGGGTCAGCAGCGTCAGCGTTCCCCTTAAACTCCCGGAGAGCCCACTTATACCCGTCTCGCTCGTGCACCAAATCATCAGGCAAGGCGTCTACAGAATCTAAGTGACCTTGGCTGATCCGTTTGGGGCCGTCGCACATGTGGCGAAATTTGCGTCAAATCTATCGGCTCGCCGAGTGACTCAGCGCCGGGAGCGGACCAACTGACGCGTCAATCCAGCTGCCTGAGAAAATCAGCAAGTTTTAGCGGTTTGAATGGCTTGTGCAGTACGTGGTTTGCCCCAAGTGAGCGGAATTCAGCCTCTGCCTCGGATGACGTCTTGGCGGTGCACATTATAATGATTGTATCGTTTAGAACGGCACGGCTGCGGGCGGTGCGCAATAGTTGCAGACCATCAGGAGGCGGCATCATCACATCCAGCATGATTACGTCAAAAGCGTCGCTCAGGATGATATCAAGCGCCTCGGCGCCGCTTGCTGCAAACCGAACGTCGATATCGTCCTCGGTCATCAGCGCCATTTCAACCAATTCGCGGATGTCAGCCTCGTCGTCGACAAAGAGGAGTTTCATGCTGTCTGTTCCTCGGGTGTTTTGTTGTGCGCAACGGTCGAAAAAATAACGTAGAAAGTAGATCCATGGTCGGACGGGTGGTCGTCAATCGGCTTGCTGACCAGGGCAATCTTGCCATCCTGCCGTTTGACCAGCTCTTTGGTGATGGCCAGCCCAAGCCCGGTTCCTGTGGCCTGAACGCCCTGACCGTGCACCGGGGCTGTGAACCGCTGGAACAATCGTCCGCGCGCGCTTTCCGGGATTCCAGGACCGCGGTCGCTGACCCAAAACGAGACCGACCCTTCGTCTATGCTTGCGCCAATCCTGACCTCGCCGCCTTTGGGCGAGTATTTTACCGCGTTTGAAATGATGTTGGAAAACACCTGCTGGAGTCGCATACGGTCGGCCATAAAATAGGCCTGTTGATCAACTTGCTCCAGCACCAGCTTTACGCCCGCACCCATTCCATAGCCGGTATTGGTACTAAGCGCTTCGGCAAGCGCATCGGAAACAGACAGTTGTTCCAGTTTAAAGTGAAGTTGCTGCTGATCTATCGCCTGTAGGGTCAGGATATCATTCACCAGCATCAGCAGGCGATCCGCATTTCGCGCCGCCATGTCCACCAGTTTACCCGCACCATTCGGCAATTGTTCGCCAAACCGGCCCTCTAGCATGTCCAACGCGCCGGCAAGCGACGTCAGCGGTGTTCTCAGTTCATGGTTTATGGAGGTAATAAAGCTGTCCCTGGCGGATGTCAGTCGCTCTTGCGAGGTGATATCTGACAGGACGCAATACACAAAGTTCATACCGTTCAGCTCCAGGCTCATCGCACGCGCCTGAATATGCATGGGTTCGCCTTTCCCTGCATCCCTGTTCATGTTCAGTTTGTAATTGCGCGGTTCGCCGCCCAGTTCCGTCTTCCAGGGAATAAGTTCCATGAGCTTGGACGACGCCTCTTCGGCGTTGCTGGCATCCAGCAGGTCGCGTGCTTTCTTGTTCGCACGCCGCATAGAGCGATCGTCGCCAAACACCACGATCCCGTCGGCCACGTTTTGAAAGATCGCATCGAACTCTTTTTGGGCGGCTTGGATGCGCCGGTTGCCCCGCTCGGTTCGATATAACGACTCTGCGAGCTTAAAGCTTTTCAACTGGGAATGTATGGCAATCCCCAAGGCGGTGGCGAACAGCAGAACAGAAACGGTTACGAAGGCCACCGACCGCTCGAGCTGACCCAGAAGTATCGCCTCGCGCGAGCGGGAAACAGTTACCGTAAGATCAAGAGACGGGATTTGTCTGGAAGCAGAAAGAACCGAAACTGAAAGATCTCTTGCCTCCTTGGGAGCCGAAAATGCGACATCACCATTTTCGGTGACCATTTCGATTATCATGTCTGACTGAAAACCGGTGGAGGACAGCAGTTCCGCAAAATAATCTTCGCCAAGCGCGGATGCGGCTACGCCGAGAATTACCCCTTCGCGGTTCAGGATCGGCCAGGCAATCGGCGTGACCCGACGGTCTGTTCCCCGCGATGCAATCGGCACACCTATCGCATACTGACCACGGGTCAGATTAAGGGCACGCTGAAAATACTGTCGATCAGAAAGGTCAACTCCAACCAGTTGTCCCACAGAGGCCCAGATCACGGTGCCGCGTCGATCAATGAGCACGAGACTGTCGATCTGTTCAACCTGCTGGACAACCCCGCGCAACAACGCGCCGTAGGTTTCATCTACCCAATCGGCATCCCGTAGCGGAAGCTGCGCCACGCGATCAAGCGCGTTCCATATTTGGATGTTCGAGATGCTGAGGGACGATTCAACGTTGGTCTGTAGCAGTTCAGCGATATGGTTCAGCTGGAGATCCGCCTCGTCCAATGTGCGTCGGTAGTCCGCGCGGACAAGAAAGGCGACACCCAGAGAGAAACTTGCAACCAGAATGAACAGAAGCGTCGCAAGCAACAGCTTGGTTCTGGCTGTGACCGCCTCTCTCGTCGGGCTGGGAGGTTCAAGCTGAAACATTCGGGCCCTGACTGACGGTTGGCGATACCTTGACTTCTATTGAACCTGGGGACCCACGGCTGGCCCGCACTGCGGCATTGATGGCATCGGCCATACCCCCCGCTACCGTTTTGGCTGCCCCTGGCGGCACAATTCCGGCGCTTATGGTCACTGTTTTGTCGCCCCAGGGTAACGGGAGTTCCACCGCGCTTTCCGCGACACCGGACATGCAACGCGTGGCCAGATCAACCAGAGCGGCCTGATCCGACCGCAACGAGATCAGGCAAAAAATGTCGTCTTCCCAGTGGCCGAAAAGGTTCCCGGCAGAAATCGAAACCTGCCCCAGAGCAGCGCCTGTGGCCCGAATGATGTCTAGTTTGTCGGCTTTGTTAAAGTCGTGATCACCCTGAAGCCTGTCGATGCAGAGCGCGACGATTCCCAGATCCTTTAGATCGCTTTCCCCAAGATCGGACAGCGCCGCATGCAGGCTGAACCGCTGCGCGACAAGTCCGGGGATCGGTTCGCTTGATGGGAATGCTGCCCCGCCGCCCCGAGCGGCCTTGCCGTTTCCCGCAGGTTGTCGCGGCTCGGTACGACGTCTGTCCAATGCGGCCTTGAGCCGCAGAGAGCTTCTGATACGGGCCTGCAACTCAATTCTGTCAAAGGGTTTGGTGACATAGTCATTGGCGCCGGCCAAGAACGCCTGCGAAAGCGAGTTTGTATCCTTGCGACTGGTCAACATGATGATCGGGATATCAGTCCATTGTGCCAGCCCGCGGATTCGCGCGCACAATTCTATTCCGTCTATTCCGGGCATCATAATGTCCAGCAGGATCAGATCCGCCGCAACGGTTCCGGAACTGATGGCCTCAAGTGCCTCGGCCGGATCAAGGAAACTTACGACATTATCGAAACCAAATTCAGACAGCGTCGTCTGGATCACCGCCTGCGCGATATCGGAATCGTCAATGGAAATTATGGTTCGGCTCATGGTTACGCCTTTACTGTCCAAATTTCTGGTACACTCGCCAATTGTCGTCCTCAAAAACCTGGCCATAGTTATTGAGCTTGTCAGACTTCAGAAGCGGAAATCCCCGCAACACGCGATCACTTGTGACGGAGTCGTCATCCCCATTCTGGGTTACGATATAGTCGGCCGTGATGCGCCCGCCCTGCAATGCCGTATCATAGGCCGGTGAGCCAGCAAGCAGCAGGTTGGCCACAGTACCGAGGGCAGTCACAATCTCTGGATTTCTTTCAACATCCACCATGATGTTATCCTTGGCAACGAGAAACCCCGCGATTTCCCGAGTCGGCGACACTGCACCCGAATTCTGACGGGTCATGGCCGTATACCATCGGGCCGTTTCGTTCCCCTTATTCTCCCGAAAGGAAATCAAGCACAGCAAAAGCGACAGGGCCGGTAATGCGATCATGTTTGCCGTGCGCATGGTTACAGGCGGCCAAAAGCGCATCGCAACGGCGATGACCGACAACATCGGTGCTATGGCGATAAAAGGGTCCGACTCGATATGGTAGAAAGAGTTAAGGACGTAGGCGCCAAACACCGTCCCCATTGCGGCCAATAACGGCATGAAATGACGCGGGCTTTTGACTGTCCGGAACACCGCTACGAAGGCAACTGGCGTAATTCCCGCCAGGACGACCCCGTGATTGCCACCGACAGCGTCCATGTCCCTGCCAACGATAAGCGGTATGAGCGAGCTGTTGAAAATCGCGCTGATGAACAGCAATGATGCGACGGCCGTCAGCACTGGAAAAAACATGGAAAAGAGATATCCCCATGACGAGGCGACAAGCATGCTTGGTCGTGCGGCGACGATGATACAGGGCATCGCCCCAGCGCAGATCAGCAAGCCGTAGCTGTGTGACAGCGAGACAATCAAAAGTCCCACAGCCACCTTCATCATGTCCGGCGCATTGCCCGAGAGTCTGAGATTGACGAGCCCCCTCGCGTAGATCCAGCTGCCGATCAGCAACAATACCGTTTCCGGCCCATCAGATACCGCACGCAGAAAGAATGGATTCAACGTCAGAAGCGCCGTAACCAATATAGCGGCGAGCGTCCCGAGATTGCCCTTGTCACGCAAATTGAAGAACCAGATGAGGACCAGAAAGGCCCCAAGCCCCGCAGACAAAAGTGACGGGATCGGCACCGACGTACCGCCAGTCGCGCCCTGAATTATGAGGGCCAGAACATAGGGCACCGGAGGATAAAATGCGTCGGTGGCGCGAAACCCCGGCGGCCCGTCTATCAACACGATCGCCTTGGCCCAAAGGTTGGTCACGCTCTGCGACACAAAACCGTTCGCCTCGGCCCAGGCGAGCGTGACAAGAAGGACAGTCGCGAGCGCTGTCCATGCCGCAATCATGCGGATCAGCGGGCTCATGCTTCGACCCCGCCGGATTCCAGCTTGGCTTCTGCGACTTCATTGGCCGTGTGTTTGGACAAGCCATGCTGGGTTTTTTCCCAATAGAAGGGGTTAAAGACCAGTTGAGACAGTGCTTTGTAAGAGGCGATAGTCATTAGCACCCAGTAGCCAACCACGGTAATGCCCCAGGGTGCCAAATCCGTCCAACGACGCCGGAACGGGGCAACCATCGTGAGGTAGATCAGCAGCCCATTTCCCGCCAGCAGATTGATAAGCGACAGGTAAAGGATCTGAGGCGGAAAATATGGCGAGATGACATCCGTTCCAAAGAACATCCAAACCGCGAAGATGGTCCAGAACACGGGGTTGAGCAGTCCGGACAGAAAAGTACCGCCGATGAAAAAGATGAACCCGAACACGCCCAGAGGACCGATTGTCCGCCACAAGTGAATCGGACGCCGACTGTGCACAAGGAAGGTCTGCATGTAGCCCTTGATCCACCTCGATCGCTGGCGGATCCAGTTGGGGATCGACACGTTGGCCTCTTCAAAGGTGGTGGAATCGATGACACCGACGCGATAGCCCTTTTGCGTCAGCCTGATGCCCAGATCGGCGTCTTCGGTCACATTAAACGGATCCCACGCATTCAGTTCGCGCAAGACGTCCATGCGGAAATGGTTCGATGTCCCACCCAGCGGGATTGGCACCTTTAGCTTTTCCAGCCCTGGCAGCATCAGATCGAACCAAAGCGAATAGTCGAGGGTAAACATCCGCGTGAGCCAGTTCTCACGCGAATTGTAATAGTTGAGGCGGCACTGGATGCAGGCCGTGTTCGGCGCAGATTGCCGGAATGCAGCAAGAACCTTTTTGAGCTGGTCTGGTTCCGGCTTGTCTTCGGCATCAAAGATCACAAGGAATTCGCCCTGCGAATAACGCAGCGCAAAGTTGCAGGCTTTCGGCTTGGTCTGGGGATGCGAGGCAGGCACGCGCACGATTTCGAACACCCCCTCGAGTCCCAGCTTTCTGGCCGCATCAATCGTTTCATGATCGCCTTCTTCAAGGACGATCTTGATGTCCAGCTTGGCCAGCGGATAGTCCAGATTCCGCAGCGCCTGTGCCAGAATCGGCAGTACTTCGGGTTCGCGGAACATCGGCACAAGGACCGTGTAGACCGGCAGATCCTCGTCGCGCAGCAACGCCGCCTCGGCGCTGATCGCCTTGGACGAGTTTTCCTGCGCCTCGCCACCGACCCAGACAAGGACCGCCTTGAACAGAAAATTTCCGGTGTAGAAAACCGTCAGCAGGGCATTGATCACAATCAGCGTCGTGATCGGCGCAAAGGCGATTCCGGCAAGGAATACGGAAAGCAGCAGATAGATCGCCAGGACCTGTGGCGGCGTAATAACATTTTGCGCCGACATGTCCGGATCAATTTCCGCCAGCGCAAAGACCGCATCATGCGAATGCTGTTCACGGAATGCCCGCTGGATAGACCAGGAGACGTCAAAATGCGAGGCAACAACGATTTTGGCACCGGGGCCATAGACGTCGCGGATATGGAGCAGCGTCCTCGGGCCGGGCCGCGCTGTTGCAACCGTGATCTGCCCCCCGGCGTCGGACACCGGCACAGTCATCATGTCATTCATGACGCGCGGATCGAACCGGCGGATCAGCGCGTCCTCAGCCCTGTCATCGGTCAGATTGACCAGCTTCAGATCAAAATGGGTCGCAATTTCGCGATAGAGTGCCTCGGATGAGACCCATTTTCGCGCATTGAGCACCTTGACCAGAGAGACATTCCAGTCAATCGCAAGCTGTTCCGCCTGATCGAGCTGATCTGGGCTAAGTACACCACGGTCCAGCAACAGGGATCCGATTGCCTCGCTCTCGGCGTCTAGTCCCATGCTAGATCAATCTGTCTGTTTGGGGCTGCGACGCGATCTGTAAAGTCGCTGGAACACGCCAAGCATAAGCAGGGTCAGCACCGCCCAGAAACCACCGACAATCCACGGGCGGTATTTTGCAAGGATCTGCATCACGTTTGTCCGGTCTGGATAAACGACCGTCAGCAAATCGCTGCGTTTGGTCGACGTTGCAACCACAACGCCGCTTTCATCAATCAGCGCAAGATTTCCCCGATCCAGAACAAGCGGATTGCGATCCGAAAGCATCGGCGCAGGACCGGAGCCAGGCCTGATCCACAACCCCTTGGCGCCGTTTAGATCGACGATCTGAACGATTCCCAGTCGGTCCAGATCCTGTCCGTTGAACAATAGATTTCCGGCAGAATCTCGAATCTCCACAGCCCCCTCATCCAACGTTATTTCACTGTCAGCGCCCGCCGGGGACGATTTGGAAATCACGATAAAAGGAGTCGTACCGTCAAGCGCCGCGATGCTGCCTTTGAGAGAAACTCTGGACCCATCCGGCAGTACGGATCCCGCAATACCGGCACTCCACCGCAGAATATCGTCCTGCGTCATGCCCAGGTTGGTATCGACGACAAGGTCGGCTCCGTCGGAAAATTGCTGAGAGAGCACGAAAAAATCGTCTGTCGTGTCACGGTCCGCAACAAGATCGAATTTGCTGCCTGGCAGAATCTGGGCGGGGTAGCCCTGGACCTTGTAGGTACAGCTTCCGCCGGTGGGCTGGCGCTGAACCAGGATGCGCAGCACATTGTCACGACTGACAAGTCCGTCGGGGACATCGAACGCGATACGTTCCAGATCGCCACTGTTGAGCGGGCGACTGCCCAGGATTGCGTCGTTCAGATAGGCCGTCAACGTCGCGCCCCGACCCTCGGGGTCAAGCGCGGAGGCCGCAATCAAATCAAGCGATGCAATCCGTCGCCCAGCCGGAATGTCGCTCACACGGAACGGGAATTCGAAAGTGCTGTTCGAGGCCACGAACTGCGCGCTCATACCAGCATCAAGGGTAGCCAGCCCAAGTGCATCCGGATCACCCGCGATTGTCCCGACCTGATTGGTCTGTGCTGTCTCAGGGCCGGCGATGCCCATCCAGATCGACGACAACTGATCAAGTCCCACCTGTGGATCCGTGCCCGAAATAATCAGGCCGGGAAAACTGGTTTCGCGCAAGACGCCGATCTCGCTCGCTCCGCCAAACTCCGATGCGCTGATGACGATATCTGCGGTCGTCCAGTCGGTCGCGTCCTGCGGGCGCTCTGCCGGGTCCCCGAAATGCAGATGCCCGGCCTCGGCATTGAACACTGTCGCCGCATTGAACGCAGCCGCGATATTTGCCGGACTTTCTTCGGCAAAGCGAAGACGCACATCCCGCGGCATCAGCCCAGCGACCGTCGCAGGCGACCGCATTGCCGCAGCATCCAGAGTCAACGTCAGCGCCGAATCCGGCTCAATAACGAGGTAGTCACCCGACGATCTCTCGTCGACACAGACCCGGTCGGAATAAGCACCGGAGTATTTCAGACCGACCTGAAGAAACCCGTTACGGATGTCCTCCTGGGTAACGGGAATTTCGATCGCCAGCTTGCCACCCTCAGGAGCAAGAGCTTGCGTCTTCGTAAATCGGTTTCCGGCAGAGAGCAGGAGGTAGCGTTCAACGTCGCTGGTCGCACCGTGTTCGACCTTTATCCTGATCGTTCCGCCCATGACCGGCGCCGCATAGGGCACAGGGAAATAGAGCGTGGTTTCACCTGCAAGCTGCTGGAACTCTAGACCATCCGAAAACCCCAGATCCGACACCGAGATCGAGCGAGTAATCGCATCCGTCCTTGCGGGCGCATCAGCGGGCACTTCGGACGTCTGAGCATTCAAATTTGTGCCCGCGCAAAGAAGAGCCGCGAGGGCGAGTACGCTGAGTTCAGTTTTCATTGGCTAGATATCTCTATTGCAAGCGCTTGACCAATCTCACGTAGTTCAGCGATGATTTTTTTCAGTTTCAGAGTCTCTTCCGGCGAAAGCGATCGGTTTTCTTCATCCGCGCGTTCCGCCGTGCTCAGACCTTTCCTTACGACCGTTTCGACGTCCATCAAATCCAGCATAGCAGCATTCCCGGCCATGTCGTGCAAGAGGCGGTGCAATTTGCGCGACGCCGTCTCGTTCGCATCATGCTCATGATTGTCCGACATATGATCAGAGATCACGTCCAACTTACCCTGCAGGTCATTTACAAACCGCATCCGGATCACTGCCAGGCTCTTTAAATATGCCTCGGATTTTTCGCCCGTCGTCATCGCATGCCCCTTAGTCAACGTTACGCCAGTTCAGGCTCTGATGCTGACGGTACGTTGATCAGTTCAAAGCACAAGGAATGGATGAAATTTCCGCCACGTCTCTACCTTTGGCGGATCAGACGCACCATCGCACTCGTCGATCTGACTGCTGTACATACGTGATCTGCGCCCTAAAAGTTTCAAGCCACCGTCAACAAATGTATGGTTTGCGTCCACCACCGTCGATTCTACTAAACTACCATCCGAGCGACCGTCCGTTTGATGCTGCTGATGCCGTGATTCGTAAGATACCCTTAGTAAATACAAGCACTTCGGTGCAATCAAGGGTAGATTTGTATCACATAATTTCAATCTTTGGTTTGTCGCCGGACCTGCCCACGTCATATCTCACAGCGGAAGGGCGCGAAGCGTATATCGAAGCGTATATCGCAGCGTCGACCGCGTCCACCCCCGCTTCATACTGACGATGGCCGCCAACAACCTGGCCCGACGACCCGGATTGCCGAGAGCATGAGACGGACGGCGACGGCATGAAGGCTAAAAATCTCGGATCCATGTTGAAAAGCGAAGGGCGCAGACCCCCTAGGGGACGAATAATATCCATGCCTGTCGACTATTGCAGCGGCTTGCTACGCGCCTCTTCCACACCCGCAAGGCTGTCCGTCTGATCCCTTGTCACCGGGGGCAAAAAACGCGGGCGCGCTGATCCCCGAGAAGTCGGTCATTCAAAAAGCGGTTCGACCTTAAGCTGTTGGCCGGGATGCACGATCGACAGATCCGACGGGATCACCGCGATGCCCATCGCCAATGCGATAGGGGACAGCGAGGCCGAGGCACCCGGCCCCAACCGTTCCAGGATCGGCCGACCCAAACTGTCGCGTCTGCTCCATGCGACTGGAATATATTCGCGCCGACCTGTGGTGCGCGCATAGCTGAACCCGGCTGTGGCGGGCAGCCAGGTGTCAGGCTCATCTGTCAGTCCGGCGACCTTGCGCAGTGCGGGGCGGGCGATCTGGGAAAAGGTGATCGCCGCAGCGTAGGGATTCCCCGGAAGGCCAAAGTACAGCGCCTGCCCAAGTCGACCAATGGTCAGCGGCTTACCGGGGCGGATGGCAACCTTGAGCACATCCAATTCCGCCTGTTCGGCCCGCAACGCGTCAAGAATGTGATCCTCTTCGCCCGCGGACACCCCGCCGGACGAGATCACAACGTCATGCGATCCTGCAGCCGCGCGGATCGCAGCGCGGATTTTGGCCGGCTCATCAGGCAGAATGCCAAGGTCAGTAACCTCAACCCACGCAAGGCGCGCCAGCGTCGCGCGCAACATCACCCGGTTGGAATTGTAGATCTGCCCTGGCCCCAGCGCGTGACCGGCCTCGACCAGCTCATTGCCCGTCGACAGGATTGCCACGCGGACACGGCTGTGCACGGCAACGGTTGCAACACCGCACCCAGCCAGCAACGCCAGACGTGGCGGGGTGAGAGACAGCCCGGCGGCGAGCGCCTGCGTCTTTTTTTGCACATCCTCGCCAAGGCGGCGGATATTCTGGCCGAGCTGCGGGCGCTGCGTCAGCAGTATTATGTCATCAACACGGGACACCTGTTCCTGCATGACGACGGCATCGGCCCCCGCTGGCATCGGCGCACCAGTAAATATGCGGGCGGCTGTCCCCCGAGCCAGACAGAGACTGCGCCCGTCCCCAGCCGCAATCCGGTCGGCAATACAAAGTTCCCACGGGCCGTCTCCGCGCAGATCGGACAGACGCAGCGCATAGCCATCCATAGCGGAATTGTCGAACGGTGGCAGGGCCGTAGCAGCAATGGCCGGCGCGCTCAGAACCCGCCCGAGTGCGTTATCCAGGGCAAGCGCCTCTCGCCGCGCCACCGGACAGGCAACCGCCACGGCGCGCAACCTTGCGGCATCGACTGACATGGCCGGACCACTTTTGCCCGCCGAACACATTGCCGTTTCTGCCATGGTCACCCCCCAGGAATGAAAGACTCCGCCCCTGACGATATGGGGCGGAATCGTTTGCATGGTCTACAGCATGATCTCGTGCGACTTGAACGAGATGCTGCGGGTCTGCGACGTCGCATCCGAAATCTTGCGGATGTCGCCCCAGCAATGTTTGTAATCCGGCAGGACCAGTTCATTCACGCCGGGGTTGACCACATTGCCCTGACTGCCGGCGGGCGAGCCAAAGACCATCGCAACCGTGTCGCGTTTCAGCGACGGCATCGGATAGGCCATACCCTGTGTCACGCCGTTGTCGTTGATGATCTCAAGCAGATCGCCGGGGTTCAGCCCCAGGTCGACCATGTCGTCCGGATGGATCTGCACAAACGGATGCGGATAGCGGTCCTGAACAAAATCGTTGTCCTGATCCAGGAACTGGTTCTGCCAAAAGATGTTGGCACGGACGTTGTTGATCCAGAACCGGTGCGCTGCCTGTTCGCGCGCTTTGCCCGCCGCCTGCCAGCCGCGCCAGCCTGCCGCACAAAACAGCGCCTTGCCATCGTCGCGCCCGTGGCGGGTAAACACACCATCGACATACAGCCGCGTTGTGCCGATCAGCTGGCCGTTCTCGAACCCCGTCACTGGTTCCTGCACGCCGTTGTTGCCTGCCGCGCGAAGACGTTCATAGGTCACTTCCGGGTTGGCCGAGTTGTAGCCGTCCATAAAGGCGTCTTCCTCGGTCTCCCAATCGTAGCCCTGAAACTGGTCTGCGTAGGCGTCGTTGCCGATATCGCGCAGCACACGCTCCATATGCTGCGCAATGCTTGCGGCGATCAGCGCGTCAGGTTTCGAACTGCCGAACGGGTCCATATACTTTTCCGACAGACGCAGCCGCCGTTCGCCGTTCATCGAGGTCAGGTTCATCTCGTTGGATTCGCAGGCCGGCAGGATCACGTGGGCGTTCTGGCCGATCTGGCTGTGGATGATGTCCACATCGACCACAAACAGACCACCCGCGTTGATTGCCGACACGATGGCATCGACCATCTGTTCGCGCGTGCCACCGGCAGCGCTGTCGATTGCGTCCTTGACCATGTCGGACCGGCGTTTGTGTACCCGTTTGAATTCGGACGCATTCAGCGTGGTCTTGTAGTGATCGCAGGCCCAGATATGATGCACACCGCCCAATCCTCGAATCAAAAACTGGTCGATATATTCTGCCGGGCGCCCGACATGGGCATCCGAGGGGCGGAAATACCCCTCTTGGTGGCCACCCAGACGGCAGACGCCGCCGCCTTCGCGCCCCAGATTTCCGGTGGCAAGTGCGATGTTCACCAGCGCGCCGATGGTGCGGTAATTGTCATTGCCCCAGATGATGCCCTTTTCATAGGCGGTCACACATTTGCGGCGGCTGCCATCGTCCATCGGCTGGGCGATCCACTCGGCAGCCTTTTGGATATTTGCAGCAGAGACACCACAGATTTCTGCGGCTTCTTCCAGCGAGGTGCGGCAGGTCTGCATGGCGTAGTCCAGATCGCCAAGGCCCGCAGGGTGCGCCTCGTCCTGGACCACAGCCTCGCCACCCTGATAGGTCGAATTGGCGATGAAATCGGCGTCCACCCAACCCTGATCGACGATATGGGTCAGCAGCGCGTTGAACAGCGCCATGTCCGTGCCTTCGTTGATCGCAAGGTGCAGCACATTCTCTGCCCCGGCATATTGCTCAGACGACGCGATGGTCAGGGTCCGGCGCGGGTCGACCACGATCATCCGGGCGCCGTTTTGCAGGCCCGGGACCATGTGGTTCAGGTACAGGTTGGTCTGCGTCTCCATCGAATTGGCCCCGACCATAAAGATCGTGTCGGTCAACTCGTAATCCTCGTAGGCATAATTCAGTTCGTCCACACCCATGTCGCGGGTGGAATGCACCTCGGAATTATAGGCCGGACGGTTGTGGATGCGGCAGTTTTTGATCTTCATGCTCTCGAAATAGAGCTTGCCGGTGCCCCAGGTGTTTTCGTACCCGCCGGCAGAACCACCGTGGTCGAACATCGACACCACCAGATCGTCCTCGGACCCTTCGGTCACGACCTTCGCCGTGACCCGTGCCACCAGGTCCAACGCGTCGTCCCATGATGTCGGCTGCCAGACGCCATTGCGCCAGACCAGCGGATCGGTCAGGCGCTGCTGCTGCGTGCCGGTCACACGTGACGGCCGGTTTTCCGCCATCCGCGCGCCGCGCACCGACCCAAGACCCGAGTTGACGACGCAGTTTGAGTCCGGCTTGACCACCAGTTGCACATCGCGACCGTTTTGGCGCACCACGTTGTACATCGAAGGCGCATACCATGCCTCGGTTTCCATGTACTGCTGTTCGCCGAGGTCGACGCCGAACTTGTTCTGTTCCGGTGCCGTGCCGCCCTGGCGGTTCATTGGCCACGTATAGGCCTTGTAGCCGCAACCGACGATGCAATAGTGGCAGGTGACGTTGAATTCGTCTGCGTCTGCGGGGATGATCGGCAGACGGTCGATCTGTCTTTTGTAAGCCATTGTCTTTCTCCCTCAGAGCACGTTCGACAGACGGCCGTAGATCAGCTCGTCCACACCATCGGCGTAGATTTCGCCGCCATCATCGACACGCAGCAGGAATTGCGGCAGGTTGCTGGTGGCATGGCCCCAGATCTGCTGGCCACCGGATTCACAGTCAAAACGGGAATGGTGGCCGGGGCAATTCAGCGTCTTGTCATCTGCGGAATAGCTCATCATCCAGCCCTTGTGCGGGCACAGCACTGAAAACGCGACGATGTCACCGTCCGGGCCAACGGCGCCTTCGACGGCCTGACCCAGCTTGAGCATCACACCGGGGCTGTCGGCGTCGGGATAGGTGATGTCCAGCGGTTCGTTCACCACCAGATCGGCGATGTTGGCCAGACGGTTTTCCGGGTATTCGACGCGAGCCAGCGCCTGTGCGCGGGCCTGTTCTGGTGTCATGACGGTTGCGGCGACGGCGCCTGCCGTGGCCATCATCCCGCCTCTGAGAAACTGTCGACGCCCTGCATCGACCAAACGGTTGCACTTCATTGGCTAGAACCCTCCCTGGCTCATCAAGTGATAGATGATCCGGGACAGATTATTGTATGTATTCACGCAGGGCGACGGCCGTGATAGTCATGCCGCAAAGCGGCTATGCCTTGATTATAAGGGTATAATTCTGATGTTCGGGAATCCGAACATCGAACGGGGTCAGGACAGTCCGAGTTTCTGCATTTTCTCCCAAAGGGTTGTTCGCGCAATTCTAAGTAGCTTTGCCGCCTCTCCAATCTGGCCGCCCGTCCGGTCGAGCGCGGCAATGATCTGCACTTTTTCCGCTGCTTGGCGTGCCCCGGCCAATGACATCATGTCATCGGATTGCGCGAGGTGTTCCGGGAACAGGTCGGACGGCTGCAACATTGGACCCGCAGACACTGCAAGGCCGCTGATCAGTCTGGCGCGCACTTCGCGCCCCCCACCCGGCCAGTCATGGACGCGCGCGGCCTCTTCGCACAGCGCACTGATCCCCTGAAGAGCAGGGGCGTGATCAGGGGCCAGTTTGCGAAACAGCTGCTGGAGCAACCAGACCGCATCGTCTGGCCGTGTCGCCAAAGGCGGGACAGGTATGTCGATATGCGCCAGACGGTAAAAGAGTTCGGAACTGAACCGTTGATCGGCGATCAGCCCGTCCAGATCATTGCCACAGGCCGTGATCAAACGTCCGTCGCCACCACCCCGGTCCAGCCGTTGCAACAACCTTGCCTGAACCGCACCCTGCATCCTGCTGATGGCGTTGATAAAGAGTGTGCCGTCCTCCACGATGTCAAAACCGCGCCCGGGCGCGAACAACGCCTCGTCTTGATCGGCCTCTTTGGCAAGGTTGATGAGGACAAAAGGCGCCGCGCGGCGCTCTGACAGATCATGGATACGTCGTGCAATCAGATCCTTGCCCGTTCCCGGACCACCGCGGATCAATGTTGGCTGCGCGTCCTTTGCGGCGCGGGCGATCAGCATTTCAATTCGTCTGGCCGCTTGCGAGACCCCTAACAGCCGGGCAAAGCCCAGATCCGGGCCGGGTTCAGAACGCGGCGCGACAAGCAAACTCAGCCGTTCCAGGAAGACCGCCATATCAAAGGGTTTGGTCACGTAATCGGCAGCGCCGGATTTGATCAGCCGAACCGCCTGAGTGATGCCGCCCTTTCCGGTTATGAACAGGAAAGGCGGAGGGGCGCCCGTGTGTGCAAGCGTGGCGAACAGCTCTTCCCCGGACCCGTCCGGCAGTCCGATGTCGCAGATCACCGCATCTATCGGCTGCCTTGGTGTGCGGATTGCGCCAAGGGCGCGAACCATCTGCTTGAGCCAAAGCACCTGCGCGCCCTCCAGCTCGAGCCGTTGCAGCAGCGATGCACCCATGATGTCGTCATCTTCGACCAGCACGATATATCTATCCTTAAGCATCTGGCGCTTCGCTGTTTGGGCCTAATATGACGCGGATACATGTCACGCCGCCGACGCGTTCATGCACGATGTAACCTTGCAGACCGGTTGTAAGATCCCGCACAAGCCGCAGACCAACACCGCCACCGGGCGACAGCGGTGCATCAGTCAGCAGACGGTCCAGCGCGGATTTGGGCATTCCTACCCCGGTGTCTGAGACCTCGATGGACAGTTGATCATTCCCGGTGGCGGCGCTTAGTCCGATCCGTCCACCGTGCTCTGCGGCAGCGCAGGCATTCAACAACAGGTTCAACACGATCTGGCGGACCGGGCCGGCCGCAAGGCGGTTCGCGGTCTCTGGCGACAGAACGACTGACCAGCCCAGGTCCAGCCCCTGCCGCGACACTTCGGGCTGGATCAACAGCCTGAGATCTTCGAAATCCTCGGACGCCAATTGACGGTCCCCGTCGTCCAGACGATTCTGTTCCAGCGCCACGCGGGTCACGTCGCGAAGATGGCGCAGGCCACGGTCCAGCAGATCTGCGGACTGCCGCACCACTTCGGGTCGGTCGGGAAAGTTGCGGATCGTATCCGTGGCATTCAAAAGCCCGCCCAATGGGTTGTTGATTTCGTGCGCCAATGACGATGACAGCCGTCCGAGTGCAACAAAACGCTCGCGCTCCGCCAGTCTTCGCTCTGCCTCGGCCTTGGCCGCGACGGCACCCACCATCGAGTTGTATGTCCGCGCAAGGCGCGCAAGTTCGCCGTCACCACGCGGAATGCCGGTCGCAGGAATAGGACGGGGCGCGCCACGTGTCTCGGTCATTTGACGCGCCAACGTGGTGACGGGGCGCAGCATCTTGCGCATGGCCAAATACCCGGCAAATGCCAGAACACCCACCGCAAAGGCGTTGCCCAGGATCAAATAGATCAGCGCCTGTCGCCGTTCGGTCAGCAGGTCAGATACATCCAGTTCGGTAACGATCTGACCGACTGTTCTGCCCTGATAGGTCAGCGGAGCAAGCAATCGCAGGACAGGATTGGCCCCCCCGACCGTCAAATCTTCTAGCGCGGCGGCCCCAACCGAAAGATCGGCAATGGCGCTATCCACCGGCACGCGGCGTGGATCGGTCGCCGCAAGGACGCGCCCCGCATCACCCGCGACAGCGGTCAGGATCATCCGCCGCCCTTCGGTACCTTCCGATGCGCGTACGAGTGTATCGTAAACCTCCCAGATGTCATGGCGCAGAACCAGCGGCCCCAGCGCCACCGACAACCCCTCGACATGCAATTGCGCGAGCTCCTGAACCCGCTCATCCTGAACCCGCGCCAGAGCGCGGAGCACCTGCTGTGACGCAACAGCCCCGACAAGCACCATCATGGCCGCCGTGAGAAGCGGTAGTTTGATCGAGAGCGGGAGGCGGCCAAGGGATGACATCCGCTACGGCTCCAGATCTCTCATGCGGTCGGAGATGCCGTCGAACAAGGCATCCGATGCCTGCCGAAACCCGTCGAGCTGAAGAGCCTCAAGCGCCTGCCGCCCCTCATCAGTCTGTCCCATCTCCAGCAGCGCCCTTTGCAATGCTTGTATAGGCTTTGATGCGATGCTGTCGCGCCGGGCACAGACCGGGGGAAACCCCAGCCATTCCGACCGCGAAATGATCCGCGTGCGCTTGGTCAAGGCGGGTTCGATCATGGCCAGCGCCTCCCAGACATATCCATCGACACTGCCCGAGCGCACCAGCCCATCCGCGACAGCGCGTACAACGTTGCGGTGCCCGTAGGTGAAAATCGAGCGGCTGAAAAAGGTCTCGGTGCGCTCATCCATACGGCGCAGATCGGTTGCCGTAACCAGATAGCCGGAATTGGAATCCGGGTCGGAAAACGCATGCGTTCCCCCGCGCAGATCTGTCAAACCTGTTGCGGCATCGTCAGCCGCCACAATCAGATAGGATTGATACCGTGGGCCCCCGCGCCACACAGGAACAGCAACCAGATCCAGCGCATCGGCATGTTGCAGATAGGGATACCCGCAGAGCCATGCCGCATCGACGGAACGTTCCAGAAGCAGGCCGGTAATTTCCTGATAGGTTCGTCTTTGTACCAGCTCGATTTCGCGCGCCATGCCGCGTGACAGCGCGCGTCGCAGCCCGTCAATCACAGCAGCGTCGTTGTCCAAAAAGACCGGCGTCAGCCCAAGTCGAAAGATCGGCTGAGCCTGCGCATGACCTGTCATCGTCGCCGCGCACATTCCCCCCAATATGGCGCGTCGGTTGATAAGATGCGTCATGTTCGTTGACCCCTCTCCTGACCCCGTTTCTAGTTGCGTTGCCTGATCAAAGGGCCTGTTGGTTGACCCGTTCCGACAGCTGGCTCGCGCTTTCCTTGCGCTCGGAATACCGATCAGTAAGGTATTCTGAACGGTCGCGCGTCAGCAGCGTGAATTTTATCAACTCCTCCATCACATCCACGATGCGGTCATAATAAGATGAGGGTTTCATCCGCCCCGCCTCGTCGAACTCCAGAAATGCCTTGGCGACCGAGGATTGATTTGGGATCGTGATCATCCGCATCCATCGGCCAAGAATCCGCATCTGGTTCACCGCGTTAAAGCTTTGTGAGCCGCCAGAGACCTGCATCACCGCCAGCGTCTTGCCCTGGGTCGGGCGCACAGCACCGTCCGACAGTGGAACCCAATCGATCTGGGTCTTCATCAGCCCAGTCATCGCGCCATGCCGTTCCGGGCTGGACCATACCATTCCTTCGCTCCACGCGACAAGTTCGCGCAATTCGCGCACTTTGGGATGACTGGCATCCACGCCATCATCGACCAGCGGCAAACCCGACGGATTAAAAAGCCGAACCTCAGCCCCAAGCCGGTTCAGGATACGCCCCGCCTCCTCTGCCGACAAGCGGCTGAACGACCGCGGCCGAAGCGATCCATAGAGGATTAGGATGCGCGGCACATGGGTGCTGACAGACGGCGTCTGCAAACGAGCGTGGTCAATGCTGGCAAAGCCCGCCTCGTCCATCTGCGGCGTGATGTGATCCGTGAGCGTGTCAGACAATTCAGGTTCCTTTGGCATCGATGATCAATTGGTTGTCCTCTTTTCACAACGGGCCAGGCGGACATGTGTCGAGCAGGTCGAATACAACCTCTAAGGGGCGGCACAGGCGCACCCCCTTTGGGGTACAGACAATTGGGCGGTTGACCAGGATCGGATGCGCCACCATCGCGGCAAGCAGGGCATCGTCTGTCACATCGGGCGCGGTCAGGCCCATCTCTTGGGCCGGGCTTCGCGCCACGCGCAAGGCCTGGCGAGGGGTCAGGTCAGCGGCGGCGAACAGCCCCAGCAACTGCGCTCTTGTCCAGCCCGCACTCAGATATTCGATCACGACGGGCGCGGCGTCCGCCGCCTGCAGAATGGCCAGAACCCTGCGGGAGGTTCCACAGTCCGGGTTGTGATAGATGACGACGCTCATACCGCAAAGCTTGCGCGGGTACGGTTGGCGAACCAAACAAGTGACAGCATCACCGGTACCTCGACCAGAACGCCCACGACCGTGACCAGGGCCGCGCCGGAGTTAAGGCCAAAGAGGCCAATGGCAACTGCGACCGCGAGTTCAAAGAAATTCGATGTGCCGATCAGCGCGCAAGGCGCGGCGACGTTGTGTGGCACCCGCCATTTCCATGCCCAGGCATAGGCGATAGCGAAAATCCCGTAAGACTGGATCAGGATCGGCGTGGCGAGCAAAAGGATCAGCACAGGATTGCCAAGGATGACATTTCCCTGAAACCCAAAGAGCAACACGACGGTCAGCAACAAACCAAGAACCGACATCGGCTTGATCCGTGCCGTAAACCCCGCGACCGCGGCATCACCGCCCTGCCCCATCAGCCGGGCCCGGGTGATGGCCCCGGCCACAAGTGGCAATATGATATAGAGAACTACCGAAAGCACCAGTGTCTCCCACGGTACGGCGATGTCCGTCACACCCAAAAGCAACGCCACAATGGGGGCAAAGGCAAACACCATGATCACATCATTCAGCGATACCTGAACCAACGTGTAATTGGGATCGCCTTTGGTCAGTTGCGACCAAACAAACACCATTGCGGTGCAGGGTGCGGCACCCAGCAGGATCAGACCAGCAACATACTGCCCCGCATCGCCCCGGCCGATCAGCCCGGCAAAAATGTGATTAAAGAACAACACACCGAGCGCCGCCATGGTAAATGGCTTGATCAGCCAGTTCACGACAAGAGTGATCACCAAACCCTTTGGCCGCGCACCGACACCTTTGATCGCGCCAAAATCCACCGCGACCATCATCGGATAGACCATCGCCCAGATCAGCACTGCCACGACCAGGTTGACCGAGGCATATTCAAGACTTGCGAGCACTCCGAAGAGGTCGGGCAGCAGGTTTGCCAGTACAATTCCTGCAACAATACAGAGGAGCACCCAGAGAGAAAGGTAACGTTCAAAGAGGGTCATGAATCTTCTTTCAGCGAGTGAGAGGGAATGACGCAACAGTCTGTATCACGGCTTGCGCTCTCTAGATCACGGATCATCTGCGCCAAGGGAGCCAAGGCATCGGGAGCAAGCGAATAGCAGATCCGTGGCGGGTCGATCTGCCCCGTGATCACTCCGGACGCCTTCAGGATCCGCAGATGCTCGGAAACCGTGGATTGCGCGAGGCCTACAGCCTCGACAATGTCGCCGCCGATGCAACCGGGAGTAGATGCCAGCAGGCGCAGAATTCTAAGCCTTGCCGGATGGCCAATCGCCTTGGCGATGGCCACCATCTTCTCATCTGTACGATCTTGATTGGTTTTATCCATCAGGCCTCTCGCAGCATAATATGATCATATCGTCGTTGTGCGATATACCTGATGGCAAATCAGAGCAACCGTTCCGGGGCAAGGATCTGTCCCTTTCCTCTCCTTTCAGGCGGCTCCGGGTGAAATTGACCAAGGTCAGAGGTTGTGCCGAAACCTTGCCGGAAAGAACGATATGAACCGCCCACATGCCCGCGACGATTTAGCCAAAGTGTTTGCCGCAGATCGTAAAGGCACATCTGTCAGGCAGTCAATTCTGCGGTATCGTCAGCCCAGAGGCTGAAGCCCCGTCAGGCGCGGCATGTTGGTTGAACTTCTCTTGGGGGCCAGGGTCTGAACAGGCTGGAGGGACCAACTGGCAATTCCGGTGAAACTGCCGGGTCAATCCCTTATGGAGCGAGACTTCGGCCGACAGGGGACGGGAAGCCAAGTCCCCATTGCGGTACTCAACCGCTACACAGCTTGCGGCAGAGCTGTGTCCGTGGGCGCAGAATAAATCTGTCGCGCAAAAGGCCAGACCCACTCATACCCTGATTTGCGTATCAAAGCCCTGTGCAACTGCCCGGTCAAAAAGTGCTGCGATTCCATCAGACCCGGGTCGCGTTGCAATGCCGCCATCGCGACACTGCACCCCATACCGCCCATAGTGTCGTATTATCAAAGGTATTCTACTCGGTCAGCTCTGTTCAGCTTAGGGAAACAGCTGGTCGTTCAGTGATTGGCTACGCGTGTCCGCTCCAGTTCCAGTGCACCGGCGGTGCCCCGGCGATGGGTGATCGAAAGGACAGCAGGTGATTGCCATTCAGAGAACCCAAGAAGATCGTCTTTAGATCTGGACCGCCGAAGGCGAGACTTGACAGGTTTGCGACGTGAGCGCCTTTTGACACGGTCATGTGGCCCTTCTTGCCGAAAATTCCTGCGTGGTAATCGGCTTCCATTTCTTCCAAACGGGCATCCGGGTCCTCGAACACCACGAACGGAGCCTCGCCCGGCACCAGCCGGATGAGCCGGTTCGAGATGACGCTGGTAAGCCAGATACCGCCTTCGGCATCAAACGCCATGCCGTCAAGAAAGATTCCGTGGCCGAACTCCATGACCGTCTCGCGCGGGCCAAGGCTGCCGTCCGCACCAAGCGAAAAGCGTGTCAGGCGGCGCCCAAAGGTTTCGTTGACATAGATGTAGGCGCCCTGGGGATCGACCACCGCCTCGTTGGTAAAGCCAAACCCCTCGGCCACGATACGTGCGCCGCGGTCGTCGACCAACACCAGGAAACCTTCGGCGGCATCCGCGTGATAGGTGTCGGTTCGTGGCTGGCTACGGGCGCTTACGGTGATCCAGATCCGGCCCGCCGCATCGCGCGCCACAAAGTTCGCCGGCAGCAGCGGCATACCGTCCACCTCGGTGATGTGGGGTGTCGTTTCACCATCCAGAGCGATCCGCCAGACGCCGCCCTCATCAGCGAGATTGGCGGCAAGAAAGCTGCCGTCGGGCATCATGGTGATGCCGTTAGGCACCAGCGGCCCGCCCCAAGGTTCGCCCATATTGCCAATGAAATGCTGGCTGCCGCCGGATCCGATCCGCATGATGCCGCCCCGCGCATCACAGCAAAAGACTGTTCCGGATCGGGTGGCGAGTACGCATTCGGGGCGCACAAGGTCTTTGCCGACTGGCGTCAGGGTGGCCGGATCAATGGTTAAGTTCATCGCGATCTCCCGATTCAACGGTAAAGGAGGGTGGGCAGCCACATCGAAACGGCTGGAATGAAGGTCACCAGAGCCAGAACGACAAGCAGCGGCAGGATGAACGGCATCGTGGCGCGGGCCGTGGTTTCGAAACTGACGTCCGACACCTTGGCCAGGATGTAAAGGACCATGCCGACCGGCGGCGTCAACAGCCCAAGCATCAGGTTCAGCACCATGATCACGCCGAACTGCACCGGATCGACACCGGCCGCAACCGCCAGAGGAAGAAGCACAGGCACCAGAATGGTAATCGCAGCCACCGTTTCCATGAAACATCCCACCACAAAGAGGATCAGGTTGATCAGTATGAGGATGGCAAAGCGATTGTTTGTCAGTTCCGAGATCAGCGCGGCGAATTCCTGTGGTACCCGGTTCTGCGTCAGCACCCACGAGAAAATCGAAGCCGCAGAGATCACGAACATAATCACCACCGTCGTTTCCAGCGACGCGAGGCTCACACGATAGAGCGCCCGGAGCGGCAGGTTGCGATAGACCACCATGCCAAGGAACATTGCCCAGGCGACGGCGGCGATGGCCGCTTCGGTGGGGGTCATGATGCCGAACAGGATTCCGCCGATGATGATTGCGGGGGTAATCAGCGACAAGGCAGCGGCGCGAAAGCTGGTCCAGAGCACGCACAATGAAAAGGCATTGGCACGGGCATATCCACGACGGCGGGCGTATATGTTGACCATCACCATCAGCGCCACAGCCATCAGCAACCCGGGAATGACTCCGGCGGCAAAGAGCTGACCGATCGAAGCTGAGGCCAGAACACCGTAGATCACCATGGGCAATGACGGCGGGATCAGCGGACCGATGGTCGAAGATGAGGCGGTGATGCCGATTGCGAAATCGGTGTCATAGCCGGCGTCCCGCATGGCACGAATCTCGATCGCCCCTAGCCCGCCCGCATCGGCAACCGCTGCACCGGACATGCCCGCAAAGAGCACCGAGGCGCCAACATTTACGTGCCCCAGTCCGCCGCGCATCCAGCCAACCAGCGCCTGAGCGAAGGCGAAGATGCGCGCCGTGATACCGGCAGAATTCATTAAGTTGCCGGCAAGGATAAAGAAAGGCACCGCCAGCAACGGGAAGCTGTCAACACCAGCAACCATTCGGTGCACGACGACCAGACCGGGCACCTGTCCTGCAACCAGAACATAGACCAATGATGCGCCCGCAAGGCTTAGCGCGACTGGCAGTCCGATGATAACAAAGACGGCAAGTGCGCCAAAAAGGATAAGGATAAGCATTGTCAGCCGCCGTTCTGTCTATGTGCGCGGACACGGCCCACAAGAGCGATGGCACTGCGCAGGGTCATACCAGCAAAACCGACTGTAACGGTCCAGTAGATGATGCCGGTCGAAAGGTCGATTGACGTCATAGGTTGATTGCCCATGAGATTGGCCACCTGCGCACCGTAGTAGGTCAGCGCGGCCAAAAGCGCGACCGAGCAGAACCCGACAGCCACGTCGAGCCAGCGGCGCGGCCCGGGCGTAAGGCGGTCAGCAAAATAGGTCAGAGCGATGTGTTCGCCGCGTGCAAACACTGCCGAGGCTCCGATAAAGGTCATAGCGATCAACAGATAGCGGGCGATCTCCTCGGTCCAGCTCAGAGAGTTATTGAGTGCGTACCGCGTGAAGAACTGCAAGAAAACGGTGATCCCTGTCGCCCAAAACAGGATAAGCGCGACGATGTCTTCGGGCGTGGCGCGGATCTGGCCTGTTTCCTCGTCGGCAAGATGCTTGTCTTGCTCTCCGAGATGGTCGAGAAAACCGGCGCCCGCGCGGATCTTGGCGGGGCGTTCATCCTTGTCTTGCATTTGTCCTCCTGGGTGTTGGATCGCCGACCCGGTCTATGAGCTGAGCGGCACCGGCACCGTCTGGGATGCCGGTGCTGCGGGTGGCGCGGCGAACCGCGCCGCAAGCCTTATCAGATGGCTTGGACCTGTTCATATTCCGCCGTCGACCACGGCAGGTCGTCACCGGTCAGCATCGGCTCGACCGCGGCCTTGAACGCATCGCGATCAACCTCGTTCACCGTTGTACCCGCGTCCCGCAGTGTCTGGACCAGCGCCTCCTCCTCGGCGCGCACGTCGCCGGTGCACTGTGCCATCGCGTCCTGGAACACAGCCGAGAACACCTCTTTGTCCGCATCCGAAAGCCGTGACCAGAGCGGTCCGCTTGTCTGCGCAACCAGCGTGTCGATCATGTGATCGGTCAGCGCGACATGGCTCTGCACCTCGTGGAACTTTTGCGCATATATTGTCGGCAGCGGGTTTTCCTGCCCGTCCACGGCGCCCTGCTGCAGGGCCAGATATACCTCGGAAAAGGAAATCGGCGTGGGGTTCGCCCCAACCGCGCGCGGATAGATCAGATAGAGGGGCACGTTGGGCACACGCAGCTTCATCCCCTTCATGTCCTCAGGCGTTTCGATCAGCCGGTTTGAACTGGTCTGGCGCTGACCATAATAGACGCTCGCCATGGCATGCAAACCGGACCGCTGGTTGTATTCAGTCATCACATCCGCGCGGGCCGTGCTGTCACGGTAGGCGGACCAGTGATCGAAGTCGCGGAACATCATCGGCCCACCGATGATTGCCATCGGGCCAAACGTCCGGCTTGCCGAAGCGCTGCCGGTCAGGCCCATGTCGATTGTGCCCAGCGTCATACCCTGAAGGATATCCACTTCGCCACCCAGCGAAGACGAGGGAAAGACCTGAATGTTATAGCGCCCGTCTGTCTGTTCGCGGATCTGATCAGAGGCCCAGACGCACCATTTATGGAATGGCTGTTGCTCGTTAAAAATATGCGCCATGCGCAGTTCAGTTTCCTGCGCGAAAATCGGCGTGGCGCCGAACCCCAGTGCCGTAGCGGCGCCAAAGGCCCCCGTTCGCTTGAGAAACCCGCGTCTCCCGAGCCCCGCAGTCGTTGCGTTTTTGTTCATGTCTTTCCTCCCTTTTAGCAAAGTATTCCGCTCCACCCGACGCGATTCTGGCCAGCGCCGTCCCTCAGTCGGCAAAATACCGGTTGACTTGGGCGCAAGCTGGCATAAATGTTTTCTGCATGCAACAATCATTTTGGAGTCAAAATGCCATCCCAGCCCGATGTCGCGCCGTTGATCTGTCTCAGCCCGGATGACAACGTGGGAGTGGCGCGGTCGCTGATCCCCGCCGGTACACCGCTTGCACTCGACACCGCGCGCTTTTCGGCGGCCGTCGATATTCCGAGCGGGCACAAGGTCGCACTCCGTCGCATTGAAGTGGCCGAGACAGTGCGCAAATACGGTCAGGCCATTGGCGTGGCGACAGCCGATATCATGCCCGGAGATCACGTACACCTTCACAATATGGCGATGCAGGACACCGTGGGCACGCATGATTTTGCCACCGATGGCGGGCCGACGCCGCTCTTGCCTGCGTCCGAGCGAAAGACGTTCATGGGCTATTTGCGCGCCGATGGGCAGGTGGGCACCCGCAACTATATCGGCATAGTGACTTCGGTAAACTGCTCGGCCACGGTGGCGCGGGCGGTTGCGGATCACTTCAACCGCTCGGACGAACTTGCGGCCTGGCCGAATGTGGATGGGGTCGTCGCGCTGACGCATGGATCTGGCTGCGCGATGAGCACAAAGACCGAAGGCTACGCCATACTACAGCGGGTGCTGTCCGGCTATGCGCAGAACCCTAATTTTGCCGGCATTCTGATGATCGGCCTCGGGTGCGAGACCAACCAAATAGCGCCTATTGTCGAAAAATTCGGCCTCAAGGAAGGCGCATTTTTGCGTACGATGACCATCCAGCAGCTTGGCGGGACGCGCCGAACCGTCAAGCAGGCAAGCGAAATGATTCGCGAAATGCTGCCCGAAATCAGCGCGATGCAGCGTGAAGAGGTGCCGCTATCCGGTCTGAAGCTGGCCCTGCAATGCGGCGGATCGGACGGCTATTCGGGGATCTCTGCCAACCCTGCCCTTGGGGTTGCCTCAGATCTCGTGGTGCGCAATGGCGGCACCTCGGTGTTGTCGGAAACGCCGGAGATTTATGGCGCTGAGCATCTTTTGACGCGGCGCGCCGTTACTCCGGCGGTTGCGCAAAAACTGATGGACCGGATCGCATGGTGGCGCGCCTATACCGAGCGTCACGAGGCAGAACTCAACAACAACCCCAGCCATGGCAACAAGCTTGGCGGACTCACCACCATCCTGGAGAAATCGCTGGGCGCTGTTGCCAAAGGCGGGACCATGCCGCTGATGGCGGTCTACGAATACGCTGAACTGGTCCGGACGCCGGGGTTTGTCTTTATGGATACACCCGGATACGATCCGGTGGCTGTGACGGGACAGGTGGCGGGCGGCTGCAACCTGATTGTCTTTACCACTGGACGTGGTTCCGTTTCGGGGTTCAAGCCTGCGCCCTGCATCAAGGTTGCGACCAACACCGAAATGTACACACGGATGGACGAGGACATGGATATCAACTGCGGCGGCATCGTCACTGGTGACGACAGCATCGAACAGGCCGGCCAGCGATTGTTTGACATGATACTCGACGTTGCGTCGGGCCGACATACCATGAGCGAGGATCAAGGCTTTGGCGACAGCGAATTCGTGCCGTGGCAAATCGGTGCGGTTACTTGAGGCCAGCCGTTTCCTCTGTCGACCGAACGCCGGTCTATTCCACGATTGCCGATCACATCCGCACCGCAATCGACACTGGCACGCTGCCCGAAGGAACGGTGTTGCTCGAGGGACCTCTGGCGGTGCTGTTTCGATCCAGCAGATCACCGGTCAAGCAAGCCTTGCTGCTTCTTGAGTCCGAGGGACGCCTTGCGCGTTTTGAGGGCCGCGGGCTTGTTGTCGGGCAAGGGTCCGCGCCGCAGCGCCGACAACTGACCCCGAGCATGATCGGCCTGCCCGAGCATGCGTTGGCCGAGGTCCGCGCCCCGGCTTGGCAATCGCTCTGGTACGAGTTTGAACGCGACATCATTCTGCGATCGCTTTTTGGCGAAGGGCGGATCAACGAACTGGCGCTGGCACGGCACTTTGATGTCGGCCGGACTGTTGCGCGCGATCTTTTGCTGCACGCGCAGACCATTGGCATCGTGGCGCGGGACGACCGCGAACGCTGGTCGCTGGTACCCTTTGATCTGGCCCGCTTTGCCAATCTCTACGAGTTGCGGTTGATGCTGGAACCCGCCGCAATCCAAAGCGCCGTGGGCCGCGTTGCACCATCCGATCTTGACAAGATGGTGGCGCGCTGCAAGAGCGCGGCCGAGCACTATCCGCAGGTTGAGGGCGAGCTGCTGGACCGGCTTGAAACCGACTTGCATATCGACTGCGTCGCGCACGCCGCCAATCCGGAACTGCCGCGCGCACTGTGGCATAGCCGCAGCATGCTATTGGCAGGCAAACACATTCAGGACGCCGCCAGCAGGATGCCCGCACGCATCGACCCGTTTATGGGCGAACATCTCAAGGTGCTGCGCGCCATGTCTGAGGGGCGTCCACATGCCGCCCGGACGGCAATGGAGGACCACCTGGAATCGTCGCGCGACAAGGCCGCACACCGGTTTGAGATGTTCCGCAGTCAGAGCGAAGTCTATCCCCTCGGGTATGTGACCTGACCAACCCACCCCGTTTTCAAACCGTGGCATTCTGCGACAAAGACGCCAGGGCTGCTCACTCAGGTGACTGAGACCTTCAAATACCGGCGCTCGACGCGCCGGGACATCCCGCACCGCAACCGGAGGGGCGTTCCATACATCCGGTCAATTCTGAGAGGCTTCCATGCGTCACTTTCTTCTGTTTTACGACCTCGCTCCTGACTATGCCGAGCGTCGCGGCGCGTATCGCGACGCCCACCTTGTTCACACCTGGGCCGCCAGCGATCGTGGCGATCTGGCGTTGGCGGGGTCGCTTGCCGATCCGACGGATACCAATGTGCTGTTCTTCAAGGGGGATGGCCCGGAAGCGGCCGAGGACTTCGCTCGGACAGACCCGTATGTTCTGAACGAAATCGTCACCGGGTGGCGGGTCCGGGAATGGATGACTGCGGTTGGCAAAGAGCCAGCGTCGATGGCCCCCCGCCCCCAGATTACTTCAACCTGAAGCTGCGTCCGCGACGTTTCAACGCCCCTGCCCAGTCTGGCCTGAACAGACGGCCGACACGCGGCGATCCTTGCAAATGGCGGCTTGTTAATGTGACAAAACGATACGCGCCATTTTAGTCAGGCAGTGCGGCACCTGATAAACCTGCGACAACTTGCTATCGGTGCGGTTCTGCTACCTGCTTGTCCGCTGGTCGAAGAGGGTATCGGCGTCGCCGTTGTCGATCGGATGACCTATGTCGCGGGACAGTTCCCCAACGTCGTAGCGGTATCGTTCACCAGCATGATGGAAACCAGCCGAGTGATGATCAGCCATGCGCGAAAGCATGCGTTATCGCGCAGTAGCACCATCTTTATTGAGAGATACCTGCGACATCGTCTGGATGCCCTGAACTCTGGTTAAGACGCCGGACGGCTCCTGATTGAGGTTTAAAAATGGGCGCGTCGCCTATTTGATGTGCATTCATTCATCGCGAGAGCATGTCACCCTCTCGCCTCTGCATGCTTTTCACAAAGCACCAAAGAGGTCAAAGCCCATCAGGGCATGGGTTTGCGCCCATTGATGTTGATACTGAATAACCTGAAGTTATTCTACTGAGCTTTTAAATAATTTGTCGTGATGGACGGCCGGTGTCCAACGTTATGACTAGCGTAATTGCGCAATGAAAAACGAAGCCAGCTAACAGGAAAATTAATGTTGACCCTTTGCAAACATACTAACAGGTCCATGCCCCTTGGTTCAGTCGCAAGCGCAGCCCTCTTGTCCGTCACGATGGCCCTGCCTGTGGCGGCTCAGGAAATCCAGAATGTCAGCTTTATTCTGGATTGGATTCCGTCCGGCGAAATGGCCGCCTATTACTCGGGTGTTGCCAACGGCTTTTTCGAAGAAGAGGGCATCAACCTGTCGATCAGCCGCGGCTATGGCTCGTCTGACACCGTCGCGAAAATCGCAGGCGGCGTTGCCGACTTCGGGATTGCCGACATCGCAGCGGTCTTCACAGGCCGCGCAGTTGCACAAGCGCCGGTCAAGGCGATCAGCGCGGTTTACACGCATTCACCCCATTCGCTTTTCGTGCTTGAAAGCAGCGGCATAGACGGCTTCGACGACCTGGAAGGCAAAAGCATCGCCGTTTCGGCGGGAAACAGTCACCGGCTGTATTTTCCGGCCGTCGCAGAGCGGTCCGGTATTGATGCGGACAAAATCAAATGGGTGACAGCAGATGCGTCATCAATGGCGGCCTTGTTGATCGCCAAACGTGTTGACGCGGCCCCGTTCTTTTCGATCCACGAATATTATCAGA
This sequence comes from Puniceibacterium sp. IMCC21224, assembly GCF_001038505.1. Taxonomy (NCBI): domain Bacteria; kingdom Pseudomonadati; phylum Pseudomonadota; class Alphaproteobacteria; order Rhodobacterales; family Paracoccaceae; genus Puniceibacterium; species Puniceibacterium sp. IMCC21224. The sequence continues at coordinate 235,620 of NZ_LDPY01000002.1, forward strand.
ATAAGGCCGCCGAAACGCAGGGCGAAAAGATCAAGGTTCTTCCCTTTGTCGAGGCAGGGTTTGCAATCTATTCGACCTCCGTGATCGCCACTGAAGAGACGCTGGAAAAAGACCCGGAACTAGCCAAAAAATTCCTGTCAGCTTTGCAGAAATCTCTGGTGTGGGCGAATGACAACATTGACGAGGCATGCGACCTGCACGTGGCAGCCGTTCCCGAAGTGGCGCTGGATGACTGCGTGGGCAGCCTGACCGCGATGCTCGCCTTTGTGTTCAACGATTCTCAAGAAGAATTCGGACTAGGTCGGTTCGGGCAAGACCGCCTTGATTTTACTTACAAGCAGGTCGCCGCTGCGCAGGATCTGGCCACGGATTTTGATACGTCGACAGCGATCGACGAAAGCTATCTTCCGTAACTTCGGACAAATTCGCATCTGTCCTATGTCCGGCCCCCGCACGAGGGGATCGGAACAATGAAAGACCCCAAATGACCAACATTTCCATCGACGGGGCCACAAAGGTCTTCAATTCCCGCGACGGTGAAAAGATAGTCGCGTTGCAGGACGTGACTTTGGCGGTCCGCCCCAATGAATTCATCTCACTTGTGGGGCCGTCCGGCTGCGGAAAGTCGACGCTGTTGCGCATGATCGGGGGGCTTTTGCCGACGACCGATGGTGCTGTTTTGATCGACGGAAACGTCGTAGACGGACCACAGATCAAATGCGGTTTTGTGTTCCAAAAGGCAACATTGCTGGATTGGAAAACAATCCTGGAAAATGTGCTGTTTCCATTGAATGTTTTGAAAACCCGCACGTCGGCCTCGGTAGACAGCGCACGGGAATTGCTGGCCTTTGCCGGACTATCTGATTTCGAAAGCAAATATCCGTCGGAGCTTTCGGGTGGAATGCAGCAACGCGCCGGTATTTGCCGGGCTTTGATGCACGATCCGGATATCCTGCTTATGGACGAACCCTTTGGCGCCCTCGACGCGTTGACGCGCGAGGATATGTCGCTCGAACTTTTGCGGATTTGGCGGGAGCGTCCGAAAACAATCGTGTTTGTGACGCATTCGATTGCAGAGGCCGTTCTTCTTTCTGACCGAGTGGTTGTCATGTCGGCGCGCCCCGGCAGGGTCAGTGAGATTGTTGATATTCCGTTGCCGCGTCCACGCAGCTTCGAAGCGCAAAAAGACGTGCTCTTTCAGGAAAAAGTGGAACACATCCGCTATCTGATCACGGGAAAGTAGAGAAATGGCTGACACAAACATCACATTCGGCCAAGGTCTTCGCCGCATCTGGTTCCGCTCTCAGGGGGTCCTGATGCCAGTGATTACCCTGATCATTCTTCTGGCGATCTGGGAAATCGCAGTCGTGGGTTTCGCGATTCCTGAATACCTTTTGCCTGCGCCAAGCCAGATTTGGATCGCGACCAGCGCTCAGCCGGCTCTGGTCTGGGGGCATACGATGGCGACCCTCAAGACAGTGTTACTGGGTTTTGGACTGTCGATCAGCGTTTCGTTGCCATTGGCATTCGCGCTAACCGCGTCACAGACCGTGGCAAGCGCCGTCTATCCGCTGCTCATCCTGACCCAGTCGATCCCAAAGGTCGCCCTGGCCCCGATCCTTGTGATAGCCCTTGGTGCCAACGAGATGCCGCGCATCATCATCACGTTCCTTGTCGCCTTTTTTCCACTTGTGATAGCGATCACGACGGGCCTTCTTTCTGTTCCCTCAGATCTGGTCGAACTTGGACGGTCCTATCGCGCCTCGCGCTTGCAGCAGATGGTGATGATCCGCATGCCTTATGCAATTCCGTTCATCTTTAGCGGTTTGAAAACAGCGGTGGCCCTTGCTGTGGTGGGGGCCGTCGTCGGCGAATTCGTGACCTCTGATCGCGGTCTTGGCTATCTGATCCAGACCTCGACTGCCTTTTTTCGGATGCCTCTTGCTTACGGAGCGATGCTGGTTTTGTCGGCGATGGGGATAATCCTGTTTCAGCTCGTCGCGGTGACTGAACGGCTTTTGTTCCCGTGGGCCACGGCGAACCGCGAACAGTAATCACTCAACTTTTGAATACGTGGAGAACCGGTATGACCGAGAGTTTCAAAATCATTCGCAACGGTCTTTTGCCCGATGACAAAACCGGTCGCCCGGAGCGCCGCGATATCCTTGTGCAAGACAACCTGATCGTCGAGATCGGCGTACATGGCATGGACGCGCCAATCGGAGCGGAAGAGATCGACGCCGAAGGTTTCCTGTTGATGCCCGGCCTGGTCAATGCGCATTCCCACGGTCACGGTGCATTGGGGCGGGGCCTTGGGGATCGCTGGACCTTGGAGCACCTCCTTCATGCAGGCCCATGGATGAACGGCGGTCGCGAATTGGAAGATATGGCGCTGACCGCGCGCCTGAATGCGGCCGAGATGCTGTTGAACGGCTGCACGTCTGTTTACGATTTGTATTTCGAATTTCCCGGCCCGACGATCCAGACGATAGATGCGGTCGCCGGAGCCTACGAAGAAGTCGGTGTGCGTTCGGTCATTGCACCGATGATGGCTGATTTGTCGCTCTATCAGGCTCTGCCTGAGCTTTTGGCCGCCTTACCAGAAGATAAACGTGCCCGGTTCGAAAATGTGAGGATGGCGCCGACCGAAACGCTGCTATCAACCTGCCGCGAACTTCTGTCCAACTGGCGGTTTGACACGCGCCGGACAAAGATCGCGCTGGCGCCGACGATTCCCCTGCATTGCACCGAAGAGTTTCTGATCGGATGCCGCGATCTTTCGGCCGAATTCGAGGTTGGATTGCACATGCATCTTGCCGAAAGCCGAATTCAGGCGGTTACGGGGATGCAGCGATATGGTCAGACACTGACATCTTACCTGGACGGTCTTGGGATGTTATCGGAACGCTTTACAGGCGCGCATTGTGTCTGGATGGACGATGATGATCTGCGCCGCATGGGCGATAACGGCGCCAGCATCGCGCATAATCCCGGATCCAACATGCGGCTCGGAAACGGTATCTCACCCGCACGCCGCAGTCTTGCGGCAGGGGTAAATCTGGGTATCGGCACGGATGGGTCTAGCTGTTCTGACGACCAGAATATGTTCATCTCCATGCGCCTGGCTTCGTTTGCCTCACGCATTGTCAGCCCTGACACCTCCGACTGGCTGTCGACCCGCGAAGTTTTGGATGCGGCAACCAAAGGCTCTGCCAAGGCTCTCGGCTTTGGCGACAGCATCGGCAGGATCAAAGCCGGGGCCGAAGCGGATATCGTCTTTCTGGATCTTGATTCCATTGGCTTCGTTCCCCTGAACGATCCGGTCAACCAGATCGTCCATGCCCAGGACAGCTCGTCCGTTCGTCATGTCATGGTTGCCGGCGAGATCGTTCTGAAAGATCGGAAATTCACTCGGATTGATTTTTCCAGGCTGCGACACGAGGCCCAGACCGCCGCAGACCGGCTGCTTGCGAACCAGAGCGAACTGCGGGATTTTGCCAGTAGTCTCAACAAATATGTCTCTGGTTTCTGTGTCGGCATGGCGCAAACCCCGTATCACGTGGATCGCTGGTGCAACCACCACAGCCATTCCCAATGACCATGGCGTGATGCACCAATCGGCCGTGCGGCAATCAGATGAAGATGATGTCGTCGAGGGTGAGTTGGGCCGCCGTGATGCCGAGGATCTCGATAATTTGGCCGTCATAGTTCAGAACAACACCGGCCTGTCCATCAATGTCTGCATCCGTCACTGACAGCGCGTCGAGTTTACCCTGAAGGCCGGAGCCTGGCGCATTCACGATGCCAGACGCGTCAAGTCGGAGGGTATCAATATTGTCCTCGAAATCGGTAATGCGGTCCACCGCTTGTTCATCGCTAACGGTCCAGACGAAGGTGTCTGCCCCCGCGCCGCCCGACAGAAGATCACTGTTGACACCCCCGTTCAGGGTGTCGTCGCCAGTGCCACCCACAATCGTATCCGAGCCATCGCCGCCAGCAAGGAAATCGTCGCCTTCATCGCCGGTCAACATGTCGGCGCCCAGACCGCCACCGGCAAAATCATCGCCCGCGCCGGCCTCAATCGTGTCCTGCCCGCTGCCACCACCAAGGTTGTCGTTGCCCGCGCCGCCGTCCACAAAGTCAAAGCCGTAAGACGCACCCATCGTGTCGTTTCCGTCACCACCTGTCAAATGGTCGTCCTCGTTGCCACCCGCGAGCACGTCATCCCCTGCGCCAGCCATGATCGTATCATCTCCGCTGCCGCCGCCGATGGTGTCATTGCCGATACCGGCGTCGATCAAATCCGCCCCGGGCCCACCGCCAAGGCGGTCGTTTCCGTCGCCTCCGCTCAGTGTGTCATCGCCGTAGCCCGCCGCGATGTTGTCGTTGCCGACACCCCCAATGAGCACATCATCGCCGTCACGCCCGATAAGACCGTCGTCACCCGTGCCGCCGTCAAGTGTATCGCTCCAACTGCCACCCTCAAGCCGGTCGTCGCCCGCGTCGCCGCTAAGCATGTTTGGACCCTCGCCGCCCTCAAGGACATCGTTCCCACCACCCCCCGAAAGGGTGTCGGCGCCATCGCCGCCAATGATGGTTTCACCGGCCACACCCCCGGTCAGGCTGTCATCGCCGGGTGTGCCGTCAATCGTCAGCGCAAGTGTTTTGATATCCTGAAAACTCAGGATCTCTCCGCCGATCTCAATCTGTTCCACGTCGTCGGCGACAAAAACAGTGAAATTCGATGTCGGCGTAAGGCCCGCCAGGGTGACTGCATAGGTCTGGACATCGATCCGGACGGTTCCGTCCTCCTCAAGGCTATACTCAGTCTCTGACGTGCGGCTCTCGGACAATTGTGCAGCGTCGTACATCAGCAAAAGGTCGGTTCCGTCGCCACCGAATACTGTGCGGGTGCCATTACGACCTTCGATCGTGTCGTCACCTTCGCCGCCAAAGACTGTGTCGATAACGGGACTGCCGTCGGCGGGAGTCGAGGACCGGATGAGGTCGTTCCCCTCATCGCCATACAGCACGTCGGTGCCCCCGCCACCAAGCAGGGTATCGTCGCCGACACCACCGCGCAGAACATCGTCGCCATAGTTGCCGACAACCTGGTCATTGCCGGCACCGCCCATCAGCACGTTGCCCCATGTCTCAGGCCCGCGCCCGCCACTCACCGTGTCGTCGCCGTCGCCCCCGTCGATCGTATCCGCACCATCGCCGCCATAGATCGTGTCGTTCCCGGAGTTGCCGAACAAGCTGTCGTTGCCGGCCCCACCATCCAGACTGTCGTGCCCCGCACCGCCTGACAGGGTGTCATGCCCATCGCCGCCGTTCAGGTCATCATCATCGCCGCCACCCTCAAGGCTGTCGTTGCCGTCACCGCCGTCAAGGTGGTCATACCCTGCGCCGCCGTCCAGCGTATCGTCGCCATCCCGGCCAAAAAGCCGGTCGTTGCCAGGGCCAGCGGCAAGAAAGTCGTCGCCCGGTCCGCCGTCAAGATAATCTTGCGCCGCGCCACCATCGAGATTGTCGTTGCCGTCGCCCCCGAAAAGGTCGTCTGATCCGTCGTCGCCCTGCAGTATATCGTCGCCGGAATCCCCGCGCAGGAGGTCGTTGTCATCACCGCCGCTGATAACGTCGTCACCGCCACCGCCGAACAAAGTGTCCCTGCTCCCAAGGCCAAAAATGACGTCAGCTGCTGCTGATCCAGCGATGCTATCGGGGGAGGAGGTTCCGTTAAACTGTGGCATCTTAGTAAATCCTGATAGTGCTATATTGACCTTGTTGTACGCCTTCCAAAAGTGCAGACGCATCGGTCCATACGATATCCCGTGTGCCTCGTGAGTCCATGGCGCACGAAGAAAAATTATTTATTCACGGTGCAAGAACAGAAGTCTGAAAACCCGCGTGATCCCATTCATCCTGCCGCTACCACACCGCAATCATCGATCAGCAGACAGTTGCAGGCCTGCCTATCCGCAAAAAAATGGCCGACCGTGGAAGAGAGACTGTCGGGCACAAGCACCTACCCCCACATCCGCGTTGCCGGAAACCAGAAGCACGCCCCAAGAACCAGTTGCGCAACAATGCCTCACCAATGAGGCCTTGTAGGCTGTCGCGTCGTCTGTATAATTTTGGTCTGCTTTATTGCACTTAGACAGACTAACCGGGTAGAGTTTCAACGTGTCACTTTTCTTCATCGTTTCCTTGCCGTTCTTCGGTGCCTTGCTTCCTGGTCTGATGAACGCCGCAGGGCGGTCAGCCTGCGCTGGTGTGACGTTTGCTGTCTCTCTTATTGCGTTTCTGGGTCTGCTGACCAATCTTCCCTCGGTTCTGGCGGGCGAGGTCGTGATGGCCCGGATCGACTGGATGCCACTGCTTGGGCTGAATTTCACGCTTATGCTTGACGGGCTTGGGTTTTTCTTTGCTGTGCTGATCCTTGGCATCGGGCTTTTGATCATCGCATATGCGCGGCACTATCTCAGCCGCGATGACAATATGGGCGAATTCTTTACCTATCTCCTGCTGTTTCAGGGCGCGATGGTGGGCATCGTACTCAGCGACAACATTCTGCTCTTGTTGATCTTTTGGGAGCTGACATCGCTGTCGTCATTCCTGTTGATCGGGTACTGGAAGCATTTGCCAGAAGGGCGACAGGGCGCACGGATGGCCTTGGTCGTGACCGGCATGGGCGGGCTGGCGATGATCGGTGGCATGCTGATCCTGGGTCAGATCGTCGGCAGCTATGATCTAAGCGTCATTTTGCAGCACCGCGAACTGATCCAGGCGGACCCGCTTTATGTTCCGGCGCTGATCCTGATCCTGCTTGGCTGTTTCACCAAATCGGCACAGTTCCCGTTCCACTTCTGGTTGCCACATGCGATGGCCGCCCCGACACCTGTCTCGGCTTATCTGCACTCGGCCACGATGGTTAAGGCCGGGATTTTCCTGATGGCCCGTATGTGGCCGGTGCTGTCAGGCACGCCGGAGTGGATTGGGATCGTGACGACGGCGGGGCTGATCACAATGGTTCTCGGGGCGTTGATCGCCCTGTTCAAACACGACCTTAAGGCGCTTCTGGCGTTCTCGACTGTCAGTCACCTTGGGTTGATCACCATGCTTTTGGGAACCGGCACCGCCTTTGGCGCTATGGCGGCCGTGTTTCATATCCTGAACCATGCCACCTTCAAGGCGGCCCTGTTCATGTCTGCCGGGATTGTCGATCACGAGGCCCACACCCGCGATATTCGCCGATTGGGTGGGTTGCGCAGACTGATGCCAGTGACCTTTATGATTGCGACGCTCGCCGCCTTGTCGATGGCGGGCATTCCACTGCTGAACGGGTTCTTGTCCAAAGAAATGATGCTGGAGGAAACGCTGCACACCACGCTCTTTGGCATGCCGCTGTTGGTTCCCGTGCTGGCAACTATCGGTTCGCTGTTATCCGCCGCCTATTGCTTTCGTCTGATCGGGCACGTTTTCCTTGGGCCGGTGCGCGACGACTACCCGTCCAAGCCGCATGATCCGGGCCCCGGTTTGTGGCTACCGCCCGGCATTCTGGTCACTCTTGTCGTGGTGATCGGCGTCGCTCCGTTTCTGGCCGAGCCATTTGTAAAGATCGTTACCGCATCGCTGCTGGGCATCGAAGCAGACGTTCCTGATGACCATTTCAAGATTTGGCATGGTTTGGTGCCGGCGCTCTATATGTCGATTACCGCGGTGATTGGCGGCGTACTCTTGATGGTTCTGTACCGCCCACTCCTGCGCGCATGGGAAGCGGCGCCGCGACCCGAGGCCAAAGTAATCTTTGACATGATTGTCGAAGGCGCAGCGCGGCTGGCGCAAAAAATCATCTTTGCACTGCACAACGGCGCTTTCACGCGCTACGCTGTCATTGCGACAATTGCGATGCTCGCTGCGGGATTTCATGCGTGGAGCACAGGAACAGTTTCCGCGCCGACACGGGCCATGCAAGCTGCCAACCCCGTGGCCATTGCGGGTTGGGCCATGCTTGTCGCCGCCAGTTGTGCCTTGGTTCTCTTGCACCGCAACCGGCTCTTGTCATTGATCCTGATTGGTATCGTGGGTCTGATGGTTTCGATCGGATTTGTGTATCTGAGCGCGCCGGACCTTGCCATGACACAGTTCACGGTTGAGGTGGTGACGATCATCCTGCTGCTGCTGGCGCTGAATTTCCTGCCAAACTACACGCCGATCGAAAGCTCGGTTCTGCGTCGAGTGCGTGATGGTGTCGTGGCCGTCGCGGGGGGCCTGGCGACATTCGCGCTGGCCTATCACTACCTTTTGCGCGATGCCGTCGGCACGCCAATTTCCGAGTTCCACCTGGCAAACTCGTACAAAGGTGGCGGGGGGACCAATGTGGTCAACGTTATCCTGGTCGATTTCCGGGGCTTTGACACGTACGGCGAAATCATCGTTCTGGGTATTGCGGCCCTGCTGATCTACGCGTTGACGGAAACACTGCTGGACGGCCCGGTGCGCGCGCGTCTGCTGAACCGAAAACCGGATCAACCACGGGCAGGTGACAAGCATCCGATGATGATGGTTGTCCTGACCCGCGTCATCATGCCCGTGGTTCTGATGGTGGGCTTTTACATCTTTCTGCGGGGCCATAACGAACCCGGCGGCGGCTTTATCGCAGGTTTGATAGTCTCTATCGGTGTGGTGATGCAATATATGGCCAGCGGTTTCGCCTGGACCTCTGCGCGACTGAGATACCCTTACCACGGGGTCATTGGCGCGGGTGTGCTGATCGCCGGGTTTACCGGAATGGGGGCGTGGTTTGTCGGCAAACCTTTCCTGACGTCTGATTTCACCTATGTTCGCATTCCGCCTTTTGAAAAATTCGAACTCGCAACGGCGTCGATTTTCGACCTTGGTGTTTTTCTGGCCGTGGTCGGGGCAGTTATGCTGTCACTCGAGAGCTTCTCTCGACTGGCCCGGCGCGCGAATATGAAAGACAGCGAACATCCGATGGACATCGACCCGTCGCGTGATGAACTGCCACTGGATGAACACGATCCGATAAAGGGGGGCGCGTAACATGGAGCTTCTCGTTGCCTCCGCCATTGGCATCCTGACCGCAAGCGGGCTGTACCTTACGCTGCGGTTGCGCACCTTTCCGGTGATCCTGGGTATTTCGCTGCTGACCTATGCGGTGAACGTGTTTCTGTTTGCCTCCGGTCGCCTGACCGTCGGCGCGCCACCAATCCTGGCCGATGGCGTGACGGTGTATACCGACCCTCTTCCGCAGGCGCTGGTGCTGACGGCCATCGTCATTTCCTTTGGGATGACAGCTGTCGTGGTGATGATCAGTCTGGGCGCATATCTTGGAGCAGATGACGATCACGTCGATGATCAACCTGTTCAGAGTGACACCCCGGCGGAGGAGACATCATGATCCACTGGATCATCGCGCCCGTCGTTTTGCCTGCTTTGCTGGCACCGTTTATCGTGTTGGCCGCGCGCTATCACATTCAGATTCAGCGCGCCTTTTCAGTCGGCGGTGTTCTGGCGTTGATCTTCATCGCGGCCGGACTTTGTTGGGAGGTTTCTGACGGCAGCGTCGTACTCTACCAACTGGGCGATTGGGCGGCACCGTTCGGCATCGTGATTGTCGGCGACCGATTGTCGACCTTCATGGTTCTGCTGACATCCGTATTGGCGTTCTTTGTGCTGCTTTACGCCATCGGATCGGGCTGGGACAACAGGGGGTGGCATTTTCACGCGCTCTTTCAGTTTCAGCTTATGGGCATTCTGGGTGCGTTTCTGACCGGGGATCTTTTCAACCTGTTCGTGTTCTTCGAAGTGCTGTTGATCGCCTCATATGGGCTGATGATTCACGCTGGTGGAAATGCAAGGTTACAGGCTGGCGTGCAATACGTGCTTTTCAATCTGATTGGCTCAACGCTGTTCCTGTTTGCCTTGGGCGCGATTTACGCCGAAACCGGCACGCTGAACATGGCCGATCTGGCGCAGCGTGTTGCGATGATCGGTCCGGAAGAGACGGTGGGCATTCGCGTTGCATCGGTTCTACTGTTGCTGGTGTTTGCGATCAAGGCGGCTATCGTGCCTCTGCATTTCTGGCTGCCGTCAAGCTATGCCGAAGCCCCCGCACCGGTGGCGGCGCTATTTGCCATCATGACCAAGGTGGGCGCCTACGCGATCATCCGCGTTTACACGCTGATTTTTCCGCCTGACCTGGATGTCACATCGGGTCTTCATGACCTGTGGTTGCTCCCCGCTGCATTGGTGTCGCTCGCGATTGGAATGGTCGGCGTTCTGGCCGCCAAAAGGCTGGACCGGCTGGTCGCCTTTTCCATCATCGGGTCGATGGGGATGGTGATGGTGTCGATATCACTGTTCACCCCGGCGGGCATCGCGACGGCGCTGTACTATACCGTACATTCGACGCTCGCCGGAGCTGCATTGTTCCTGATCGCAGATCTTGTGCGTACCGGGCGCGGGAATCTGGAACTGACACCGCAACCGCCAATGGCCGGAACTACGCTGACGGCGGCGCTGTTTTTCCTGGGTGCCATTGCGATGGCCGGCTTGCCGCCCCTTTCGGGTTTTCTTGGCAAACTTCTGGTGTTGGAGGCGGCCTATGACACGGATCTGATGGTTTGGATCTGGGCGGTTGTCCTGATTTCCAGCCTGATCAGCATTATTGGATTTTCCCGCGCAGGCAGCATCCTATTCTGGAAGGCCCATAGCATAGAGGTGCCGGACGGCGCAGCTCAGACGACGCCACCAACGATCCTGTCATATGTCTCAGTAGGTGGGTTGTGTGTGCTGCTTGCCGCCCATACGGTCTTTGCCGGGCAGGTACATCGGTACACAACAACCATGGCGGCCCAGTTGTTCGCGCCGGAAACCTACATCTCGACCGTGATCAATACGCCCGGCAAGCTCAGCGAACCGACGGAGGATCACTGACATGACGCGCGCATACCGCTGGCTCTTGCCACACCCATTTTTGACCCTCACTCTGGTGGTCGTCTGGATGCTACTGCAGGATGGGATATCCGCAGGGATGGTTGTGTTCGGGATTATCCTGGGAATCATCATCCCGTGGGTCACGTCAATCTGGTGGCCAGATACGCCCAAGGGATTCCGGCTGGGCAAGATGGTCAGCTATAGCATCATCGTCATGTGGGATATCGTCGTTGCCAATATTCAGGTCGCCTGGATTGTTCTGACGGTCCCGAATACGAAACTGAAACCTGCCTGGATTGTCGTGCCCCTCGAATTGCGCCAACCCGAGGCTATAACGGTGCTTGCGGGCACCATCACCCTTACCCCCGGCACCGTTTCCTCGGACCTCTCCGACGAAGGCCACAGCCTGCTCGTGCATGTTCTGCACACAGATGATCCTGATGCGATACGGGATGACATCAAGATACGTTATGAACGCCGCCTATTGGAAATTTTCTCATGACCTTTGCTATGGGACTTATGAATGCAGCTTTGATCATCGCCTTTCTGGCGCTTGCGCTTGGCCAGCTCATGTCGATGGTGCGGCTGGTGGTTGGGCCGACACCGGGTGACCGAATACTCGCTCTGGATACGATGGTCATCAACGTGTTGGGGCTGGTCGTTGTGTTAGGTATTCATCAGGGCACGCAAATCTACTTTGAGGTGGCGTTGCTGATTGCGATGCTGGGGTTTGTGTCAACGGTCGCTTTGGCGCGCTTCATTTTGCGGGGGGACATTATCGAATGACGTTTCAGATCATCGGAACCTGCGTTGCCGCACTTTCGTTGCTGATCGGATCGGGCTTTGTGCTGGTCGGTGTCATTGGCCTGCTGAAATTCAACGATCCGATGACCCGCCTTCATGCACCGACCAAGGTTGGCACAATCGGAATTGGCATGCTGCTTTTGGCGTCGATGTTAAATGCCTTTGTATCCGGTAAAGGGTCGCTCAATGAACTCTTGATAATGGCATTTCTGTTTGTCACAGCACCGATCTCTGCAAACTTTATCGCAAAGGTCAGTATCCACCGCCGAGCCTGCGCAACCCCGCCGCCACCGCCACTCGACAACACATGGTCAACGCTCCAAACCCCCGAATCCGAGCAGTAAGTCCCAGAGGTCGTGACCCGCGCGTCAAAGACCGGACTGGAAGGGGCGGCGCTGACTGACGCCGGTTTCCAACAGGCTCTGTTGTCTGGCATCTGACTATCAAAGATATCGACACAGCCAACCTGTATTGGTTTGCCCGTTGCAATGCAGTGTCAACCGACCGCGCGACTGTCGTGCCACGTCCGTCGCGGGTGTTTGATCCGAGGTGACGTTGAACTGAGCAGTGTATGAGCACACAAATTCGATCAGATTATCGCATGCCGCACACGTGCAGAGATCCATTCACTCAGCACGACGGTCGCCAGAATCAAAAGCAGGATCACCGAAATCTGGCTCCAGGCCAGGGTGTTGAGAGAAGCCTGCAGCTTGAGCCCGATGCCACCCGCACCCACAAGCCCAAGGATGGTACTTTCGCGGATATTGATATCCCAGCGGAATACGGTGATGCCCCAGAAGGTTGGCATGATTTGCGGCACGATCCCATAGCTCAGAACCTGCGCCCCGCTGGCACCGGTGGCTTCGATTGCTTCAATCTGCGTCGCGTCGGTTTCTTCGATCGCTTCGTACAGCAGTTTCCCAATAAAGCCGATGGATCTGAGCGCGATTGCCACGATGCCGGCCAATAGGCCCGGGCCGATAATCGCCACCAGCAATAATGCCCAGATCAACGAATTGATCGAGCGCGAGGCCACAATGATGAACAATGCGACGGGTCGCAGAAACGCGGCGGAAGGCGTGGTGTTGCGAGCGGCCAGAAAGGCGACGGGCACCGCCATGATCACGCCGCCAATGGTGCCAAGCGTGGCAATGTTAAGCGTGTCCCAAAGCGGCTGCATCAACTCGGGCAGGTAGAACCAGCGCGGCGGCAGCATCCGACCACCGATATCGGCGGCCTGACGCGGCGCATCCTGCACGAAATACCAAATTGTATCCCGCGTCATGATCTGCCAGCAAAAGACGAATAACGCGACCAGCGCCAGCCATCCCCCCCAAAGCAGCAGCCGTCCACGCGGACTGCGATACGACCAAACCTGACTATAATGCGAAATCTCGGTCATTGCAGGAACTTCCGCAGATAGCTTGAACTGTATTCGGCGACCATCACGATGGCGATGATGATCAGAAGGATCGCGCCCGCGCTATCGTATTCATAGCGATCAATTGCCGTGTTCAATGTCGCGCCAATCCCGCCGGCGCCGACGATACCGATCACCGCGCTTTCACGGAAATTGATATCGAGCCGATAGAGCGATAGACCGATCAGCCGCGGCATGACCTGCGGCTGCACGGCATAATTGACCAATTGCGCCCACGACGCGCCGGTGGCGCGCACCGCGTCGGCCTGTGCCTCGTCTATTTCCTCGATATTGTCGGCCAGAAGTTTGGCGATAAAGCCAATGGTGGCAAAGGACAGTGTCAGAAACCCAGCAAAGGGGCCAAAGCCGAACATCGCGACAAAGAAAATCGCGATTATCACCTCTTGCAGGGCGCGGCTGACCGCGACGATCGACCGGCAGATGTAATAGATCCAGCGCGGCGCCAGGTTGCGGGCCGCCCCGATGCCGATGGGGATCGATATCACGATGCCTACCACGGTTGATGTCAGCGTCATTGTCAGGCTTTCGACCAGACCCTGACTGATGTCATACCAGCGGCTGGTAAAGTCGGGTTGCAGAAATCCCATGACAAAGCGTTGCCCACGCTCCAGCCCATCATAGACGCGCGTCCAGTTTACCTCGACCGTACCAACGGCGAGCATCAGATAGACGACGATGGCGATCTGAACCGCCAACCGCCAGCGCCGATCCTTGAGGATCTGCGGCGGGCGGCACCAGGTTGTTGGATAGGACGGCGCAGTCATCAGGTGAGCGCCGCGATACGATCACGGGCGTCGGCCTCGGCGCTGGCCTGTTCTTCGTCGCCCTGGCGCATCGCGTTCCAGTCTTCTTCGCCATAAATCGTGGTCAGGGCCTCTTGGGTCAGTTGGTCGGGCGGGCCGTCGAACACAACCCGGCCTGCGCGCAGGCCAATGATGCGCTGCATGAACTGCTGGGCCAGCGGCACGTCATGGATGTTGACGATGGCTGACAGGCCACGCTCGGCGCAGATTTCGGTAAGCAGCCGCATGATCTGGCGGCTGGTCTTGGGGTCCAGGCTGGCTGTGGGTTCGTCGACCAGCAGCAGTTTGGGATCCTGCGCCAGCGCCCGTGCGATACCGACGCGCTGTCGCTGTCCGCCCGACAGCGCATCGGCGCGGTTGTCAGCCTTGTCCAGCAATCCGACCCGGTCTAGCAACTGATAGGCGCGCTGGATGTCGGCACCGGGATATTTGCGGAGAAAGCTTCGCCAGAATGGCACGTAGCCAAGCCGCCCGGACAGGACATTTTCCATCACGGTCAGGCGCTCGACCAGTGCGTATTCCTGAAAGATCATCCCAATCCGGCGACGCTGCTTGCGCAGATCGGCCTTGCCCAACCGCGCCAGATCGACACCTTCCAGCAGCACCTGGCCGCCGGTCGGTTCCACCAACCGGTTGATACAGCGAATGAGCGACGATTTGCCTGCACCCGACGGTCCGATCAGGCCCAGTATCTGACCTTTGGGGACGGACAATGTGACGTCTGATAGCGCAGCATCGCCCGTCTTATAGGTCTTGGAGAGCGCTTGGATCTTCAACATGCGGGTAACTTTTCAAAAACGCAGACGGGCGGTGATAAACCGCCCGTCTGGTGTTTCGGTCAACAGGGGTCAGTTACAATCGTAGGTGACGCCGGTCGCCTCGTCGATGGTGCGGATCACCGACCATTCGTTTTGGAACGTGATCGGGATGAACTGCTCATCTCCGCTGCGACCAAATTCCTCGGCCAGCTTGCTGCCGTCCCAATCAAAGGAAAAGAACCCTTCCTTGATCTTGTCCTGCAGCTCGGGCGTCAGGTTGTACGCCACGCCATACCCGGTGGTCGGAAAGGTCTGCGAGGTGTAGATTGTGACCAGTTGATCTGCCTTGACGACGTCACGTTCGATCATGCGGCCCTTGACCGAGTTGGCGATCGAAGCGGCCAGGTAGTCCTTGTTCGCCACACCCAGGATCGAGTTGTCGTGTTTTCCTGAAAAGGCGGGTTCGAAATCGCGGCCTGCTTCCATGCCAAATTCAGCTTTCAGGATCGCCGAAGGGGCCTTGAAGCCCGAGTTCGAGGTTTCCGATGTAAAGGCCAGCTGCTTGCCTTTGATATCTTCGACCGTTTCGATGCCCGATCCGGGATAGGTGATGATCTCCATCTCGTAGCCAAAACTGCCGTCCTTGGCCGCCATCATGGCGAAAGGGCGGAAGCCAGCGCATGCCACGGCCAGCGGGTTCGAACCGGTGTTGAAGCCAGCGATGTGCAGCCGACCAGCGCGCATCGCCTCGATCTGGGCAGCGTTCGACTGAACGGGGAAAAACTGGACGTCCTTGCCAGTGACCTCGGACATGTGGTCAAGGAATTCGGCCCAAACCTCGGCATAGACCGCCGGATCCTCGACGGGGGTGTAGGCAAAGATCAGCGTGGAGGGATCGACGAGTTGTGCCGGATCCGTTGGGATGTCTGCGATCAGGTCACCGTCGGCATCAGTGAAACGGTCGTTCAGCTGAAACTCGGCATGAGCAGGCAGAGCAACAGCAAGTAGCGCGGCGGCGGTAAGGCTAGTGGCAGATTTCATGGTTTTCCCCAAAAATTCGATGTTTCCGGGGACCAATATTGACTGTCTGTGACAGTTTCGTGATCTTAGGCGATTTTTGTTTTTGCTCAAACAGGGCGCTGTTTGCGCCGGTCGGAGTAAACCCCGTGATCTATCCGCCGACGACTAACGCCAATCGCCCCTGAACGACATCCGGACAAATCGGGGTGCAAAAGCCACTACATAACCGCTCAGCCGCGATCTCTTTTGAGCATGGCACATATTGGCGAAGCCAGAGGGCTTCACAATATCAGAGTGTTTCACTATGAAATAGACTTCAGCCAGCACCAAGCGAGCAAGCAATCCCTAGAATATGTGCGGCAAAGCAATGACCATACACGAAGGCAAGGCGTATTTCGATCTCCCGGTGGTTCGCGCGATTGACAATTTCATCACCGTGGCACAGGCCAGTGGCCTCGGATACGAGCGCACGGAACAGGCACTGCATGTCATCGGTCCGCTCGGCTCATTCCGGCTGTCGGGCACGGGTCAGGGGACCGCGCTCGTGATTTCATCCGACAGGATAGACAAGCTGCAAGACATGCGCGACCAGATGACAGCGCGGATCACGGCACTTGGCCTCACCCTCAATTGGCAGGATCAAAAGGTCGCAGGGCGCCCCGTGAACCTTAGTTTGGCGCGGATTGAGACGATCACCCGTCTTTCGCCGTCCTATATGCGCATCACCATGTGCGGACCGGATTTGGCGCGCTTTGGCACCGGTGGCCTGCACTTTCGGCTGTTGTTCGGGCCAGCGGGTGCCAATTGGCCACAAATCGACGCTGCGGGCGTGACTCAATGGCCCGGGGGCGGCATGACGGCATGGCATCGCCCGGTTTACACCACGCGCCGTTTCGAATTGCTGGGGTCATCCGGCGCGGCACGGATCACATTTGACGTTTTCCTGCATGACGGCGGCAGGGTCACAGAATGGACCCGCACTGTGCAGCCCGGCGACAAAATCGCCATAACTGGTCCCGGCGGCAGCAAACTGCCAGACCGCAGTGGCTGGCTTGGCGTGATCGGCGACGAAACCGCCGTCCCGGTCGCGGCCCGCCTCCTCGCTGGGGTCGACCCCGCCACCCGCGGCGAGGCGATACTCTTTGTATCTGATCCCGCCGATATCCAGCAACTGGCCCACCCCGAGGGGGTTTCGCTGCGTTGGATCATACGTGGCGGCACCGAGACACCGGTAAGCGCCTTTGATTCGATGGCTTACCCCGAAGCTGATCGCTTTCTTTTTTTCGCCGCCGAACGCCGCGCGGCCGTCGAACTTCGGCCGAAATTGACCGATGCCGGGTTTCAGAAATCCGAATATCACGCTGCGGCATATTGGACGGATTAGACCCTTGGTCCTGCCCAGAGGACGCCGCGGACCCACGATAGCGCCCTACTCCACCCGCGCCAGTTCGGCTTCGATTCCCGCTATCAGGCGATCCGTGGCAGGGGTGCTGGCTTCGCCCGCCCGGCGCACCAGACCATAGGCGACCACGGCGATGTCTTCTGCGACGGGCAAATGTGCCAAACGGCTGCCCAAGGCTGCACGCGCGATAAAGAAATCAGCCGCCTTGCGCGCCAGTGGTGCGACCGCATTGGTGTCGCTGATCATCGCGAGTGTGAACAGGGTCGAGGTTGTGCTGACCGTGCGCGCGGGCAGACCATAGCCGCGCTCCATCAGATAGGCCTCGACTGTGCGGCGCAGCAATCCCCCGGGCGGCTGCATCACCCAGTCGAATTCGAGGCATTGCGCCAGATCCAGCGCGCGACGGCTCAGCAGCGGATGATCCATCCGCACGATCAGCGCCAGCGGTTCCGGTCCAATCGCGCGAAAGGTAAACAGCGACGGGTCCGCCGCATCCGGTACCCGCCCGATATAGACATCCAGATGATAGTTCAGCAGCGATTCTGACATTTCGTCTGAGGTCCCAACCTCAACCGAAATCTCAATCTGCGGATAGCTTACGCGCATTTTGCGGATCACCGGCAGTACAAGATCGAGCGACGGTCCGGTGACCGCACCAACGCGGACATGCCCGCGCATGCCGTGTGTCGTCTCCGATATCCGTTCCTGCGACAGATCAAGGCCGCGCAGCGTGCGTGCCGCCTGATCGGCCAAGATCATCCCGGCCTCGGTCAGACTGACGCCGCGCGTGTGTCGTACATATAATGGCGCGCCGACCAGCTCTTCGAGCTGGCGCAGCAGGCGCGAAGCGGCAGGCTGCGTCATGCCAAGGCGGTCTGCGGCGGCACCCACCTGTTGCGTGGCCGCCAGCGCATCTATCAGCCGCAATTGCGAGAATTTCAGCCCGCGGCGGACCAGATCATGCGGTTTCGCGGGCGCATATCGATTCTGAGACATACCCAACCTGCTATATCAATAAGCCACATCCGAATTTGACCGTTACATCGCTTGCTGACAAGTCTAAGCGCAAGTTTTTGCATCACCCTGTGGAGGAGCCGGGACGCAGAAGCGACAAGACAAGCGTCGCCCAGCAGGGTTGCGCCAAATAGTTCGGGAGGAACAAAATGCATTTTACAAGACGCGCACTGGGCGCGACGGCGCTGGCTGCCCTGATGGTATCGCCTGCTCTGGCGCAAGACAAAGGCACCGTTGGCATCGCCATGCCCACCAAATCCTCGGCCCGATGGATTGCCGACGGTAGCAACATGGTCAAGCAATTCCAGGCGGCCGGCTACGACACCGACCTGCAATATGCAGAAGATGACATTCCCAACCAGCTCGCCCAGATCGAGAACATGATCACCAAGGGTGCCGATGCACTGGTGATCGCTGCCATCGACGGCACCACCCTGACCAACGTGCTGGCCAATGCCGCCGCACTCGACATCCCGGTTGTGGCCTATGATCGCCTGATCCGCGATTCCGGCGATGTGAGTTATTATGCCACCTTCGACAACTTCAAGGTTGGTGTGCAGCAGGCAACCACTGTGGTCGATGGCCTCAAGGAACGCTTTCCGGATGACAAGCCGTGGAATGTCGAGCTGTTCGGCGGCAGCCCGGACGACAACAACGCCTATTTCTTTTACAATGGCGGCATGTCGGTGCTGCAACCTCTGATCGACTCGGGTGATATTGTCATCGGTTCGGGCCAGATGGGCATGGACACCGTCGGCACTCTGCGCTGGGACGGCTCGGTTGCGCAGGCCCGCATGGATAACCTGCTGTCTGCCAACTACACTGACAAAAAGGTCCACGGTGTTCTTTCGCCATACGACGGGTTGTCTATCGGGATTATCTCGTCGCTCAAGGGCATCGGCTATGGCTCGGGTGATATGGCGATGCCGATTGTGTCGGGCCAGGATGCCGAAGTTCCGTCGATCAAGGCGATTCTGCGCGGTGAACAATATTCCACCATCTTCAAGGACACCCGTGAACTGGCAGGTGTGACCGTCGGCATGGTCAACGCCCTGCTCGCCGGTGGCGAACCCGAGATCAACGACACCACCACCTATGATAACGGCGTCAAGGTTGTGCCGTCCTACCTGCTCGAACCGCTACCCGTCACCGCGGCGAACTGGGAAGAGCTGCTGATCGACTCTGGGTACTACACCAAAGACCAGATCGAATAATCTCTCTGTGGGCGCGCGCCAGTCGGCGCACGACCGCAACTTGCCCCCGGACGGAGTGCCGGACCGGGGGCATCCAGTCATTGGAGAGGACCTATGGCCACCATTCTAGAAATGCGCGGCATCACCAAGGAATTTCCTGGGGTGAAGGCGCTCGACACCGTCAACCTTCGCGTTGAAGAGGGCGAAATCCACGCGCTTGTCGGCGAAAACGGTGCGGGCAAATCGACGCTGATGAAGGTGCTGTCCGGGGTCTATCCGCACGGCAGCTATACCGGGGACATCGTCTATGACGGCGCGGTCAAACAGTTCGGCGGTATCACCGACAGCGAAGCCTGCGGCATCATCATCATTCATCAGGAACTCGCGCTGATCCCGCTGCTGTCAATCGCGGAGAACATCTTTCTGGGCAATGAACGCGCGACGCGCGGCATCATCGACTGGCCCGCAACCCAGCGCCGCGCCGCTGAACTGATCCAGCGTGTCGGCCTGCGCGAAAACCCACAAACGCTGGTCGACGATCTGGGTCTGGGCAAACAACAACTGGTCGAAATCGCCAAAGCCCTGTCCAAGAACGTCCGCCTGCTGATCCTGGACGAGCCGACCTCGTCACTGAACGAAACCGACAGCCAAAAGCTGCTCGATCTGCTGGTGGAATTTCGCACCCACGGCGTGACCTCGATCCTGATTTCGCACAAGCTGAACGAAATCTCCAAGGTGGCTGATACTATCACGGTCATCCGCGACGGTGCGGCGGTGTCGCGGCTCGACTGCTCGGGCGGCATTTCAGAGGATCAGATCATCCGTGACATGGTGGGGCGGTCTTTGGATGACCGCTATCCACCGCGCGAAAACCACGCGACCGACACTGTCGCCATGGAAGTCACAGACTGGACCGTGCATCACCCGCTGCATCCGGAACGCAAGGTCGTCGACAAGGTCAGCCTTCACGTCAAAAAGGGCGAAGTTCTGGGCATCGCCGGGCTGATGGGTGCCGGGCGCACCGAACTCGCGATGAGCCTGTTCGGGCGTTCTTACGGGCGCGGCATCTCGGGGAGTGTCAAGATCAACGGCGCCCCGGCAGATCTGTCAAACGTGCGCGCTGCCATTAACGCCGGGCTCGCCTATGCCACCGAGGATCGCAAGACCTATGGCCTCGTCCTCGACCAGACGATCCGGCGCAACGTGCCTCTGGCCAAACTCGAAGAGGTCGCTGACGGCATGATCGTCAACCGCCGCCGCGAGGCCGCAGTGGCAGAGCGCTACCGTTCCCGGTTGAACATCAAGTCAAGCTCGATCGAGCAGGAGACGGTGAACCTTTCTGGCGGCAACCAGCAAAAGGTCGTGCTGTCGAAATGGTTGTTCGCTGATCCCGACGTTCTGATCCTAGATGAACCGACCCGCGGCATCGACGTCGGCGCGAAATTCGAAATCTACACGGTGATTCGCGACCTTGCCAAAGCGGGCAAGGCGATCATCGTGATCTCGTCGGAGATGCCGGAACTGCTGGGCATCACCGACCGCCTGTATGTCATGAACGAAGGCCGGTTTGTCGGAGAAATGCCCACCAGCGACGCCAGCCAGGAAAAGATCATGACCGCGATTATCAAATCCGGGGACCGCAGCCAATGACCGACACAACCAACTCAACGCCGACCGACGCGCAGGACGCCCCCGTACGCGGCGACAGCTTGCGCTTTCTCAAAAATCATCTGCGCGAATACGGCATTCTGTTCGCCCTGATTGCAATCATGGCATTCTTTCAGGTCGCCACCGGGGGCATTCTGCTCAAACCGGTGAACCTGACCAACCTGATCCTCCAGAACTCGTATATCGTGATCATGGCGGTGGGGATGTTGCTGGTCATCGTCGCCGGGCATATCGACCTTAGCGTCGGATCGGTGATGGGCTTTGTCGGTGCGCTGGCGGCGGTGATGATCGTCAACCTTGATGTCCCCTACCCCATCGCTGCGGTGATCTGTCTTGCTGCCGGGGCGGTGATCGGCGCTGCGCAGGGGTTCTGGATCGCCTATTTCCGCATTCCGTCCTTTATTGTCACGCTGGCGGGTATGCTTGTGTTCAAGGGGCTGACGCTCTGGCTGCTGGCCGGACAGTCGGTCGGTCCGTTCCCCGGTCAGTTTCAACTGATTTCATCCGGATTCATCCCCGATCTGTTCGGTGGCGAAGGCTACAATCTGTTTTCGCTGGTGATTGGGGTTATCGTGGCGACAATCCTGCTGGTCCTGGCGGTGCGCAGCCGCCAGGCGCAGGCCAGAACCGGGACACCCGAAGAACCCTTTGCCTTCTTTGCCGCCAAGAATGGGCTGATCTTTCTTGCGCTGATCTACATGAGTTGGCTGATGGCCGATTTTCGCGGCCTGCCCAATGTGTTCATTGTCATGGCGCTGCTGATCGCGGTCTATTCCTTTGTCACCAGCCAGACCACCATTGGTCGGCGGATTTATGCCATTGGCGGCAATGAAAAGGCCGCGTCGCTGTCAGGCATCAACTCTCGCCGCCTGGTGTTCCTGACTTTTGCCAATATGGGGATGCTTGCCGCGTTGGCCGGGTTGGTGTTTGCCGCCCGGCTCAACACTGCTACCCCAAAGGCCGGTATCGGCTTTGAGCTGGACGTGATTGCCGCAGTGTTCATCGGCGGCGCGTCGATGTCCGGCGGCGTCGGCACTGTGGTCGGGGCCGTGATTGGCGCCTTCATCATGGGCGTGATGAACAACGGCATGTCGATCCTGGGCATCGGCATCGACTGGCAACAGGTGATCAAGGGTCTTGTGCTGCTGGCGGCGGTGATCTTTGACGTCATGAACAAAAAGAAAGGCTGAACAATGCTGCTCTCTCAATACAGAACAGTTGCAGGCGGGATTCAGGTTGTCGCACGCTCGGGGACCGAGGCCTATGATGTGCGCACCGACCAGTCGCTCCATGAACTTGCGATGGCCTGCGCCACAGACGGCAAAAGCCTGAACGACATGGTACAGTCGCTTGGCCTGAACGGCGCGGTCGACCTGGACCGGCTGTACGCCGAGGGGCGGCTTTTGAACCCGATCTCGCATCGCGATCCGGCGCATATGCACCTGACAGGAACCGGCCTTACGCACCTTGGGTCTGCCGCGACGCGATCCTCGATGCACGAACGGGCGCCAGAGGACGAAACCGACTCGATGAAGATGTTTCGTATGGGTGTCGCGAATGGCAAACCCGCCGGAGAGCTGGCAGGCGTGCAGCCAGAGTGGTTCTACAAAGGCACCGGTTCCGCGCTGATCGCCCCCGGTCAGCCGCTTTGCAGCCCCGGCTTTGCCGAGGATGGCGGCGAAGAGCCTGAAATTGCCGGCATCTACGTCATTGGTCCGGACGGCACCCCGTTCCGCATCGGTTTTGCGCTTGCCAATGAATTTTCGGATCACGTGATGGAGCGGCAGAACTACCTATATCTTGCGCATTCCAAACTGCGCCCCTGCTCGCTTGGGCCCGAGTTGCTGGTCGGCGATTTACCCGCCAGCGTGACCGGCACCAGCCGGATCCGGCGCGGCGACAGCGTCCTGTTCGAAAAGCCGTTCCTGTCGGGCGAGGCGAACATGTCCCACACCATTTCCAACCTCGAACACCACCACTTTAAATACGCCATTTTCCGTCAGCCTGGCGATGTGCATGTGCATATGTTCGGCACGGCAACCTTGTCCTTTGCGGATGGGGTCAGACCGCAGGATGGCGACGTGTTTGAGATCGAGGCCCCTGATTTTGGCCTGCCCCTGCGCAACCCGCTGGCCTGGACCCGTGGTCCGTCGCCAGAAACGCGCATCAATATCCGAACCCTGTGAGGCATCCATGACGTTTGAACCCGCCTCGTGGCCGCGCCGCCTGCGTTCGCAGGATTGGTACGGTGGCACTTCGCGCGACAATATCTACCACCGGGGCTGGCTAAAAAATCAGGGCTATCCGCATGACCTGTTCGACGGTCGCCCGGTGATTGGCATCCTCAACACTTGGTCGGACCTGACCCCCTGCAATGGCCACCTGCGCGAGCTGGCAGAAAAGGTTAAGGCCGGGATCTGGGAGGCGGGGGGCTTTCCCCTCGAAGTGCCGGTCTTCTCCGCGTCTGAAAACACGTTTCGCCCGACAGCGATGATGTATCGCAACCTTGCGGCCATGGCGGTCGAGGAATGTATGCGCGCGCAGCCGATCGACGGTGCCGTGCTGCTTGTCGGTTGTGACAAGACCACGCCATCGCTGATCATGGGGGCCGCCAGCACCGACATTCCGTCGATCGTCGTCACCGGCGGGCCGATGTTGAACGGCTGGTTCCGGGGCGAACGGGTCGGGTCGGGCACAGCCCTGTGGCAGATGTCCGAGGACATCAAGGCCGGCAAGATGACGCAAGAGGATTTTCTTGAGGCCGAACAAGCGATGAGCCGCTCTTCGGGCACCTGCAACACCATGGGCACCGCCTCGACAATGGCCTCCATGGCCGAGGCGCTTGGCATGGCGTTGTCGGGCAATGCCGCGATTCCGGGTGTCGATGCGCGTCGCCGAGTGATGGCGCAACACTCTGGCCGGCGCATCGTCCAGATGGTCAAGGACGACCTGAAACCGTCGGACATCATGACCAAACAGGCATTTGAAAATGCTATCCGCACCAATGGTGCCATTGGCGGGTCGACCAACGCGGTGATTCACCTGCTTGCCATGGCGGGCCGGGTCGGCGTTGACGTGACGCTTGAGGATTGGGACCGGCTGGGCCGCGAGGTGCCGACCATCGTCAACCTCATGCCCTCGGGCAAATATCTGATGGAAGAGTTCTATTATGCCGGCGGTCTGCCGGTAGTGCTGAAGCGGCTGGGCGAAGCCGGGATGCTGCACCGCGACGCGCTGACCGTGTCCGGCGCGACCGTCTGGGACGAGGTCAGCACTGCCGTCAACTGGAACGAGGATGTCATCCTGCCGGTGGACAAGGCGCTGACGCAATCGGGCGGGATCGCGGTGCTCAGGGGCAACCTCGCGCCGCGCGGTGCGGTGTTGAAACCCTCGGCCGCCAGCCCGCACTTGATGCAGCATCGCGGTCGCGCGGTCGTGTTCGAGGATATCGACGACTACAAGGCCCGCATCAACGACGACGCGCTCGATATCGACGAGACCTGTGTGATGGTGCTGCGAAATTGTGGCCCCAAGGGGTATCCCGGCATGTCCGAGGTTGGCAATATGGGTCTGCCACCCAAAGTGCTTAAGAAGGGTATCACCGATATGGTCCGACTCTCGGACGCCCGGATGTCTGGCACGGCCTATGGTACGGTGATCCTACATGTGTCGCCCGAGGCCGCAGCAGGCGGGCCGCTGGCGGTGGTGCAGTCCGGTGACATGATCGAACTCGACGTCGCCGCGCGGCGGCTGCATCTGGATATTTCCGATGCTGAGCTGGCCGCGCGACTAAAGGCGTGGATTCCAACCGTCGACGCCCCCAAAAGCGGATATGCCCATCTGTTCGTAACGCATGTCGAGGGCGCCGACACCGGTGCGGATTTCGATTTCCTAAAAGGATGCCGCGGAAACGAGGTGCCACGTGACAGCCACTAAAATCGCCATCATCGGTGTCGGTAAAATCGCCCGCGACCAGCACGTGCCTGCGCTGGCGGACGACGCCCGGTTTGATCTGGCCGCCACGGTCAGCAGCTCTGGCGGGCTGGTCGGGATCGAAAACTTTGGCAGCATCGCAGCGCTTTTGGCCGCGCGTCCTGATATCCCGGCGCTGTCGTTGTGTATGCCGCCGGTGCCGCGCTTTGCCGCAGCGCAGGCGGCGATTTCGGCGGGTCGCCACGTCATGCTGGAAAAACCCCCCGGCGCCAGCGTCGCAGAAGTGCTGCGGCTGCGCACGATGGCCGATGCGGCGGGCGTGACGCTGTTCGCGACCTGGCATTCACGCTACGCCACTGGCGTGGCCGCTGCCCGCGCCTGGCTGGCACAAAACCCACCACGCCGCGTCCGCATCGACTGGAAGGAAGATGTGCGAAAATGGCATCCCGGACAGGGTTGGATTTGGGAACCCGGTGGGTTGGGGGTGTTTGATCCCGGCATCAACGCCCTCTCGATCCTGACCGAGATTCTGCCGACCCCGGTACATTTGACTGCCGCCACTCTGTCGTTCCCGGAAAACCGCGCCACCCCGATTGCCGCAGAACTGGCGTTCACCGGCGCGGATTCATTGACTGTCACCGCCGATTTCGACTGGCGTCATGGTCGCAAAGAGCTATGGCAGATCGAGGTAGAGACCAACGCGGGCATCCTGTGCCTGTCCAACGGCGGCGCGACGCTCACGATTGATGGGCGCGATCAGGTGGTCACCGGCCCCGGCGAATACCCGGCGCTGTATGATCGCTTTGCCGGCCTGCTTGAGTCTGACGCCAGCGATGTGGATGCCGAACCGCTGATCCACGTCGCTGATGCCTTTATGCTGGGCCGTCGTGTCGTGGTTGACCCGTTTCCGGACTAGGACAGACCTGGTCGAGCGCTGGTCACAAGCCCGGGTCACCGCCAAGACTGCGTTCCATCCTGTGCCGCAATTCGGGCGTGATCTCGGGGGTCAGGTCGAACCACGATTGCCATGCGGCGGGCCCCTGATGCATCAGCATCCCAAGCCCGCCGACAGCGGTGTTTCCCCGCGCACGGGCCGCCTGGACAATCCCGGTTACAAGCGGCGTGTAGACGATGTCAGCAACCACCGCGTTTGGATCGAGGTGTTCGAGAGAAAGGTCAAGTTCAGGCTGAGCAACCATCCCGCAGCTGGTTGTGTTGACCACAGTCGCGGCACCCTGCAGCGCCGTATGACGCTGTTCCCAATCGAGTACGGTGATCGGGCCTCCCAGCGCGTGGGCGACATCCTCTGCCCGCGCACGGCTGCGGTTGACAAGCCGGATCTGGGGCACATTTTCCTGCATCAGTGCATGACAGATCGCCCGCGCGCCACCGCCGCCGCCAATCACCACCGCCGGCCCGGCGTCACCGCGCCATTCGGGCGCCGAAGCGCGTAGGTTAGAGAGAAAACCCCGCCAATCGTTGTTGGTGCCAAACAGGGTGCCATCCTTGCGAACCACAATGCAGCTTACCGCGCCGATTTTTGCGGCTACCGGGTCAAGCTCATCGACGAGCTCCATCGCGCGTTGTTTATGGGGGATCGTGACATTGACCCCTGCAAAGCCAAGCGGATGCAGGCCGCGCAAGGCCGGTTCCAGCTGATCGGGCGGAATTTCAAGAAAGAGGTAAGCCCCTTCGATGCCCTGCTGTTCCATCCAGTGACCGTGCATCAACGGCGACAGCGAATGCATCACCGGATAGCCCATCACCCCGGCAAGCGCGTATTTGCGGCTCACGTCCTATCCTCCAGCTTGGCCGCGAAATGATCCCAGGTGCGCTGGAACAACTTGGCATTGCGCAATTTGGTCTTGGCGGCGGCGCATTCGACGTGGCTAAAGCTGTAGGGCTGGCCGATTTGGAGCGCCATATATTGACGGCGGGCGTTCTCTTCGAGGTAGGTCATCAACACAAACGCTTCGGTTATATCGCCGCCGACAGTCACTGCGCCATGGGATTTCATCAGGGCTGCAGGGCGGTCCGTCAGCGCGCAAACAAGCCGGGCTGACATCTCTGGCGAATTGATGGAATCCGGCGTGTCAAGAACCGGAACCGGATACAGCAGCGCGCCCTGTGCAAAAACGGGAGCATAGGGGTGGCCAGTCATGCTCAGATAGGTCGACCATTGCGGGTGCGCGTGGATCACCGCATCGACCTCGGGGCGCGCTTTGTAGATCCCGGCGTGAAGGTGAAATTCCAACGGCGGGTTTCCCGCGCCCTCCAGCAGGTTCCCGTCCAGATCAACTGTGCAGATATCCGCGGCGGTCAGGCGGCTGCGCTGCGCTGAGCCGACATTGATGAACATCCGATCACGTCCAGCACGAATGCTTGCGTGGCCGTTGTAGTCGATGATACCGCCCCGCTCTAACATGCGCAGGCAAAGGGCAAGCTCAGCCTTGGGATCTTTGGTATCGCTCATGTGGTCTCCTTGGGTATGTTACCAGCCGGTTTCGGCGCGGATCTCTTGGCGCCACAGATCCCAGGCCCGCAGGCCTGCCGTCTGGTTGGGTTGATCGGCCAGCGCCCCCTCTTCGGGGCTAAGGGCTGCAAGCGGGCCACCTCCAGCCAGAGCGTGGCTCCAATGTTGAATCCGGGCGCTGACTTCGGTGTAGACGGCTCGGAATACGGCAGTTTGCAGAGTCGGGCCGCACGCAATAGAGCCATGGGCGCGCATCAGCGCCACGTCCTTGTCACCCAGTGCCTCGGCCAGCGCGACGCCTTTGGTACAGTCGCAGATCAGCATGTCGGTCGCCCCGAACCTGTCGGAAATATCAAAAACCGGCACACCCTGGGCCAGAAATGCGGCGTTGTGAAACATCGCCTGCATCGGTGTATCCGTCACACCAAACGGGATGACCGACGGCGAATGACTGTGAACCACGGCGCAGATGTCCGGGCGGGCACGATAGATTTCGCCGTGAATGTACCGCTCAAGAAAGCCCTTGGGCGCGGTCGTCTCGACCGCCTCGCTGTCGGAACCATAAACAACGATGTCCTCCGGCGTCACCAGCGCTGGCGCCAGAGCACGCGACATCAGGAACCGGTCCGGCGCAGAGGGGTGCCGCATTGAGACATGGCCAAAGCCATCCACCACGCCACGGGCGGCGAGGATGCGTGCGGCGGCGGCGAGATCGGCGATGATGTTGTCTGACACGTGCTGCATCAGACACTCACCCATGGCAGGCTGCGCACGCAAACGGCGCAGAACCGTCGTTGCACGGTGGCATATTGAAATGTGGTCACTGTGGGCATTCCTAGTTGCGGATATTCTGAAGAAACCATTCGTCGGGCAACTCGTGCCCCAGGTTGGCAGCACGGGCCGCTTCGTAAACCCGCGCGGCGACGGCATAGAACTGGGCCCCTTGCAGATTGCCGCGTTCAGACCACGTGATCTGAGCGTCGCTGGTGCGTCCGGGTTTTTCGCCGCGGATCAGTTCGTCCAGCGTGACGCGTTTATCAGGAAGCATGTTGCCGTGGGCGCGTTTCTTGTTGCCAACCGTGGCGCCGGGGGCGCGGGGCCGCCAGGCGAGGTATTCGTCATCCAGCGTTTCGTGGCCGTCGGGGGCGGGCGCATCCCCCATCCGCAGGTAAGTATCGACCCGCTCAAGTGTGCGGGTATCGGGCAATCCACCGCCGCCGATATTGACAACATGGGTTCCCCGCTCAAGCAGGTCACCGTTCAGCACAGGCTGGGCGGCATCCGTCAGCGCCGCAACGATGTCGGCCCCGCGATATATCTGTTCCGGGCTGTCGCAGACCACGGTTTCGATACCATGACGTTCCGCCATACGGGCGGCAAAGGCGTCGCGGTTGGCCTGTGTCGGGCTGAACACCCGAAGCTTGCGGATCGTTGGCCGCGCCTCGATAAAGGACAACATATGGGTGTCCGCCATACCACCCGAGCCGAGCATCCCCACAACTTCTGCCCCCTCGCGGGCCATATATTTGACACCGATCCCACCATCACCCCCAACACGCATGTGTTGCAGATTGCCATCGTTGATAAAGGCAAGCGGCAGACCGGTTTCGGCGTCAATCAGAAAGATGATGCCGCAGAACTGGCCGGGGTGACCGCAATACTTCTCTTGGGTGCGGGTGCCGTCCGGGGCGGTCTGGTGATAGATCACGTCGGATTTCATCCGAATAGCGAAATAGCCACCAGCCGACCCGCCCTCCATCGTACCCCAGCGGTACATCCTGTCCGGGTCCGAGGTGGGCAGATTTACATCAATCCGTGGGCGACAAGCCACGGTGCCGCGGGCAACGCCAAGATAGCTTTGTTCCAGCGCGGCCATCGTATCGCGCATGGTCAACAGCTTGTGAACGGTTTCATTGTCGATCAGCAGCATGATTTCACCCCAAAAGCGGGCCAAGAATCAGCCCCTCGAACAGTGACAGGCCAAGAAGCCAGATGAAGACGCCCCAGAGCACAAGAAAGGTGCCGGCGGCGGCAAAGAGAGCGGCGCGCCAGCTTTCGCGACTGGAAATCCGGATGAACGCCCCGACAAGCAGCGGCCCACCGACCACAAAACCCAGCGAAAGCAGGACCACCATAAAGGCGGCGAGCCAGGCAAACACTTCGGTTTCTGATCGCCCGCCCTCGGTTTCCTCGATCAGCACAGTGGGGGCGATGCGCGGACGGAACAGGTCGATCGCCAGTTGCACGCCGCACAGGATCGCGCCCGGGATACCGATGAGCAGAGGCATGAACGCAGCCTTTGTCGGCAGCCCTATGGCGAGGACACATGCCGTGGCAAACAGGGCGAACATGATGAGGGAAATCAGGCTGCGGCCATCAAATGTCATGGTGAATCTCCCGACCTTTGGGTGCGGTGCGTTGACGCCAGATGTAGGCCCCGACGGTCAGCACGATCATAGCGATAAAGACCAACGACAGCGGGCGCAGGAAAAAGGTCGGGCCCCAGATTGCCAATGCCTTGTGAATCGAATCCTCGGCGATTGAGCCAAGCACGAGACCGATCACAAACGGCGGGCGGGGCCAGCCATATTTCTTGAGGAAGTACCCAAGCACGCCTATCGCGGTGAGCAGGCACATGTTTTCCCACGAGGATTCCGACAGGTAAGCTCCCAGATACGCAAGGACCAGCACAAAGGGGATCAGCAGCGCACCGCGCACATAGACCAGCAGCGAAAATGCCGGTGCCATCGCCAAGAATACAAAAACCGAGAGAAAGTTCGCCAGCGCCAGCGCCCAGATCAGCGACCAGACAAGGTGCATGCCGGTCAGCGCGATATGTGGTCCCGGCTGAATGCCAAGCATCACAAACGCCCCCAGCAGGATCGCCATACCCGAGGAACCGGGGACGCCGAAGAACAGCGTCGGCAACAGCGACCCGCCCTCTTTGGAATTGTTAGCGGTTTCCGGGGCGATCACGCCGCGCACGTCACCTTTGCCAAAGTTTTCCGGATTCTTGCAGGTTTGCACCGCGTGGCCATAGCACAGCCAGCTTGCCGCATCGCCGCCCAGGCCAGGAATCGCCCCGATGGCCGCCCCGATAATCGATGTCCGCACCGTAAGCCAGGGATGGCGGAACACGTCGCCGATCCCCTGTAGCACCTGGCGAAAGTCATAGCCGGCCATTTTGCCGGTAACGCGCGAAATTGCCCCGCCTTTGACCCCGAGCGATAGCATTTCGGGGATCGCAAACAGGCCAAGAACGGCAGCGACGATATCAACGCCTTCCCAAAGCCAGAGTTGATCAAAGGTAAACCGTTGCGACCCGGTGTGCGGATCAAGGCCGACAAGTGACACCATAATGCCAAGAAACCCGACGGCGATGCCTTTGGTCAGGCTGCTGCCCGACAACATCGCAATAAAGGTAATCCCGAAAAGCGCCAGAAGAAAGAATTCAGCTGGTGAAAAGGCCAGCACCACTGGCTTGAGCACCGGCAGCATCGCCGCGAGGAACAGGGCGCCAATCACGCCGCCAACGCCCGATGCGCCAAGGGACGCGCCCAACGCGCGCCCTGCCTCGCCGCGTTGGGCCATCGGGTAGCCATCAACAATGGTGGCGGCGTCCGGCCCGGTTCCGGGCACGCCAAACAGGATCGAGGGTACAGAGCCGCCGGTGTGCACAACCGCGTGCATCGCCAGCAGAAAGACCGATCCTGCCAGCGGATCCATCCCGAAGACAAAGGGAATCAGCAGCACGATACCAAGTTTACCGCCCAGCCCCGGCACCGCCCCAAAGAACATCCCTATCGGAATTGCGAGCAGGATGAGCCCCATCAAATAAGGCGATGTCAGTATCTCAAACAGTGGTCCGAATGCTGCCTGGAATTGCATATGGAGAATCCTCCCTACGCATCTTGGGGGTCGGCAGATGCCGCGACGCACCGACCCTCCCGTGACGGTGTCCCTGCAAAATGCGCTCGGCTTACCTAAGCGTGGGTCAGACCGCTAGCAAACCAATAATGGACCGATGTTCCGCAATATGAAACGACATTGCATTCCTGAAGCTCACGCGACGCGCTAGCATATCCATAACAGGGGAGGATGAAATGAAAGTTGGATTTGCAGGAGTTGGCGCGATGGGTGCCGCGATGGCCGGCCACGTTCTGAGGGGCGGCCACGGAGTACTGGCCTATGACCCCGATGACGAAGCGCTGCGTCTTGCCGCCACGGGCGGTATTCGTGCCGCAGGTGATCTGAGCGAGCTTGCGGCCAACTGCGAGGTGATCATCGTGATGGTTGCCAATGACGCCCAATCGCGCAGCGTGACCGAAGAAATCATCGGCGCATCCCCCGCGCCCGGCACCACCATCGTGGTCGCGGCCACCAACCATCCCAAAACGATGATTGATCTTGGCGTGCTTTGCGGCGCTGCCGGGTTGCGATTTGTCGACGCGCCGGTGTGCTACGGCCTTCAGGGGGCGAAAGACGGCACACTGATTTCGCTCTGCGGCGGCGCAAAGACAGATGTCGATCACATTACGCCTGTGCTGGAATGTTACTCGCGCAGCGTCGAGCATCTGGGCGGGCATGGCTGCGGCCAGTTGGGCAAGACCTGTAACAACATGATGCACTGGGCCGCCTGCGTGGCGAATTACGAGGTGCTGGCCCTAGCGCGCAGTTGTGGGATCAATGCACAGTCGATGCGCGAGACCCTGCTGAAATGCCCGGCACGCAACACCACATTGGAACGCTGGGACACCACCCGTTTCACTTGGCACCAAAAGGACATGGATGTCGCATTGGAGCTAAGCCAGCAGGCCGGGTTGCCACTGCCGCTTTTTGGCCTGGTCGATCAGCTGGTCAAACGGCTTGGCCCTGACCGTGTGCACGAACTTCTTCACGAGGGCAGCGCCGAATACCTCGGGCTGCCGATTGCCGACCAAACGTTGGACGAGGTGTCGAAACGCTAAGCCAGATTGATGCGCGCTGCGATCATTTCCCTTATGCGGAACGCTGTGCCATTGACGGGAACCGATCAGGCTCCCTATTCTGAAATCCAACTGAACAGGGAGGAGCCGGATGTCAGACGCGGATAACGAGGCAGGCGTTGGCCACAACAGCGGCACGAAAGAGAAAGTTGTCTGGGAGCGCTGGACCAAAAAGCGCACCTTTGTACGGGCTCTCGAAGGCACCTATGGGCAGCTCAAGGAAGAGCTGTACAACCAGCCACGCGTGTATCGCACCAGCGATCTCAAGTGGAAGGGCGGGCCGCATAACTTTGGCAAAAAGGTCATCAACCCGCAGGCCAACAAGATCGCCCAGTCGATCGAGGCCCACGTGGACGCATTCGCGCCCAAGGGGTATGGCCAGATCCACGGCCACATGAATTCGGCCGTGTTTTTTGTGCTCAAGGGTAAGGGGCACGATATTCACGACGGTCGCAAGATTCCATGGGAGGCCGGCGACGCGCTAATCGTCGAAAATGCCTGTGTTCACCAGCACCTCAACGACAGCGACGACGAGACATTTGTCCTCGTCCTCAAGGCTAAGCCGCTGTTTTTGTTCATGCACATGATCTTTCAGAAAATGGTGCAATTCCCACCCGAAGAGCCGGTGCCCGGCCACGAAGACTACGCGCCGCCGGCGCATCTGTAAGGGAGCAGAGATATGGGACTTGATCCGACGACATTTGCCGATGACATTGAACGCCAGCGTTCGAAATCCAGCGGCCCCGAGGTAAGCTTTTACAAAGAGGCGCTGGAAGAGAGCCAGCGGTTCCGCAAGGAATACGATGACCGCGTAAACGTGGTGAAATGGGACGACATGCCCATGGAGCGTTCCGCGGACGGGCTTATCAAGCACGTCATCAACGAACGGATGAACACCAAGGAATGCTGCATCGACATCTACATGCAGTTCCTTGCCGCCGGTAAGGCCACGGGCACCAGCCGACACCTGTCCGAAGAACTGGCCTTTGTGATCGAAGGCACCGGGCATGATCTGCATTTCGACGTGCAGTTCGAATGCAAGGTCGAGTTCGAGTGGACTTGGGACACAACGCCAAAAACCTACGACTGGGGCCCCGGCGATTTCATCTATGTGCCGCCCTATGTGGCGCACAAACGCGTAAACACATCCGATATCGAAGCCCGCATCATCGTGTGCAACAGCCGCGTGATGAAGGCCATCGGGCTGGACTGGTTCGACCAACTTGAACCGGCAGAAGGCTTTGAGGATGTCTGGGTTCCCCCGGCGGACGAATAATCCTCCGGGGTGACAAGGCGCAGGAGGGGGTCGTACTGGCCCGCTCCTGTGTGCACACTAGGGAGGAATACCATGAAACGCATTTTGGGCGCGATTGCGCTCGCCTTGACAGCGGCGATACCCGCCGGCGCGTCGGAATATTTCGACGGTAAAACAGTGACCTACATTGTATCGACCAATCCAGGCGGCAATTACGATGCCTATGCCCGGCTGGTCGGGCGCTACCTCGGCGACAAACTTGGCGCCGACAAGGTGATGATCAAGAACGTTAACGGCGCCGGGCATATTATCGGCACCAACACGCTATATGCGTCCAAGCCGGACGGCTACACCATCGGCACTTTCAACACCGGGCTGATCTATGCCCAGATCCTCGGCCGAGAGGGCGTTGCCTTTGACCTCAGCAAGATGGAGTGGATCGGCAAGGCGTCATCAGATCCGCGGGTACTGGTGTTGTCCAGCAACTCGGGGTTCGATAGTTTCGAAGCCCTGAAAGCCACCGACAAGGTCACGCGTTTTGCCGCGTCCGGCATCGGCTCTGCTGCGTTTACCGAAACCAAGATGCTGGCCGATGGTCTGGATCTGCCGATCACCCTGATCCCGGGCTATCAGGGCAACGCCGGCGAAATGGCGATGCTGCGCGGCGAGGTCTCTGGCCAGCTGGCCTCGCTCTCGTCGATTCAGTCGTTCATTGATGCGGGCAACGGCTTTGTTGCCATCGCGGTAGGCGGTGCCGAGGAACCAAAAGCGATGGACTATGCCCAAACCGACAAGGCAAAATCCATCATCAGCCTGATCGACGCGATGTCGACGCTGGGCCGTATGACCGCCGCCCCTCCGGGCACTGACCCGGCGGTCGTGGAAGAGTTGCGCGATGCCTATATGGCGGTGATGGAAGACCCTGATTTTCTGGCCGAGGCCAAGAAACTGGGCTTGCCGATCGAACCGACACGGGGCGATGAGGTGGCGACCCTTGTGCAAGCGGCGCTGAAGCAGAGCCCAGAAACCGTCGCCATCATCTCATCGGCCCTCGACGTAGAAATTCCGACCGTGAGCGTGTCGAGCGAGATCATCTCGCTGGAAAACAAGAACAAGGTCGTCGGTTTCAACAGTGATGAGGGCGGGGCTACCGGCGAAGTATCCGGCTCGCGCACCAAGGTCATGGTAAATGGGTCCGAAGCTGGCCGAGGAGATCTGGCCGTGGGGATGGCGTGCGAGTTTGAATACAACCCCGACACCAGTCCTGTCGAGTTTGCTGCGGTCAACTGCAAAGGCTGACAGCTAGCCTATCGCGTACTGGGGGCGCCTTGTCGGCGCCCCTTTTTTGACCTCAACTTTCTTGTAGCAGGCTGCGAATGCGGCGCAGATCAGGAAAGAGCCGCGCCCAAAGGCCCACCACAACCAACGTCCCGACCCCGCCAAGGGCCACTGCGGCCACCGGCCCGATAAAGGCAGCCATTGTACCAGCGCGAAAGCCGCCAAGCTCGTTGGAGGCTCCAATAAAGACCTGATCCACCGCATTGACGCGACCGCGCAGTTCATCGGGCGTCCAAAGTTGTATCAAAGTACCACGAATGTTGACGCTGATCATATCCGCGGCCCCCATCATCGCGAGCATAAGCACCGACAACCAGACAATTTCGGACAACGCAAAGACCAGCGTGAAAGCTCCGAAAGCGGCAACGGCGATGAACATCACCACACCGGCCCGGTCCTTGATCGGGCGCATAATCAGGAAACTCCCCATCAGGATAGCCCCTATGGCCGAAGCCGAGCGCAGCATCCCAAGCCCGGCTGGACCCACATCCAGCACATCGCGGGCATAGACTGGCAACAGCGCCACAGCTCCGCCCAGCAACACCGCAAAAAGGTCGAGAGATAGCGCCCCCAGCACCACAGGGTTGGACCCGATGTAGCTAAAGCCGGCGCTGAGGGTCTTCCAATTGGTCAGGGCAGTGGATTTCTTCTGTGCCGGCTTGGGGATCGACAGCATCAGCACCGACGCCGCAAGCAGGCAGATCACCGTGGCGCCATACGCCGCGACCGGGGAAATCCCATAGAGCAGACCGCCCACAACCGGACCACAAATCGTCGCCGTCTGATTACCAGTGGTGATAAGCGCAACAGCGGTAGGCAGATCCTTGGGCGGCACAATGTTAGCCGCAAGCGCCTGACGTGCCGGGTTGTAGAACGCCCGCGCGGCGCCAAAAACCGTGATAAGCGCAAAGATTGGCCAGACCACCCCCGGATCGCTTTGGGTGTGGATGACCAGACCCACGGCGCAGACGCTCATCACCGCCAGGGCAACACCCAGGATCATCCGACGCGGCAACCGGTCCGCGACCGACCCCGTCACCAGCACAAGCGCCAGCGCCGGGGCGAATTGCGACAACCCGACCAGACCAAGGTCGAGCGGGTTGCGGGTGATGTCATAGACCTGCCACCCGACCGCAACTGTCTGGATTTGCTGGGCGAACCCGGCAAGTATCAACGCACACCAGTAGCGCGAAAACCCCCGATGGCGGAACGCGCTGAAACGCTCGCTCCGCGCAGATCGGGGGGCTGCGTCGCTCACCTGTGCCGTGTGATCACATCGACAAGCGCGGGCTTGCCGGATTTCACGATCTCAAGCGCGCGTGCCACCGCCGGTCCAACTTCGGCCGGGTCCTCGATCGGGCCTTCGGCCCAGACGCCCATGCCTTTGGCGATGGTGGCAAAATCGGGTTCCGGGTCAAAGATGTCCATGCCGATATGCGCCTTGCCCTCATCCGTGCCCCGCATCCGCGCCATGCGGATTTGGTGGTGCCAGTCGTTATAATATGCGCGGTTGTTAAACATCACGATCAAGAGCGGAATTTCATGTTTGGCGGCGGTCCAGAGGGCCCCTGCATCATACATCAGGTCGCCATCAGGCTGAAAGGTCACAACAACCTTGTCCGAATTCTTGTGCGCCAGCGCAACCCCAAGGCCCATCCCAATTTGCGTCGAAGTCCCAAGAGCTTTGCCAGGATGACGGTGCTCTTTGTCGAAATCCCACAGCTTACGGGTCCATTGCCGCAGCGTGCCTGCGGCCAGCACCCAGTCTTCGTCCTTGATCACCTCGTAGACCTCTTCGGCCAGCCGGGCGGTGGTCAGCGGTGAGGCGTCGCGCTCAATCTTTGCCTCTTCTTTCCAGCGGGCAAAGTTGGCGGCGCTGATAGCGCCAATGCGGGCCTTACGTTCCGCGATCCGGGCCGCAAGTGCCGGGTCCGCGTCGATCCGCGCCTGGGCGATCCGGGTCATCTGCGGCATCACCAGACGCGGATCGCCAAGCGCCGACAGGGTCTTGGGCAAATAGCGTCCATAATCGAGCGACCAGGAGCCAATGCCGGTTTCGTGGAAACCAACATCCATCCACAGGCAATCTTCGCGCAGATAGCTGCTGAGCTTGCGGTTGGTGCTGTCGAGTTTGGCAACCGCTTTTTCCCAATCGGTGACATCCAGCGCAAGGATCGCATCAGCCTGACCAAGGCTTGCGGTGTCCATCGATAGCGACAGCGGGTGTTTGTTGGGAAAACAAAGCGCCGAGTTCACGTCCCAGACCGCAACGCCCAGGGTTTCGGCCAGCGTTACCAGCTTGTCAAAGTTACCCGGATGGCGGCCGGTGAATTCGGCCATGATATAGGGGAAATCGGCGGCCAGCAGTTTGTCAACAATCTCGGTGATCACCGTCTCGTCCGCCGCCATCGGGGCGGGTGCCTTCATCATCGCCGGATTGATCGGCGGCAGGGTCTTGGTCAGCGGTTTTTCCTGCAACATCGCGTCGTAGCACAGGTACGTCGGGCCGGCGGGTTCGGTCACCATCGTGGAATAGGCGCGCATAAAGCTGTCGGGTACGCCTTCGATATCATGCGGCTGATAGTCGAACTTGGTAAAGTTGCGCACCGCGTCACCCTGACTTTGCGCGGTGTGGTGCCAGTCCGACCGCGGGCGGCGTTTGCTTTCGTCCATTGGACCGGTCGCGCCAAGGATGAACACCGGCGCGCGGTCGGTGAAGGCATAGTAGACCGCCATCTGGCCATGCAACAGACCAACCAGATCGTGCAGGATACAGGCCATTGGTTTGCCAAGCGCCTTGGCATAGCCGTGCGCGATCTGAACGGCGGTCTCTTCGTGCTGGCAAACCAGCATCTTGGGTTTGTCCTCGCCGTAATTCACAAGGCTGTCGTGCAGACCCCGGAACGACGCGCCGGGGTTGATCGCGATATATTCGAAATCATAGGCCTGAAGCAGATCGACGATCACGTCGGATTGATATTTCTGGTAGGTTGTCTTTGAGCCATCGGCCATTGTGGGTCCTCCCCCTTTTGCCCGTTTTGGTCCGGTCTCACATCGGGTCGGGCGCCCCGAATGAGGTGATGAGGCCTGCGAGCATCGCCAGCACCCCCGCAAACAGCGGAAGCACCAGTACTGACGTCACGCGCAGGCGAAAAAATGAGCCCCCCAAAAGCGGCAGTTCGTAAATCAGGATGCGATGCGCAGCAAAAAGGCTCCATGAGGTGATGAAAGTGATGATCGCGGCCGGTGCAGCCCCGGCTTTGGCAAAGATCGCGGCGATGGCAAAGGCGATCACCGGGCCAGCCGGAATGAGCAGCCCGGTGGCCGCCGCCACGGGCAGCGCGAGCAGTCCGGCGTCCGGCCCCATGAAACCCGATATTGTCTCTTTCGGGATCAGCTCGGCAATAAATCCTGCCGCAACGAGGGCGCAGAGCATGCGGGGCACCAGTTTGGAAAATTGTTCACAGAACCGCATTCCCACCGCCTCAAAGTCGGTTCCGGCACGGATGGCCAGCAGGATCAACACCATCAGCAGACCGACAAGGGCGATAAATCCGCCGTTCATGCTTTGACCCGGCCCGGGCCGTCCTCTTCCTTGAGTTTCATTTCAAACGGCAGGCGACGGGCAATTAGGCCGGCAATGATCGGCAGCGGCAAGGTGATCAGGATGCGAAACAGGGCAAATTCGGTGCCCATGAACGGCAGATCCCAAACCAGCACACGCTGAAGGCCCAGCATTGCCCAAGCCGAGATATAGGCCACCATCGCCCCGCGATCCGCGCCGGAAACACCAAGAACGGCAAGCAACGCATAGGCCGATGACGGGCCGCCGGGGGTGACAGTCCCGGCGATCGTGGCGATGATCAGACCCTTGATACCGGACTCGGTCCCGACCAGCGCCGATATCTTGTCGCGTGGCATCAGGAACCAAATCAGTGCGGCGATCGAAAGCGCAACACAAACCCGAGGCAGAAGTTCGAGGACAAGGCCACCATCGCGACCAAGCGCATGAGAGAATGCTTCGGGCCCGCGGATCAGGTAACAAGCGCCGCCGGTAAGCACAGCAATGCCAAGAAAGCCCCAAAAGCTGGCCCCGAACCCGTCGATCAGGACGGCGCGCCTCCAGCTGCGGTTGGATAGAAATCCGAAACGGAGCGCCATACCGGCCCCCTCAGTGTCGGTGGGCGCTGGGGTCGCCCTCGTGATGATGGCCGTGATCGTGGTGGTGATGATCGTGGGCCGAGGCGCTGGCCTGTTCGGCAGCGACCTGCGCCCCGTCGCTATGACCATCCGTCAACGACGAAATCGTTGCGCGAAACAGATCTGCCTCGGGGGGGAGATGCCCAGCGAGGTGCCCCGCGAGCCGAGCCAGGGCAATTGCCTGGCAGGCCAGCGCATCTATCGCCTGGTCATCATCAGCGCCGGCGATCCCAGCGAACGCACGGGCTAGTCCGTCGCGATAGATCGCATCCATATAAGCTGCGCGCCCGCTTTCGGTTTGAAGCGCCTCGGGTGCGCTTCCAGCCGCTGCAACTGGTGTGACACCTTGCTCGCGGGCAATTGTGCGAAGACGGTCTTGCAATTCGCCACCAATCGCCGCCTGTTCGTCGATTTCACCGCACATGACCTGTCTCCTCCCAGAGTGTGTCGCTTGGTCAAAAGACCCGCCGTTTCAGAACAACGCCATTCCACCGAAACTTTCGTAGGCCAGTGCGCTGCCGATTGTGACCGCAAGTGTGCCGATCGCCACAGTGGTGACGCCCTGCATCCATGCCGCGCTGCGCTGGAGCCGCTCCAGCGGCCAGGATGCCAGCGTGGTAAGCGCGGTCATCCCCAACATGGTTCCCAGCCCGAAGGCGGCGAAATACCCGATAGCCTCGCCAGTCGAATCCGCAGTTGCGACCGCCAGCACCACAAGGCTGGCCGACCCCGCCGCCCCATGCACAAGGCCTATCCCAAGGGTCGCCATGCCGCCGCGACGGTGCTTGTGCGCGTGCCTGGCCTCGGCATGGTTTTGCGGATCCCCGGCGTGGCTGTGCAGGTGGACGTGCTGCGCCTGTCCGTGGTTGTGAACATGCAGGTGAATACGCTCGCTGCGCAGTTTCCAGAG
The DNA here is from genome assembly GCF_001038505.1 of Puniceibacterium sp. IMCC21224. Classification (NCBI taxonomy): domain Bacteria; kingdom Pseudomonadati; phylum Pseudomonadota; class Alphaproteobacteria; order Rhodobacterales; family Paracoccaceae; genus Puniceibacterium; species Puniceibacterium sp. IMCC21224. The sequence continues at coordinate 275,779 of NZ_LDPY01000002.1, forward strand.
CACCCGCAGTCCAAGCCCAACAATCATCACACCGACCGTAAATTCCAACGCCGCTTCGAGCTGACCAGAAATGGTAAGCCCAAGCAACACAACCGAGGTACAGATCACCATGAGCGCAAGAGTGTGCCCAAGACCCCAGAGCGCGCCCCGAGCCGCCATCGCCCTGCGCGGTTCGCGCCGGTTGATCATCGCGGCAACAGCGGCAAGATGGTCACCATCCAGCGCATGCGCCAATCCCAACAGCACGCCAAGAGAAAAAAACGATGCGCCCCCTGCCCCGCCAAGAAGCGCGGTATCCTGAACATGGGCGCAAGCAGCGCCCGCGGCCATCATCGCCATTGCAAAGGCGGGAACAAACAGCCGCCTCATGCGCGTAACGCCGTCAGCATCGCGGGGATGAAATCATCATCCCGCGCCACAACCAGAACCGTGGCAAAGCGGCGCATCGAATTCACCGCCCGATCCACCGAACGGTCACTGGCCCCTTTGGCCAGCGCAAGGCCCGCACACATGATCTTGCGATGATAGGCCTCTCGCGCAATCACTTCTGCTGCGCCTTCGTTGTCGCCATTGGTGGCCAGCAGCACCACAACATCCGCGCCCTCCAGTTCGTCACCCAACGCCGCCTGAGTGCCATCGGGATGCGCCAGCGGAAGATCCTTGGCATCGGTTGCCTCTGGGTCCACCGGCGTGGCATTGGCGAGCGTCAGGAAATGCGCGCCGTTCCAAGGATCTTCGGTAATCCCATACATCGCCTCTGCCGCGCCGCCATCAAGCGCAAAGATCCGCGAAGCACGGGTGCGCGAGTTGGGGTATTGGATGCGAAACCGGGCCTCCTCCGCCGTGGTAGCCCGCGCGCAGCTTGCCCCCAGTGTCGGATGATTGGCATCAAAAAACAGGTCGCGGATGTCGGTTGTCATGCGTTACACCGACGTCTGTTTGACGCCGGGGCGCACGGTGAGGTCTTCCATCATTGCATCCTTGAACGGCTGGTCGGCGGGCAGAACCCGCGCGGCAGAGCGCACCATTTGATGCGCCGTATCGCGCCCCGGTGGCAGTGTGCCCTTGTCCCGGAGGGCTGTGACCGCTTTGCGCAGGCGGTGGCGGGCCATGATGATGCCGTTGTCGGTCGAGACGAGGTTTTCGCGCGTGCGATCGACAATCGGCCCCATGCTTTCCTGCAACGACGCGTCCTGCATTGCGATGCCCCAGACGCCAGAGAACGTCTCGCCCCGCTTTTGCGCCTCGCGGTCCATCTGGTAGTCGTTGTCCTTGTTTTGCAGCGGTCGAAAGCTGCCGGGGACGTATTGGTTGTGGACGCCGTAGCCGTCGATCATCGCCTGCCGCTCGGTCGTGGTGAGGGCGCGGGTGGGATGGTAGTCGAATGACCAGGCCCAGCAATTCTCGTCGTCGATCGGCACCCAGAAATGGCCATGCACCGGATGGTCGCCACGCGGCGGCACCATCGAAAAGCTTGGCATAACCCAGGGCGTGACGCGCCAGTAATACTGGTCATTCTCGGCCATTCGACGCGCACCGATCATCAGCCCGCCGTCGCTTTCGACCACTTCAAAGACCGGTTTCTTGTCATTCTGATTGTATTGGTTGCCTTTGGCGCCTTTGAACAGCGGATCGGTTCCCAGGCTGCCGGAGTGCAGCCAAGACACGTGCGAGCTGTCGATCCCGCCCTCAAGCGCCTGCAACCAGTTGCTTTCCTGCCAGCGTTTCGAGGTATAGGTCTGTTCGGCGGGAACGGTGGCGAATTCCCACGCGGGTTCAGGCGGGCGGTTTTCCTTGTCGCCCATATGTGTCCACAGGACATCACCGATCTTGATCAGCGGATAGCCCTTGAGCTTGATTTTGGTGCAAAAGCCGGATTCTTCGGCTTCGGAAGGAACGTCGATGCATTGGCCGGTATAGTCATATTTCCAGCCATGGTAGGGGCAGCGCAGGCCCTCTTCCTCGTTGCGACCGAACCACAGCGACACGCCGCGGTGGGCACAGAACTCGTCGATCAGGCCATAACGGCCTTTGCTGTCACGAAAGGCGATCAGCCGTTCACCCAGCAGTTTCACGCGCACGGGCGGGCAATCGTCTTCCGACAGTTCCGACGCCAGCAGCGCCGGAATCCAGTAATTGCGGAAAAGGTCACCCATCGCGGTTTCGGGCCCGGTCTGGGTGAGCAATTCGTTGACTTCCTTACGAAGCATCGGCTCCTCCTTTGGCAGGCGCCGCAACGGCGCCCTTAGCTAGTTTGATATGCGCATCACCGGATCAGGATTTCGGCGGGAGATCGGGGATCTCGGCCTCATATGCGCGGTCCATTTGCGGCGTCAGGCCGTTGGTGGCAAGCGCCTCGGCAAACATCGAACGGACCTCTTGTGACTCGTCGGCATAGTCGATCTGATCGCCGCCGATCCGCTGCGAAATCCACGCCTTGGGCACGCCCTGCGCGTTGCGGATGGCGACGCCTTCGTATTTGAAGGCGAGGTAGCGGGCCGGGGTCTTGCCGGTGTTGAAATGCTGGTGATACCACATGTTGGGTGGCACGATCATGCTGCCGGGCTTCCATTCATAACGCTGCGGCTCGGACCCTTCGGGCCACATCAGGCTGAAACCTTCGCCAGACAGGATGATCACATGCGCGCCCGGGCCGTGGCGGTGGCATTTCTTGTAGGTGCCAACCGGGAACTGGCTGATGTGGCTGTTCATCGAACATTTCGCCAGCTGGAACCGGATGTGACCGCCGCCGGCACCGCGTTCCTTGGCTTCGATCAGCGGCAGATTGACCGCGTCGGCGACAAAGTTCGTTTCCATCATCAGGCCGTTCTGTTCGCCCTGATCGGCGAAATACTCGGGCTCACCGTTGAACCGGCCCTCGAAGTTGAAGGATGTACCGAACAGGAACTCGGGATCTTCGAAAACGTTCATCAGGGGCGGCATGTTGGTCACGGACACAAAACGCGCCGGTTCGCTGCCCGAGCCGTTGAAGTGCTGATGCTGCGCGTTCAGCGGGATGCCAAAGATCGCGCCCGGGCCCCATTCAAAGCTGACTTTGCTACCCTTGTCGTCCCAAACCACGGTCGACCCGCGACCGGACAGGATCAATATCGTCTCTTCAAAAAGTTGGCGGTGGGGGGTCAGCTTGCTGCCCGGCGGGATCTCCATGACGTAGCAGTCATTGGTAGTGCGGCTGGCATCATGGTTTATGAACACCGCATTGCCGCCGCGACGGGCCCAGGGCTTCAGCTCGACCTCGTGCAGCGAGGGCACATAGGTGCCGCTGATGATGTCCAGGCCCTCGGCCGCAACAAAGCGGGTATAGGGCGTTTCCTTCTCGGTCTTGAACTTGTCGGCAAGCTTGTCTGACACGATGGCATGCGTGTTCATGGGTGATTTTCCTCCAGTAAATGCGCCGCCTCTCGGGGCATCATTTTTTCCATTGCAATCACGATACGTCAGCGGCTAGGGTGTCGTCAATGGACCGATGGTCCATATAGAGGAACACTGAATGGCCGACGAAAAGAAATCACCACGCCACACGATCGACGACCATATGTTCGGCGAGTTCTATGCGCACGAGCATGGCCCGGACGCCGATCACGAACATGACGACATCGACCCCGGCCCGCTTGAGGAAAATCCGATCTGGCAACGCGACAATGTTGCGCTGACCAGCGTTGGCATCGACATCGGGTCGTCGGGGACGCAGGTGATCTTTTCGACAATTCATTTGCAACGCGTCGCCAGCAGCCACGCCTCGCGCTATGTCATTGTTGATCGCAAGACGGCCTATGAATCTCCGGTCGCCTTTACCCCCTATGACGGGGAAACCGAAATCGACGCCCGTGCATTGGGCGAAATCATCGACAACGCTTATGCTCAGGCGGCAGTGCGCCCCGCAGATATCGACACCGGCGTGGTGATCCTGACCGGCGAAGCGCTGCGGCGCGAAAACGCCGAAGCCATTGCCGAGATCGTCGCGCAGAAAGGCGGGGATTTTGTCACAGCGACTGCCGGCAACCATATGGAAGCGATGCTTGCCGCCTATGGATCAGGCGCTGCTAAGGCCAGCCATGATGGCCAATGCAAAATTCTTAACCTCGATATCGGCGGCGGCACCACCAAGATGGCGTTGTGTGAGAATGGGCAGGTGCGCTGGACGGCAGCGTTGCATGTCGGCGGACGGCTGATCGCGACCGAGGATGGACATGTCAGCCGCGCCGAGCCGGTCGGCCGCCATCACGCCCGCGCCGCCGGGATCGAGCTTGAGCTGGGCAGCCCCTGCCCGCCCGACGCGCTCGCCCGGATTGCCGCCCATATGGGGCGGATTCTTGTTGCTGCGGTTGCGACCCGGCCGATGCCGCAGGACGTGGCAGAACTGTTCCTGACCGACACGCCAGACTCGATCGAGGGGCTTGCTGGGGTGATGGTTTCAGGCGGGGTTGGCGAATACGTCGCGGAACGTGAAAGCCGGGATTTCGGCGATCTTGGCTACCATTTGGGGCCCGTCCTGCGCGCGCATATCGACTCCGGTGACTTTGGCGCGCCACTGATCGAGGCCGCGGCCTGTATTCGGGCAACCGCCCTCGGCGCTTCGGAATACTCGGTGCAGCTCTCCGGGCAGACGTCGACTATCACCTCGCCGGGTCGCATATTGCCGCGCCGCTCGATGCAGGTCCTGAAGCCGGGGATTGATCTGATGACCACCCCCGCAGCCGATGAGATTGCGCGCGTCACCCGCGCACATTTCGAGGCGTTTGACCTTAGACCCGACGCGGATGAGGTGGCTCTGGCCTTTGAATTCAACGGCGCGCCCGACTATGCCTCAATTCGGCGCCTTGCCGATGGGATCGTCGCTGCGATGCGCCCGCGCCTTGATGGCGGGCATCCGCTCTATGTGATGATCGACGGCGATATCGCCCAGACTCTGGGTGGCATCCTGCGCGATGAACTGAAGCTTCCGAACGATTTGCTGGTCCTCGACGGATTGTCGCTACGGGATTTCGACTATATCGACCTTGGCAAGATCCGCCTGCCGTCATTTACAGTGCCGGTGACAGTGAAATCGCTGCTGTTCTCAGAAGACCCCCGTGGACCCAGACGACAAGAGCGCATACAGTTCCAGCCACCCGAGCAAGGCCATTCCCAGCCGCACGGACATACCCATGACCATAGTCACGGACATGCGCACCATCACGGGACAGTCCCGGCGCAGGATTCCGGCCCCAAGGGCGGCACGCAGGGATGACCTATTTCGCGTCAAGCATTGACTCAACAGCATTGTCATCCGAAAAATGGAACATGGTTCTACATAACGGAATGAGAATGACTGATAGTGAAACCCCCCCCACCCGCAAGGAAGTCAACCGCAACCCGCGCCGCGACAGCACCCGGCTGTCGTCGGTCACAACCGCGATACACCTTCTTAAAACATTTTCCGAACAAGACACAGAGCTGGGCATCAGCGACCTGGCCAAACGCCTTGGCGTCGCCAAAAGCACCGTGCATCGCCTTGCCGGCGCGCTGCTAGAAGAGGGACTGCTACAGCAGAACCCCGAGAACGGTCGGTATGCGCTTGGCGTCGGGCTGTTTTCGCTCGGCTCTCTGGTGCGATCGCGCCTTGACGTGACCAGCGAAAGCAAGCTGGTGCTGAACGCGCTGCGCGACAAAACCCAGGAAAACGTGCGCCTTGCCGTGCTTGAACGCGCCAGCGTGGTCTTCCTGCACGACTTTGAAAGCCCGCAAACTCTGCGCCTGAGGTCGAATACCGGCCAGCTTAAGCCTGCGTTCTGTACCGCCGAGGGGCTGTGCATCCTGTCGGGACTACGGGACAAATCACTCGACGCGTTTATGGCATTTGACCGTGAAAAGCGGACCGAAAAAACCGAGATCGAGGAAGAAGCCCTGCGCACCCGCATCCGCAAGGTCAAGCGGCAGGGCTATGCCGTTGAAGACGAGGAATGCGATGACGGCACCCGCTGTATCGCGGCACCGATCTATAACGGCGATGGCCGCATCGTTGCTGCTGTCGGCATTGCCGGCCCGCGCCTGCGGATTCGCAAGCGTCAGTTCCCGCAACTCGCCCCGCTGGCGATGGAGGCGGCGCAGGATATCTCGCAGCGTCTCGGATATATCAAACGACAGCCGATCTACATCTGACCGGACAAGGCTGCGAAGACGAGGAGAGCATAGGCCGATGGCAAGGATTACCAACGATCGCGACGGAGAAAGTTTCGATTGCAACCCCGACGATACGATCCTGCGGGCGGCTCTGCGGGCTGGGCAGGGGATGCCGTATTCGTGCAACGTCGGCTCGTGCGGCAATTGCCGATTCGAGCTGATCGAGGGCGAAGTGGTGCACCTGCGCGACGACGCCCCGGCCTGGAGCGAACGGGATCTCAAGCGCAACAGATGGCTGGGCTGTCAGGCCCGGCCCGTTGGCGATTGCCGGGTGAAATTTCGCGTCGACCCTGTGGCCGTACCACCAGCCCCGCCAATTCGGCGCGAAGCCGAATTGCTGGAGACCCGGAAGATCACCCGCGACATCACCGAATTCACCTTTGCGATCCAAGGGTCGGATGATTTCCGCCCCGGGCAATATGCCCTGCTCTCGGCCCCCGGGATCGACGGCGGGCGCGCCTATTCAATGGCGAACCTCCCCGGCGAAGGTGTCTGGCGGTTTATGATCAAACGGGTGCCCGGAGGCGGCGCGACGGGCTATCTGTTTGACAGCGCAACGCCGGGCGAGCGGATTTCAATCGACGGCCCCTATGGAACCGCCTGGCTGCGCCAGGGCGAAGAGCGCGATATACTGCTGATGGCGGGCGGTTCCGGCCTGTCGCCCATGGTGTCAATCGCCCGCGGTGCCCGCGCCGCCGGGATGCTCGACAATCGCAAGCTCGAATTCTTTTATGGCTGCCGCGCCACGCCCGATCTTTTTGAGCCGGACAATGTGCTTACGCCTGAACTGGCCAAACACGTCCACTTTACCGCCGCCTTGTCCGAACCCGGTGAGGGCTGGACCGGGCAGACCGGGTTCCTCCATGACGTGGTCAAGGCCACGACAGGCGAACGGTTGGCGCAGATGGATATCTTTTTTGCCGGCCCACCCGCGATGGCGCAGGCCATCCAGCTGATGGCCCATGAGGCCGGTGTACCGCAATCACAGCTATTTTTCGACGAGTTCTATTGAGCCGCAAGGCCATGCAAGGGGGAGGACAGAATGAGCAACATCAGCCTGACGCTGGGGTGCTGGGATTACGACCGGGTTCAGCCGTTGATCGATGGGCGGGTGCGTCCGGCGGGGATCGACCTCACCTTTCTTAACATGATTGTCGAGGAAACGTTTTTTCGCATGCTGCGCAATCACGAGTTCGATGCCTGCGAAATGTCGATGTCATCTTACACGGTTTCCCTGACACGGCCTGACCGCCCGTTTGTGGCGATCCCGGTGTTTCCCAGCCGGTTCTTTCGACACTCGTGCATTTACGTCAATGCCGCTGCGGGGATCGAAAAGCCCGAGGATCTGATCGGCAAACGGATTGGCGTTCCCGAATACCAGATGACCGCGCCAGTGTGGATCAGGGGCATCCTTCAGGATTACCACAACGTGCCGGTCGACAGCGTGACCTATGTTACGGGCGGCGAAGAAACCCCGAACCGCGATGAGAAACTCAAGCTTGACTTGCCCGACCGGATCCGAATCGAACGGATCGGGCCGACTGATACGCTGGCGCAGATGTTGGCCGACGGGCGGATTGATGCGCTGCACACCGCGCGCAAACCATCGACGTTCGACGGGCAAAAGGTAAAACGCCTGTTTCCCGATTTTGTGCCGGTCGAACAGGCCTATTGGCGCGACACCGGGATCTTTCCGATCATGCACGTGATTGCCATCCGGCGCGACGTCTACGAGGCAAACCGCTGGGTCGCGATGAACCTGTTCAAGGCGTTCCGCGAGGCGCAGGCGCTTTGCTACGAGGGATTGCAAGAGACGGCGGCGCTCAAGGGGATGCTGCCATGGTTCAACGCCCACGTTGAAGAAACGCTGGCCATGATGGGACCGGATTTCTGGCCCTACGGGCTGGATAAGAACCGCGACACGCTGGAAACCTTTCTGCGCTACCACCACGAGCAGGGGCTGTCGCCGCGCAAACTGGAGGTGGAAGAGATGTTCGCCCCAGAGGTGCTCGAAGAATTCGTGATCTGAACACCGAACAAGGAGTCGCTATGGACAAGGTGACAATCCCGGAGTTGCACCGGATGAAGCGCGACGGCGAAAAGATTTTCGGCGTTGTCGCATGGGATACGCACATGGCCGCGATTGCCGATCGCGTCGGGGTCGAGATCGTGTCGGTGGGCGATACGGTCGGAAAGAATATGTGGGGCCGTGACACGATGTTTGACATCTCGATGGACGAGATGATCTGCGTCACCCGCGCCGTGCGTCAGGGTGTCAAGCGGGCTCTGTTGTCAGCCGATTTTCCCTATGGCCCGCTGCAAGAAGGCGTTAACGAGGCCGTGCGCGCCGCGATCCGTTTCGTGAAAGAGGCCGGCGTCGACCTGATCAAGCTGGACGGCGCAGCGGACTACCCCGAGGCGGTCACCGCGCTGACCCGCGCGGGCATTCCTGTCTGGGCACAGTTCGGCATGACACCGCAGACGGCGATGGCGATGGGCATACCTTACGAAAATCAGGCGGCGGCGGGGCAGGATGTGGTGTCCGGCATGGAGGCCAAGATGCTGGCCGATGCAAAGATGCTCGAGGATGCCGGGGCGGTGCTGCTGGATTTCACCAACTCGGGTCCGGTGGTCGGTCCCAAAGTGGTCTCGGCCTCTGGCGTGCCAGTGATCGGCGGTTTTGGCGGGGGTCCCTGGCTGGACGGGCGCGTGCGCCTGGCGCAGGCGGCGGTCGGCTACAACGCCGCCGCGCTCGACAAGGAACCGAAAGGTTATGCCAATGTGGCGCGCGTGATCCACGACGCTTTGGCGGAATGCGCCAGCGACGTCCGCGAAGCCCGCCAGATCAAGGGTCAACCGGGGAGAAACTGATGCCAATTGCTGAAATCGACGGGATTGAAACCCGTTACGAGGTCATGGGCGATGGTCCGCCCCTGTTGATGTATTCCCCCGGCGGGTTTGACGCGCGGATCGAAAAGTGGAGCGACCTGGGCGTTTACAAGCGTATCCGGCTGCTCGACCACCTGCCACAGCACTTTCGCTGCATCCTGTTTGACCGCCGCGAGAACGGCCAGTCGGGCGGGCGTGTCGAAGTGGTGACATGGCAACATTTTGTGCGTCAGGGTGCCGGACTACTGGATCATCTCGGGGTGGACAAGGCGCATATCATGGGCGGGTGCATGGGATGCTGCCCGGTGTCGGCCTTTGGTGTGGCCCTGCCAGAGCGTACGCTTTCGATGGTGCATTTCTGGCCGGTTGGTGGCCCTAATTATCGGATCAGCGGCCACCAACGCTTTGCCCGCCACCTCGCCTATGCCGAGGAAAACGGCATGCAGGGCGTGGTTGATCTGGCCCGCAGCCATGACAAGAACTTTTCCGCTGATCCGCGCTGTGGTCCCTGGGCGCAACCGATCCGCAATTCCGAGGCGTTTGCCAGCGCTTATGCCGCAATGGATTTGTCGCGATATCTGCTGACAGTCAACGCCATGTATCGCGGGCTGATTGACCGCGATACATCGCCGGGCGCCGAACCAGAACAGTTGATGCAGCTCGACATTCCGTCGTTGATTGTACCTGGGGCGGATAATTTTCACTCTACCTCCGCTGCCCGCTATATGCAGGAATGTCTGCAAGGATCGGAGTACTGGGACATCCCGGCTGATGACCTGACCGAACAGAACGCCCCGACGCGACTGATCGACTTTCTCAAATCAGCAGACTGATTTGCCTCGCATTTGATAGCTGAACCCCCGCCAGAGGTGTAACCCTCTGGCGGGGTGGATGCAGCTTAGCCCACCAACTCAAGCACTTCTGGTGCAAACAGGTCTGTCAGCGGTACCGGCGCAGGGATGATCCCCTGAGCGACGGCATGTGACATCAACCGCTCAAGAATGTCCTGATTTGGAGCGATGCCATAGGGCAGCGGATCGGGCTGTGTTTCCATCACTGCGCTGTGCACCTTGTCGATGGCTGTCGGATTGGCAATCTGACCCGCCCGCAGCGCCGCGACATAGCGCCGTTTGGATTGCGCAAAACCCTCAAAAAGCTGGGTCGCCAAACCGGGATTGGCCGCGAGCACATCATTGCGGATCGCGACAAGGTGGTTGATCGGGTAAAATCCACGCTCGCGAAACGCCCGTAGCCCTGCATCACCGGGATTTTCGATCAGCGGTGCCATGTGGTCGCCCGTCGCCCCAAGGCCGACGCCGGCATCCAGCGTACCCGCCGCAATCTGCGCGGCCACATCGCCCGTGCCACCCAGATCTTCGACAAATGTCGGGGGAGCATAGCTCGCAACATGTTCAACATCCGAGCGGGCCCATGTCACTGTTTCCGGCTCTACCCCATGCTCTTCGGCCAGAACTGCGCGGGCCCAGACGCCAGTGGTGACAGTATAGCCCCGCTGCACCCCGACACGTTTGCCAATCACGTTGCGCGGCGTCGTGATCGACCCGCCAACGCGCCGAACTGCCGCCTTGTGGTGGAAGTCACGCACCAGAAAGACCGGGATCGCGGTCAGTTCGGCCCCGTGCGCGCGGGCGCAGATATAGGTTGTCAGCGCCAGTTCAGTAACCTCATAGGCCCCTTCGCGCACCATTTTGCGAAACGCGCGCACCAGCGGGTCCACCTCTTCCCACTCCAGTGCAAAGTCGGGCAACGCGACCTCGCCTGCCTTGATCGCGCGATTGTTGCCTTGCTGGCGCGATATGATGTGTATTCCGGTTTTTGGCATCTTTCCTCCTTAACAACAGTCAGGTTCGCCTGTGTCTTTGAGCGTGGTCAAAAGCCATCCCACAGGCAGATCGTTTTCTTCCACCGCACGGGCGGGTTTAAAGACACGCAGGCGGTATCGCTCGCCCGCCTGGTCGCGAAACCTTACGACAGTGTCGCGCGGTGGCAGGCCGGGAACGGCGGTCTCTTCTTCGCTCACCAGTACGAGGCAGTTTCTATCGAGCGAAAACCGCGCCCGCACCCAGACTTCGATACGCTCAAGCGCGGCGGTGTTTTCTACCGGGCCAGCAAGTCTGCGAAACATTGTCGGTGTCCTTGGTCAAAATCAATTAGTTCCTCTATATGGAACTTGGTTCTTGAATGCAGTCTGACGCTTTGCTACCGATGGGTCAACCGACAAGTGGGAGGAAACCTTGGCAGAATCTGTCCTTGCCGCCGTGCGAACGGCGCCCGAAACAACCGAATTTCGTGAATTCGATATGCCCGACGTGCCCGATGATGGCGCACTGCTAAAGGTCGAAGTGGCCGGCATTTGCGGCACCGATGTAAAGTTTTATTCCAAGCCGCCGATCACCGATCCGGTGATCATGGGGCATGAAAATATTGGCTACATCGCCAAGGCTGGCAAAAGCTTTCAAAAGCGGCGCGGGCTGAAAGAAGGTGATCTGGTGTTTGCCGAACATTACGTCGGCTGCATGAATTGCGAACATTGCCACCGGGGCGAATATCGCCTGTGCATGGCAACGGACTGGCGCAAGAACCCCGAGGGCATTCGCTTTGGCTACACCAGTGCCAACCGCGCACCGCATCTCTGGGGCGGCTTTGCGCAATATATGTATCTGCCGTGGAATGCGATCCTGCACAAAGTGCCCGATGGCCTGTCACCCGAACTGGCTGGCGTTGTCACCCCAATGGCGAACGGCATCCAGTGGGCGCTGTTTGACTGCGGTGTCGGCTACAATTCGCGCGTGCTGGTACAGGGTCCGGGGCAGCAGGGGCTAAGTCAGGTTGTGGCCTGCCGACAGGCCGGTGCCGCACTGATCATCGTGACCGGCACCAACAAGGACGTGAAACGACTGGACGTCGCGCTAAAGTTGGGTGCCGATTACGTCATCAACGTCGAGACAGAAGACCCGGTTGAACGTATCCGCGAAATCACCAGCGGCGAAGGCGTCGATGTTGCGCTGGATTGCACGGCGGGTGCTGGTACAGCGCCAATCCTGCTTGGGATTGAGGCGCTGAAGCGCAAAGGTGGCAGTCTTCTGGTACAACAGGAGGTGGGCGAATTCCCCAACTTCCCGCTTGCCAAGTTGTGCAACAAATATGCCACTGTCAAATGCGCCCGCGGCCACAACTACGAATCTTGCGAACTGGCGCTGCAACAGCTTAACTCTGATCGGTTCGATCTGGATTTGATCACCACGCACCGCTTTGGGTTGAAGGACACCCATGACGCGATCAAAGCGGTTGGCGGGTCCGGGGATGTGATCCACGTCTCGATGATGCCCTGGCAGTAGAGTGATGAACCCGCGCATCCCTGTAACGGTCGTGACCGGATACCTGGGCGCGGGAAAAACGACGCTGGTGAACCACCTGCTCAAGCAGGAAGGCATCGGACGGGTCGCGGTGATCGTCAACGAATTTGGCGACATCGGGTTGGATGGCACCCTAATCCAAAGCGGCGACGAAGAGCTGTACGAGCTTAGTTCGGGCTGCATCTGTTGCGTCGTCCGCGTCGACCTGATCCGCACCCTGCGCGCCATCACCGAAGCCACGCCAAAGCCCGACCGGATCGTGATCGAAACCACGGGCCTCGCCAACCCGTCACCCGTGATCCAGACGTTTTACGGCGACCAGCTGCTTGCGGCGCGCTGCCGTCTTGATGCGGTAGTGACCGTGGCTGACGCGCTGCATGTCGCCGCGCAGATGAGCGACAGCGACGACGCGGTGGATCAACTGGCCTTGGCCAGTGTGATCCTGCTGAACAAAGCGCGCGATGCTAAGGCGCTGGAGGATGTCGAGGCGAAAATTCGCGCGGTGAACCCGTTTGCCCCGATCCACCGCATCGACAGGGGTCGGGCCGATCCCGGCCTTGTGCTGGATACCGGCGGGTTTGACCTTGACCGTGTGTCGGATCTGGGCCCGCCAGAGACAAACGACGACCATCACCACGATCATGGCCCCAGCGGAATCACCAGTGTCACCGTCAGTACCGACGCGCCGCTTGACGCTGATGCGCTCGAATTCTGGTTGGCCGGGTATCTCGGAGTTCATGGTCCATCCATTCTGCGCACCAAGGGGATCATCTGGGCCGCAGGAGCACAGCGCAAATTGGTGATTCAGGCGGTTCACATGCTGCTCGAAGGGGATTTCACAACCCCTTGGGACACAGATGGTCCACATCAGTCCCATATGGTTTTCATCGGGCGCAATCTCAATCAAACTGAGCTGCGCGATGGGGTGTTGTCCTGTCGCGCCACGATATCCGCCTAAAGGGAGCCCCCAAATGCCTGTTGTTCTGACCAATATCAAACGCGCCGATCCCGAGGCCACGGCCCAGCTTGGGAAATACGGTGTGGCGACTGTCCACGAAGCAATGGGACGCGTCGGCTTGATGCATCAGCGGCTAAAGCCGATCTACAAAGGCCCGGTGATCAGCGGCACCGCCGTGACCTGCACTTTGCCGCCCGGGGACAACTGGATGATCCATGTCGCCATTGAGCAGTGCCAGCCCGGCGACATTCTGGTCGCGGCGCCGATTGCCGAGGCGCATTCCGGCTATTTCGGTGATCTGCTTGGCACGCTGTGCAAGGCGCGCGGACTCAGGGGGCTGATCATCGACGCCGGTTGCCGGGATATTGACGATCTTGCCGAAATCGGGTTTCCGGTCTGGTCCCGCTCCGTCTGCGCCCATGGCACGGTCAAGGAAACGCTGGGCGACGTGAACCTACCGGTAAGCTGTGGCGACACTCTGGTGAACCCCGGCGATGTGATCGTCGCCGATAGCGACGGGGTTGTCGTGGTGCCCAGACGCAAAGCCGCCGAAGTGGCGGCAGCCGCGCAGGCCCGTGAGGAAAAAGAGGCGCGCATTCGCGTCCGTTATCAGCAAAAAGAACTGGGCCTCGACATGAATAATATGCGCCCGACGTTGGAACAAAAAGGTTTGACGTATATGGATCAGGCAGATTTTGAGGGAGAGTAAGATATGATCATCGACTGCCACGGCCATTATACCACCGAACCTGCGGCCTTTATGGGGTTCCGCAAAGCGCAGATCGCACATTTTGACGATCCGACCGGCACCGCTGCGCCCGTTTTGGGTGCGATTTCCGATGACGAAATTCGCGAATCGATTGTCAACAACCAGTTGAAGGCCCTCAAAGATCGCGGCGCCGATATGACGATCTTTTCGCCGCGCGCCTCGGGTATGGGACATCACATCGGCGACGAGGCCGTGTCGCTGGAATGGACGCGACTGTGCAACGACATGATCCACCGTGTCACGCAACTGTTCCCCGAAAACTTTATCGGGGTCTGCCAACTGCCGCAATCACCCGATGCGCCGATCGAAAATTCAATTGCCGAGCTTGAGCGTTGCGTGAACGATTTGGGCGTTGTCGGTTGCAACCTCAACCCTGATCCGTCGGGCGGCATGTGGACGGGGCGCCCGCTGACTGACAAAACTTGGTATCCGTTCTTTGAAAAAATGGTCGAACTGGATGTCCCGGCAATGATCCACGTCTCGGGATCATGTAACCAGAATTTCCATGCCACCGGCGCGCACTATATGAACGCCGACACCACCGCGTTCATGCAATTGTTGCAGGGGGATCTGTTTACTGATTTTCCTGAACTGCGGCTGATCATTCCGCATGGTGGCGGTGCGGTGCCTTATCATTGGGGCCGGTATCGCGGTCTTGCCGACATGCTGGGCAAACCGCATCTGCGCGAACATGTGATGAAGAACGTCTATTTCGATACCTGCGTCTATCACCAGCCCGGCATCGACTGCCTGTTCAAAGTGATCGACGTGGACAACATCCTGTTCGCCTCTGAAATGTTCGGCGCTGTCAAAGGTGTCGATCCCGAGACCGGACATAACTTTGACGACACCAAACGCTATGTGGATGCGCTGGACATCCCCGCTGCGGACAAGGCGAAGGTTTTCGAGGGCAATGCACGGCGGGTTTACCCACGCCTAGACACAGCGCTGAAGGCGCGCGGCCTTTAAAGGCAATTTGTGGACCGGCGTTCCAGACTGCCGGTCCACAAGCTCTGCGCCTGCGGAATACCCGTCATGGCGGAGACTATGTAAGCTTGATTTATTGGTGTTTTTGCTTATGTTGCGGTGCAGCATAAAGGACAACAATTATGACCACTCTTACAGCAAACCCAACCCCGTCTCTGGCACAGATCCTCGCTTCGATTGCGCCCCAAAAGCGCGGCTTTGATCTGTTCGGTTTTGGCCTCGGGTATCGTGCGTACCAGACGTATACCCATCTCTCGGCGATGTCGGATTCGCAGTTGAACTCCCTGGGCCTCAAGCGGGCAGAGCTGGCCGGTGTGGCGATGGATTCAGTGAGCAATCGCTAATCCTTAGGCCAGCTTGCGCGTAATCGGACCCTCGGCCGAGCAAAGTCTGTCGGCGATCGCATCAATGAAGGCGTCAAAATCGGGGCCGATCCCGGTCAGCGCCCGGTCTTGTGGCGCCACAAAAGCGAGCGTTCGCACAACGGCGGGCGAAATGATCCGACGGGCAACAAATTCGCCCTTCGTAATCTCGCCTTCAGCCGCGCCCCAGGGCATGACAGCTGCCGCTGCCCCTTTTGATACCAGGTTTTTGACCGCACGGATCGATTGCACTTCGTAGGCGACATTCAGCGTCATTCCCAGACGCTCGCAGATCGCGCCCAGCGTACGCGTCACAACATCCTGAGTGCCAGTCAGCGCCAGCTCGTGTGAGATCACTTCGCGGAAAGTGATCGGCCCCTCTTCACCGCCTTCGGTCTTGGCCGCAAAAAAGAACAGGTCTTCCTCGAGCAACGCACGTCGGCTGAAACGGCTGTCGATATCCAGTGCAAATGTCAGGGCGCAGTTCAATTCACCCTGTTGCAACTGCCGCATCAGCACAAAACTGAAATCTTCGATCAGATGAAGATTGGTGCCGGGCAGCATATCGCCAAGCTGGGTGACGATTTCATCCCCCACCAGCCGGACGATGCTGGGTGTGACCCCCAGGCGCACAGTTGAATTTCGCCCGGCGGCCATTGTTCGCACCGCGCGTTTGGCTTCATCAACCTTGGCAAGGATTTCTTCGGCGTGGAGCCTTAGCAATTCCCCGCTGGGCGTCGCACGAACACCGCGCGAATGACGCTCCAGCAACGCCACGCCCAACTCTTCCTCAAGGTTGCGGATCTGAATGCCCAAGGCGGTCTGAGCCACGTGCAGCTCTTTGGCGGCGCCGGACATATTGCCGGTTTCCAATGCCTTGCGAAAGTAAATGAGCTGCTTAAAGTTGATGGCACGACCCTCGGCTATAAATACTTGCGCTCAGACCAACGGTTTCGCCAGTTGTTGCGCCAGTATTTCGGGAACTTGCAAAAAACCAAGCAGCATTTCGGTATCAGCCGCCAGTGCAACCGCCCCCAGCACCGCAAGCAGGATCGAGAACACCACCCAGCGGTCAAACACCTCATGCTCGCGGTTGATCAGCGCGTTGAATATCAGGCGGAATACGACCGACAGTCGCTGGATTGGCACCACCACGGACAACGGCGCAACCGCCAGGGCGAGATAGCGGAACAGCTGCGACAGGGCGACAAAGATCGTCGACAACAGGAACCAACGGGCCGAACTACGCTCGATACTGCGCATGTAGCCAAATCCGCCGGCAAAGATCACCAGCACAACCACGACGACCGCCGCCGCCGTGTAGGACACCAGGACGCCGCCGACACTATCGGCCAGCGTCGCCCCTTCGCCCAGGCCAAGCGCGATGAACAATGGCGAGATGCCGTATCCCAGTGCCGATACCCCGCCCCAGAACAGCCCCGGCCCGATCTGTGGTTCAAAACCCTTGGCCGCGCCGGCCTTTTTCGCAGCTGTGCGGCGGCGTACCACCATCATTGGCCCGACGATTACCAACAGGATGCCGATGACATTGATGGTATTCACGCTTTCGTCGAGAAAGATGAACCCCAGTACCAAAGCCACCAGGATCGACACTTGCTGAACCGGTGTTGAAAGGGTGGAACCGAGGGTCTGGGTGGCGCGATAGTTGCCGTAGCGGCCGATGACAAAGTGGATCACCCCGGCCGCCATCATCCAGATCCAACTGTCGAGTTCCCAGTCGCGCAGCGCCTCGAATCCACCCATGACAGCCGCGAAGCCGATAAAAATCGGCACCCCCAGTGGCACCGTGATCGCCATAGCCTGCATGACGCTTGCCCGCAGCACACCGCGGCGGACAGTGGCATTATTCAGCCCGAAAAAGCCCGCCGAAGCAAAGGCAAGGATGGCACCCAGCATGTGTCAGTGTACTCCCGGCTTAGCGCGCGCCGCGCAGAAACGCGCCCACGATTTCGGGTGTCAGGGTCACGTCGGGGTCATATTCTGGCGCATCCTCAATCTGCTCAAGGTCATTCAGCCCGCATTGTTTGAAGATCCGGTTGATGACCGAAATCAGCCGCAAGGGCCGTTCGGGATCGGCGTTGAAATGCTGGTGGATCGTGTTCGGCGGCACATAGATCACATCGCCCGCCTCGTATTCCCATTTGGACACCTTGTCCTGCGGTTTCCAGAAATAGGTGTCGGTTATCTCGACATCGCAATCCTGATGCAGATCGTACCCCTTGCCTTCGACCACATACAGGCACTCTTCGGCAAGGTGGCGGTGCTTGCCCGATTTGGAACCGGGCGGAACAATCTGCATATAGGCGTCCATCGTTTCGATCCGGGTGTTCATCGACTCGTTGATGAGGTGCTTTAGCAGCCCCTGGCGGGACATTTCCCACGGCATATCCTGCGGATGGACAACCTTTTTTCGCTCGGCATCGCGCGCCGGACGCGCGGCGGCATCATCCAGCAGATCCTGATAAAGGCCCATATTCTCGGTCCCGTCGAGCCAGACGGAAGTCTCTCCCCATGCCATGATCAGTAGCCCTCTTCAGGATGATTAAAATCGTCTTCTTCTTCGCGCACGGTAAAGTTTTCGCCACCGGGTGCTGGGGTGGTATCGCGCGGTTCAACAGTTTTCTGGAACAGCATGTTCATGAACACGAACATTGGTTTGGTTTTCAGCACCAGCGCGCGGGCGGGTTTGGTATCTGACGCGTTAAAGTGTTGATGGACGCAGTTGTTGTGAACAATCGCCACGTCTCCGGCCTTCCACTCGTACTTGATCTCGTCATGGATCTCGTAACCTTCGCCGTCGAGGATATAAAACGCGGCCTCGTTGACGTGGCCATGCTTTTGGCTTTTGCCGCCGGGGCCGTATTCCTCAAGATGCAGGTGGAATAGCTGGGTGATACCGTCCTTTGGCTCCACATAGTGGCGCGAGTAGGCCTGTGGCCCGTCAACAAATTTTATCTCGCTCGCCTTACGGACACGGGGCATGGCGCGCAGGCGTTCCAGTTCCCAGCCCAGATTATACCCGCCCTGAATTGGACGCACAAAAATCCGGTCTTTCTGGCTGTGATAATAGCCCGCAGGTCCGGGGGCCGTGCTGTCGTCATGATCGTGGTCATGCGCCTCTTGCGGTTCATCTGTTTTCTTGTCCATTTCGGATCCTCCTTGGGGCCGACTGTAGCGCGCAACGTTATGCAGAACAATATTCTTTCATGTGGAATACTCACGGGAGGTTGCGAATTTTGGATGCGAATTTAGTTGAAAACAAAGGGTTTTCAGTGGCAACTTACCTCTTGCCCGGCCCTTCCGCATCGCGGAACGACTCAAAAAAATCAGCGTGCTATTTCTTGTATATGAAACAGTGTTCCACTTATTATCCTCGCAACGGTAATTTTTGAGGATCCCATGACAGATACTGAAAACCTGATCGAACTTTGCGCCAAATCTGACGTTCCCGAAGGTGGAATCATCAAGGTTGAAACCGACCGCCTCGAACTTGCGGTCTACCGCGTCGAGGATGAGTTTTTTGTCACCGACAACATGTGTACCCATGGCCCCGGTGAACTGTCCGAAGGGTATCTAGAGGGGCATGTGATCGAATGCGACTTTCATGGTGGCCAGTTTGATATCCGGGATGGTCAGGTCGTGGCGCCGCCCTGCCTGGTGCCACTGCTCATTTACAAAGTGGTGCCACATGAAACGGCGGTGATGATTGAGCCGCCTGAATAGCGGATGCACGCGTCGTCTGATCAATGCGTTTCGGGGGGCCAGATATTGGCCCCCCGTTTGGTTTCGCGTTAAAAGTCACAGCCGACGATCAAGCGTCAGACACGCTCGCGCCGCATCTTGCCACCAAACAGGCGCGTCTTGCGCAGCCCCGGCAGCAACAAGGTCAGAAGGATCAACACAATCAGGACAAGCGATTGCGGCCGTCCGGCCATAAAGCCCAACATGTCATAATCCGAGATCAGCTGAGTCTGGTGGAACGATCGCTCGGCGGTTTCGCCCAGCACCAGAGCAATCACCAGAGTCAGGCGCGGATAGTCAAAGCGGATCATCAGATAGCCCACCACCCCCATAACCATCGCAAGGATCACATCGCCCAGCTTGCCATCCAGCACGTAAACCCCGGTCAGTGACACCGCGACCACCACTGGCACCAGAAAATGGACGTTGACGTAGGTGATAAGCACCAGCCAGCGCGACAGCAGCAGCCCAATCACCGAAGCTCCAACCGCCGAAAGGGTCAGCGCGAGGATAAGACCGTAAACCTCGGCCTGATTCTGAAGCAGGATCGTTGGCCCCGGCTCAATCCCATGCAGCACAAGGATGCCGAGGAAAAGCGCAGTTTCAGCACTGCCGGGAATGCCAAAGGCCACCGTCGGCACCAGTGATCCGCCATCCTTGGCGTTGTTCGCGGCCTCTGGCGCGATGACGCCAAGGATGTTGCCCTTGCCAAAGCTTTCCGGGTTCTTGGACGATTGCACGGTCGACGTATAGGCGATGAAGCTGGCCACCGTGCCGCCCAGTCCGGGGATCGCACCGATGATGGTGCCGATGGCTGATCCACGCAGCAGCACCGTCCAGTTTTTGAAGACGGAAAGCACACCCTCCCAGACACCGGTGATCTTGCGGCCGGCGTCTTCACCCTTGGCGGCAACCGATCCACCTTTTAGCCCCAGTTCGATCATCTGGCTCAGGGCGAACATCCCGGTGAGCGTCGGCACCAAAGGCACGCCGTCCCATAGGTAGTCGCTGTCCAGAGCAAAGCGGATTTCGCCCGACACGGTATCAGACCCGACAAAGGCCAGCATCAGCCCGAAACCGCCGGCGATGAGGCCGCGCAGCAGCTTGCCTCGGGCCGAAACGGCAATGGCCACAAGGCCAAAGATGGTGAGCAAAAAGAACTCGGCAGGACCAAAGGCCAGCACCAGCTCGCGTGCCACCGGAATGACAAGCAGCAGGGTGAACAGCCCGATAAGACCGCCCATCGCAGAGGCTGCGGCTGAGGCACCGATCGCCAGCCCGGCCTTGCCCTGCTGCGCCAGCGGGTAGCCGTCAAAGGTGGTCGCGGCGTTTGGGGCGGTGCCCGGCGTGTTCAGCAGGATGGCGGTGATCGACCCACCAAACGACGTCGCCCCCATCACCCCGCCAGCCAGGTACATCGCATCGAGGCTTTCCATTGTGAACGTCACCGGGATCAGCAGCGCCAGCGCAGTGGTGCCGCCCAACCCCGGTATCACCCCAAAGCACAAGCCCAGCAGTACGCCGAGAAAAATATAAATGATCGAACCACTCGTGAAGACGGTAAAGGTCGCGTCGAGCAGGATATCCAAGCCCATGGTGTGGCTGCCTCGTGTTATATGTGGTGCGGGGCGGGCCGCATTTGGCGCCGCCCCATTGGTCAGGCGACTACTCGGACAGCACGTCTTTGTACTGCGCATAAAAGGTCATCAGATCCGACATGATCTTTGTGGCCGCAACTGCGCCCACCGGGTCCATCGGGTTGTTGGAGCTTTCGGACCATTCCGCCACCGAAGCCGAGTCGGCCGCCGCGATCAGCGCATCTGACAGCGCGTCGCGGATGTCATCGGGGATGCCCGGAGGGCCACCAACGATCCGGCGCAAGTCGAAATTGGCGAAGTCCGGGTACCCAAGTTCGGTCGAGGTTGGCACATCTTCGATCGAGCGTTCATTCTCAAAAGTCATGAGGATGCGTACATCGCCGCTCTCGGCATATTTCTGCAGCTGCGCCACCGGTTTGATGGTTGCATCAACTTCGCCGCGCATCAGGCCAACGATCGTATCTGTCGACCCTTTGTAGCCGGTTACGTTGATGATAGGACAATCAATCAGCGACATGGCGATCCGCGCCGTCACCGATGAGGTCGAGGCCGGGCCGGTATCCGAATGCTTGAACGGTTTGCCCTGTCCGCAGATGTCCTCAAGGCTTTGAAAGCTGCTGCCGGCCTTGACAGCAAGCGCGTATTTCGATGTGGCAAGGTTGGCGATCCAAGTCACATCCGTCAGATCATAGCCCGACGATTTTCCCAAAAGCTGCGGCACCGTCAGGCCCGGCACGTTAAAGATGCCGATGGTATAGCCGTCCGGGTCAGCACGATAGACCGTCGATGCCCCCTTTTGTCCGCCTGCGCCGGGAATATTTTCGACCACTACTTCGGTCCCGAGGATCTGTTCCAGCTCGGGCGCGACAGCGCGGACATAGGCATCAAAGCCGCCGCCGGGGCTGTAGGGCACCACAAATATAATCGGTTCTTCGGGCCATTCGGCGAATGCCGCCCCGGCGCTGGCGCCAAGCGCGGCGAGCGCCATAACGGCGCCCCGGATCAATTGATTTGGCATGTCGTTTCCTCCATTTTAGGTTTCTGTCCGCGTTGCTATCGCGGTTTCTGGTGGGTGCCTGGCGTGACCGGAATGCCCCGCCCCCTTCACCAAAGGCCCAGACCCTCGGCACCCAAAAGGACGCCGCGGTAAAGCCGGTAATCGAGCAGGATTTCAAACACGACCACCACGAATCCCAACACCACCAACCCCGAGATCAGCGAGGCCAGCCAGGGCTGTTTGCCCCGCAGGATCATGTAGCCAGTGATGAACAGAGGGATTGTCGGCAGGATGCCGATCAGCAGGAAGGCGACAATACAGCCGATCATCCAGCCAATTTGCATCAGCTCACTGCGCACAGTTGGGTCGTGAGTCATTTCACGATTGTTAAAATCGGCACCCAGTCCGATTTGCAGCGCGCGACCGACCCGATTGTCAAGCCGCGACACCATATCCAGCAGGCAAAGCAAAATTGTCACCGCGCCGACAACTGTGGGCATAAGCCGCGCCACCTTGCCATAGTCCTGCGCCCAGATCGTATAGCCAAGCGCGGCAGCACCAAGCAGCAGCGGCGGCCAGATCGCGCGAATTTTGCGGGGTATATTTTGTGAGGTCATAGGATCATCCGGTGGGAAACAGCAAGGATTTCACAACCACGGGCGCGGCCCCGGTTGCGCGGATTACGGCGCCGATGTCAACAAAATCGAACTCTGACAACTGTATACCGTCGATCGAAACGATTGGGCCGGGCACGTTCTCTTCGCTGCGCGCCTGCATACCAAGAAGGCCGCCGATATCACCGTCGCAGACCACCACCAGCGGATGACCCGTATCGATAAGCGGTCGCAATCCTGCCACCAGCCCCTTGGCCAGGGCGGCAAGGCGGTCGTAAGTGGCAGATCCTTGCCACGGTATCGCAATCGCGCAGGGGCTCTCACCGTGAGCCAAACCCATGCGTTCGATCGCGATACCGACCTCGACGGCAACCGCGTCAGCGTCGATCTCGTCGCCCAGCGAAAGCTTCGGCGCAATCACCGGTAAATTGCGCAGCGGCAAAGCGTCGCCCGGGTCAAGAAAGATCGTCGCCCCAGAAACCTGCACGGTGTATTGCGAAGCCCCGACAACAGTTGCGCGGATGCGCTGACGTGCCGCAACGATGGTGGCGGATCTAAGTTGTTCGATCACCGCGAGGGCAAGCTCAGGACCGAGATCGTCGGACAGCTGGCCGGGGCTGGCGATGTATTCCGAGACGCCGCCGGAAAAGACCAGCCGCGCCGTATCAGGCGGCACAATCGGTGCAAGGCGGAGGTAGCCCATGGGGTCCTGCCCGCAAAGCGCCTCGCAAATTCGCGTCGCCATGCCGGCGGCCAGGACAGTGCGTTCCTGCGCGCTCAACACTTCACCCAGCCCCTTGGCGATGCCTGCATCCGCGAGATGCCGCGCGCCATGCGGTTCGAGCCGCACAATGCGCCCGGCGCTGTCAAACGCCAGCAGCCGCGCCCCTACATCCAGCGCTGTCACAGCACCAACCTCACCGTCTTCACAAACGGCAAGTTTGGTTGTGCCGCCGCCGATATCAACGTTGACCACCGGGCCTTGCATCGACAGTGCCGCCGCGCCCGACCCTTGCGCCGCCATCAGTGTTTCCAGCGCATCCCCGGCGCTTACGGCCACAAATTTGCCCGCCTCACCGGCAAACAATTCGCCGATTGCACGCGCATTGGCGCGGCGCGCGGCCGTGCCGGTCAGGATCAACGCACCGGTATCGATCTTTTCGGGGGTCAGTCCTGATGCCACGTATTGGGCCGCAATAAAGCGACCCAAAGCACCCGCGTCGATGGTGTTTTCGGCCGCATAGGGGGTCAGCAGGATCTCGCTCTCGAACAAGACTTCGCGCGCCGCCACAATATAGCGCGTGTCCATCCGCTCTAAGGTGATCGACGAGAACAGCAGGTGCGAGGTCGACGACCCGATATCGACCCCGACCGAGATCAGCGCTATCTCATCCTCTTCGATCAGGCTGCGGCCCGCCTCAGAGAAAAAGATCCGCCCGCCGTCCTGTCCGGTTTCCGCAATCTCGCTCATCGCGTTCATTCAGGCTTCTCATAGAGCGCCGGATCCATCCGCACAGTTCCGCCGGTATCCTTGAGGTGCTGCTCGAACTCGGCGCGGATGTGCGGGTCTTCCATCCAGTAAGGGATCGAAGTGCCGCCTTCGGTGACGTCCATCGCGGTGTAGTCGATCTGCTTTTCGCCGGGCGGCAGGCCCGTCACCAGGCTGGGATGGTTCGGGCCGAACCAGGCCGAGAGGCGGAAGGGCTCTGGCGAAGTGTTGAAGTGC